>JBGVOD010000057.1:0-47288 GCA_045126215.1 Lachnospiraceae bacterium | reverse complement strand
GAGTCCTACTCGGGGAGTTAAGGTGGACTTAAGAAAGCCCACCTAATTTTGAATAAGGCTCCGTGGTCAAGCGGTTAAGACATCGCCCTTTCACGGCGGTAACACGGGTTCGATTCCCGTCGGAGTCATTTAGATGTTTTTTCATCTATATGCCGACATGGCTCAATTGGCAGAGCAGCTGATTTGTAATCAGCAGGTTATCGGTTCAAGTCCGATTGTCGGCTCTTTCTTAGGTAACTAAGAATATGGACCTTTAGCTCAGTTGGTTAGAGCAACCGGCTCATAACCGGTCGGTCCTGGGTTCGAGTCCCCGAAGGTCCACTCGAAAGAAAAAACTCGAAAATATGTATTTAATATGGCCTGGTGGCTCAGCTGGTTAGAGCGCCGCCCTGTCACGGCGGAGGTCGTGGGTTCGAACCCCATCCGGGTCGTTAAACGCTATAAGCGTTCCCCAGAAACATATTAAATGGGATCTTAGCTCAGCTGGGAGAGCATCTGCCTTACAAGCAGAGGGTCACAGGTTCGAGCCCTGTAGGTCCCACTAAGTCGAAAGACTTATGCCGGCGTGGCGGAACTGGCAGACGCACAGGACTTAAAATCCTGCGGAGTAAAATCCGTACCGGTTCGATTCCGGTCGCCGGCATTTGAGAGCTGAGAATGGTCAGCTCTTTTTTTGCTTTGTAAATAAATATAGCGAAGAATAAGGAGGCAAAACCAATGATAAATATCATTTTAGGTCAAAGCTATGCTATTGTTGCTTTTATAGGAATATTATTTTCGTTTTTTTTAACATGTTTTTTGCTCGCAAAATTCAGTAATAATCTTCCTAAAGATATTGGTAGAAATTTTGCACATGATGGGAAATTATCGGCAGGAAAGCCAAGAGGAGCAGGACTTATTTTTGTATTGGTATTTGCTTTTTCAGTAGTAGTATTTGGAAATATAAATATAGAAATTGGCATATATACAATTCTTGTAATTATAGAAATGCTTACAGGTTTTTTAGATGATGCATCAGAAAAGCCATGGGGTGAATATAAAAAAGGGTTTCTTGATTTACTTGTCGCAATAGTTGTTGCAATGACATATGTTCATTATAATGGAACAGAAATTACTTTGGCGACAGTTGGGATAAATTTTGAAATTCCAACGCCATTATTTATGATGCTTACTGTTATTCTTGTCTGGGTATCAATAAATGTTACAAACTGTTCTGATGGTGTTGATGGTTTATCAGGAACATTATCAATAACATCGCTTGTGACAATATATGTTATTACAATGATTGAAAAGAGGGGCTTTGATTTCGACTTTTCTATTTTATTATTTATTGTATGTTTACTAGGATATCTTTGGTACAATGCAACACCAAGTAAATTATTAATGGGTGATGCAGGTTCACGAGCAATGGGAATTTTTATTAGTATATCAATTCTTAAAACAGGAAGTCCGTTCCTGTATATATTAGTGGCTGCTATGCTGATTATTGATGGAGGGTTAGGATTGATAAAGGTTGCATTATTGAGGTTTTTGAAGATTCATATTCTAAAAAACACAAGAACTCCAATACATGATCATGTTCGAAAAGTTTTAGGGTGGTCAAATACGCAAACAGTATTTAGATTTGCTATTATTCAAATAGTTATTTCTATTGCAACTATATATTTACTCATATTATAAAGCTATCTGAGAGATGGTTGTGTGATTTGAAATATAATGATAGTGAAATAAGTTATGAGATTAAGCAAAAGAAACTTATTTTACTTAATATAAGTCATAAGAAGAATAAAACAGGAGTATTTAGTTGAGCTAAAATGGAGTTTATTAAAGTTTTGAATAATGAAAAAGATATATATTCTTTATCAAGATTGGCGACAGAAATTGTAAGAGAGCATTATGATCCCATTATTGGGAAAGAGCAGAATGATTACATGCTTAAGAAATTTCAATCAGTTGAGGGTATTAAAAGCCAGTTTGATAATGGATATGAATATTACTTTCTGTATCTTAAAGATGAGAATCAAAATATTGGTTTTATAGGATTGTGTGAAGAGAAAAAGAAATTATTCTTAAGTAAATTTTATATAAAAAAGGAGCATAGGAATAAAGGATATGGAAAGCAGGCATTTGAGTTCATAAAAAATCTTGCAATAAAATGTAATAAAGAGTCTATATATCTGACAGTTAATAGGAATAATACTGTAACAATCCAGAAATATTATAGATTGGGATTGAAGAAGGTAGAAGAAAGAAAAACTGACATTGGAAAGGGATATTATATGGATGATTATATTCTTGAGTATAATATTGAGTGTTGAGTAAAATCTTGACTATGAGCTTAAATGATAGTACTTAATGTGTGAAAAAGTACAAAAAATGAGGAGATAATATGATGAAAAAAAATAAAATAAGATTACTTTTATTGATGATGTGTATTTTTTGTGCAACAATTTTTATGTGTGCATGTGGTGAGAAAGATGAAAGTAAAGAAGGGGTATCAATAGTCGCTACTATTTTTCCTGCTTATGATTTTTCAAGACAAATAGCTTTAGATAATGCAAATATAGAATTATTAATAAAACCGGGTTCAGAGGTGCATTCATATGAGCCAAGCCCGCAAGATATAATTAAGATAAATGAGTGCGATATTTTTATTTATACCGGGGGTGAAAATGATAAATGGGTTGATGAAATACTTAAGTCAGTAGACAATGACGATTTGATTATTATAAAAATGGTTGATTGCGTAGAATTGTTCGAAGAAGAAGTTATTGAGGGGATGGAAGAAGAGGAAGAAGAACATGGAGATGAAGAGGGTGATGAAACAGAGTGGGATGAACATGTATGGACATCACCAAAGAATGCAATAAAAATATCAAAAGTAATTAAGGAAAAATTATTTGAAATAGATGAAGCAAACAATGAAAAATATGAAGAAAATTTAAAGACATATACTGAAAAATTAGAACTTTTAGATAAGGAAATTAGAGAAACTGTTAGTAATGCAAAAAGAAATGTATTATTATTTGCAGATAGATTTCCTGCAAGATATTTTGTTGAAGAATATAATTTGAAATATTATGCAGCTTTTCCAGGCTGTTCTTCAGAAACTGAGCCAAGTGCATCTGTTATAGCATATTTGGTAGATAAGATAAAAAATGAAAATATTCCTGCAATCTTAAAGATAGAATTAAGTAATGGAAATGTTGCAGATGTAATAAGTGGGGAAACAGGAGCAAAAATACTTACTTTTTCATCGTGCCATAATTTGACGAAAGAGGAGTTTTCGGCAGGAAAGACATATATTGATATAATGTACGAAAACCTAGATGTTTTAAAGATAGCACTAAATTAGAATAATACAATTGTGAAGGAAAAACGGGATTTAAATTGTAAAATCATTGAAAGATAGACAAGAGAGGTTAATGAGTATGAAATTAATGATTGCATCAGATATACACGGTTCAAATTTTTATTGTTCAAAATTGCTTAAAAGATATATGGAGGAATCACCTGATAAGTTGATTATTCTTGGGGATTTGTTATATCATGGTCCAAGAAATAAGTTGCCAAAAGAATATGATCCAGAAAGGGTTGCTAAGTTATTTAATTTAGTTAAAGATCATATTATCTGTGTAAAAGGAAACTGTGATGCAGAAGTAGATCAGTGGCTAGTAGATTTTCCAATTATTTCTGAAATGGGATGTATTATGATTGATGGTATATCAATGTATATTACACATGGTCATAAGTATAATTATGAAAATAAACCACCAATGTGTCCACATGATATATTAATATTTGGTCATACACATGTACCATTTGCAGAGGACTGTGAAGATGGTATATTTATTAATCCGGGTTCAGTTTCAATTCCAAAGGAAGGTAGTAAAAACAGCTATCTTATTTATGAAAATGGTGTATTTCTCTGGAAAGATTTAGATGGGGAGGTATATAAATCACTGGAGTTATAGCCAAAAAAGTATTAGAAATTATTTAATGAATGTGTTATTATATCTATATAGAAAGGGCGTGATATTATGTATAATATAGTTACAATAAGCAGACAATGTGGAAGTGGCGGACATTCAATAGGTGAGAAACTTTCAAAGGAGTTAGGTATACCTTTATATGACCGTGAAATTATTGAAATGACAGCAAAGGAAAGTGGTCTTACAAATGAATTCATAGAGGAATCTAATGAAAGAATTACTAACAGTGTTTTATTTAATATTGCTAATAGTATGACCTATGCAACGCAGGTATTTAGTGGAGGTACTGTATCTTTAGTGGATGAAGTTTTCTTTATTCAATGCAGGGTAATAAAAGATTTAGCTGAAAGAGGACCATGTATTTTTGTTGGAAGATGTGCAGATTATGTTTTAAAAGAACGAGATGATATTTTAAATGTATTTGTTCATGCAGACAAAGAATTCAGAGTTGAAAGATTCGCAAAAAATAATCAGTGTAGTGAAAAAGAAGCAGAAATTGCAATAAAGAAAAGAGATAAAGGAAGACAGAATTATCATAAATATTATTCGGATAGAGAATGGGGTAAATCGGAAAATTATGATTTGATTTTTAATAGTCAAAAAATCGGTATTGATACATGCGTAAAGATTATTGCAGATGTTGTAAATGAATCAAAGAAGAAATAATATATTGGGCAAAATATAGCTCAGTATAATACAATATAACAACAATATAATAAAATGCTTGACAATACATCTTTTTTTAAGTAAAATAGTAGCGTTGCGATAAATGCAACGTGTGCGTGTAGCTCAGCTGGATAGAGCACTTGGCTACGGACCAAGGTGTCGGGAGTTCGAATCTTCTCACGCACGTAGGGATAAGACTTGGAAGTAATTTCTTTCAAGTCTTTTTTCGCATTATGTGAAAATACACTACGGGAAGTACATTCTTTTAAAGAAGAATTTCAGGAGGAAATATGAACAAGAAAGAATTTTTAAATATACTATTTGAAATATTAAGTGAAGAAATAGGTAGTAGTAATGCAAAGAAGCATGTAGCTTATTATGATGAATATATTACGATGAATGCAATAAATGGCAAAAAAGAGGATGATGTTATAAAGGAATTGGGAAGTCCCAGACTTATTGCGAAAAGCATTATTGATGCAGGAGACAGCATAAACATAAACTATAGTAATGATATCAGATATGAAGATTATTCAGATGAGTATGCCAATAGTGAAAGCACCAACAGTGGTAATAAAGGAACTTTTTTTTACAAAAAGGCATATCATAATGATATAGAGGAAAATAGCTTTTTTCCAAAAATTAAATTATATGCAAAAATAGCACTGGTATTATTGGTATTATTTCTTATCCTCGGAGCGGTATTTGGTGTAATCATTACAGTTATTAAGATTATATTTAAATTGATTGTTCCAATTGCAATAATATATGGATTTATATGGATATATGAAGAACTGCGAAAGTAATGTAACTAAAATTATAGACAATAACAATTAAATATATAACGAGAAAATATATAGCGATAGAATTTTCGAATGTCACAATCAAAAAGAATATCTAAATCAAAAATATGTAATTTTGAAACAAAGTAAAACAGCACGGCGAACCGTGCTGTTTTGAGGGGAGTATAAATAATTAATAAGGGGTTATAACATAAAAAGAAACATTTGAAGGGTTATTTCTTTTTACGAATTGAAGTATACAATACATTGTCGAAAAAAGCAAGCGTTTTTTTGAAATTTTATTTAAAAAATTGAAAATTGCACAAATTAGGCGAAAAATGGATGTTCAAGTAGGAAAAAGTAAAAATCATCAGGGAAAAATTTAAGGGGGAAAAAGAATTGGCTTCTGAAAATAGAAGAGGGAAAATAATAAATATAGGAAATAAATATTTTATGGACTTAGTTAGAAAAAATAAGTATGTTATTTTAGATGTACGAAGTTATAGTGAATATAAAGAAAGACATATCATTAATGCTGTCAGTATGCCTGCGGAAAAGCTTCTTTGCAGCAATTTCAAAGGAAATACTGTAGTTGTATATTGTGAAAGTGGAGCCAGAAGTTTAGAATGTGCAAAGTATTTAGCTTCAAGAGGAGTTGTTGTTTATAATTTGTTAAATGGAATAGGTAATTTATGAAAGGTGATGTTATTTATTAAATAGAATAGGTAATTTATGAAAAGTGGTGTTATTTGTAAGGGTAATGATGTATAATATATAGGAGTTAATTTTTGAAGTTAGAAAGTAAGAGAGATAAAATGGTAAAATACAAGATAATGGCACCATGTCATTTTGGACTTGAATCGGTGTTGAAGAAAGAGATTATAGATTTAGGATATGATGTGACACTTGTTGAAGATGGTAGAGTAACATTCGAAGGTGATGAGGAGGCAGTTGTCAGGGCAAATATCTTTTTAAGAACTGCTGAAAGGATATTGATTGTTGCCGGGAGATTTAAAGCATACACATTTACAGAATTATTTGATAATGTAAAGGCTATTGACTGGTCACAGTACATTCCTGAAAATGGAAAATTCTGGGTAACTAAAGCATCAAGTGTTAAAAGTAAGCTTTTTAGCCCTTCAGATATCCAGAGCATTGTAAAAAAGGCTATGGTGGCAAGTATGTCAGAAGCATATGGTGTAACATGGTTTAGCGAGGATGGTAACAGTTATCCTATAAGAGTGTTTATGTATAAAGATGAGGCAATTATAGGATTAGATACATCGGGAGAGTCTCTTCACAAAAGAGGGTATAGAAAACTTTCATCTAAAGCACCGATTTCTGAAACACTGGCAGCAGCACTTATTATGCTTACACCTTGGAATAAGGATAGAATATTAGTGGATCCTTTTTGTGGAAGTGGAACATTTCCAATTGAGGCGGCCATGATGGCAGCTAATATTGCACCAGGTATGAATAGGGAGTTTTTAGCTGAGAAGTGGACAAATTTTATACCTAAGAAGCTATGGTACGAGTCAATTTCAGAGGCACACGATATTATTGATATGAATGTAGAACTTGATATACAGGGCTATGATTTAGATGATGAAATGATAAAGATTGCCAGAAGAAATGCAGATATGGCTGGAGTATTGGATAAGATACATTTTCAATGCAGAAATGTTTCTGAATTAAGTCACAATAAAAAATATGGATTTATAATAACTAATCCACCATATGGAGAACGTCTTGAAGAGAAGAGTAATTTATCTGGACTTTATGAGATTATTGGACAAAGATACAAAGCCCTTGATGCATGGTCGATGTTTTTGATAACATCATATGAAAATGCAGAAAAAGATATTGGTTTAAAAGCTACAAAAAATAGGAAAATATATAATGGTATGATAAAAACATATTATTATCAGTTTATGGGACCTAAACCACCAAAAAAGAACAGGAATGAATAGAATTGAAAGCAAAGATAAAATATTTATTTATACTTTTTGTATTCGTTATTGTATTATATATCGGATATGTAAATGTGACAGCAAATGAATATATTAGTCCGGAAAGAAAGATTGAGGAGACACCACAAGTGTGGAATCCGGCTATTACCAACAGTATAAATAGCAAAGATATTGGAATAAATATTGATGGTACAGAGATTGTTGTAAAACGTGGACGAATCTATATGGACGAATCTATGTCAATAATGTTACCAACAGATTTAATAACAGAATCTTTTGATTGTGCAATTAATCTATATGACAATACACTGGTTATTGAACGTGGTAATACAAAAATCGTTATGAAGATTGGTAATTACGATATATTTGTAAATGATAAAGAGAAGACGATAAATGTTGCACCTGTAAAAAAAGGAGAGGTAATATATGTTCCTCTTGTAAGTATAGTTGAAAATTTCGGATATAGCTATAATTTTGATATTTCATCAAATAGAGCTACTTTAGTAAATGAAAATCCGAAAGAAAGAAGTTTGCCATATTCTTATTGTTATAAAGATATAGGAAAATTGCCTTCAGTAAAAAATCAGGGATATTTTGGAACATGTTGGGCATCTGCAGCTTTAACAGCACTTGAAACAACTTTAGAACCTGAGTATTCGTATGATTTTGCAATCGATCATATGTCAATAAACAATTCATTTAATATTTCTCAGTATGATGGCGGAGATTATCTGATGGCTATGGCATATCTTACAGCATGGCAGGGGCCTGTATTAACTGCAAATGATCCATATGGTGATGGTGTTTCAGATAATACGTTGTTACCAGTTAAACATGTACAGGAGGTACAAATAATCCCAGCTAAAGATTTTGAGAGTATAAAGAAAATGGTGTATAAGTATGGTGGTGTTAGCACCTCGTTATATACATCATTAACTGATTCATATGGCACATCAAAGTATTATAATAAAGAGACATATGCATATTGCTATATGGGTGAGAATAAGCCAAATCATGAAGTGGTGATTGTTGGTTGGGATGATAATTATCCAAAGGAAAATTTCAATTTAGAACTCGAAGGAAATGGTGCTTTTATCTGTCAAAACAGCTGGGGGGAACAATTCGGAGATAATGGTTTGTTTTATGTTTCTTATTATGATACAAATATAGGAATTCATAATATTGTATATACGAAGGTTGAAGATGTAGATAATTATAAAAATATATACCAAAGTGATTTGTGTGGCTGGAGAGGAAATCTTGGATATGAAAGAGAATCTGCATATTTTGCAAATGTTTATACAGCTAAAGGACCTGAATACTTAAAAGCAGTATCATTCTATGCGACGGATGTCGATACATATTATGAAATAGCTGTTTGTAAAGATTTTAGTGGGATTGAGGATTTTAACGAAGGAGATAAAGAAATACTTGCAAGTGGAACGCTGAAAAATTCCGGTTATTATACTATTGAATTGGATAAGGCTGTGGAACTTGTATCAGGAAAGAAATTTGCTATAATAATGTATATTTCAACACCAAATGCAACGAGACCTGTTGCAGTTGAAATCGCCACGGATTATAAGTCTTCCTCAGTGGATTTATCAGATGGTGAAGGATATATAAGCTACAGTGGAAAGATATGGGAATCAGTGGAAGAAAAATACGGATGTAATCTTTGCTTAAAAGGATTTACTAATAATTAAAACGAGAGGTTTTTGAAATGAGCGAAAAGAAAAAAATAATATTTGCAACAACAAATGAAGGCAAGATGAAAGAAATCAGAATGATTATGGAAGATTTAAATGTGGAGTTATTGTCACTTAAGGATCTTAATATTAAGGTTGATATAGATGAAAATGGAACAACATTCGAGGAAAATGCAATTATTAAGGCAAAGGCCCTTTGTGAATTAACAAAGGAGATGACACTGGCAGATGATTCAGGTCTTGAAGTGGACTATATGGACAAAGCACCAGGGGTATATTCAGCAAGATATCTTGGTGAAGATACTCCATATAGTATCAAAAATCAAACTATTATTGATAATTTAAAAAATGCTGTCGGGGAAGAAAGAAGTGCAAGATTTGTTTGCGTAATTGCTGCAGCATTTCCAGACGGCAGGGTAATAACAACAAGAGCAACAATAGAAGGATATATCGGAACAGAGGAAAGAGGCTTTAATGGCTTTGGATATGATCCGTTATTGTATGTTCCTGAATATAAGATGACAACAGGAGAAATGGATCCTGAAATGAAAAATAAAATTAGTCACAGAGGAAAAGCACTTGAATTAATGAAGGAAAAATTAAGACATGAAGGTTTTGATTGTTAGTGATAGTCATCGACATGATGAGAATTTAGATAAGGTCATAGAAAAAGAACAGCCAATAGATATGCTTATTCATTGTGGAGACGTTGAAGGCTCTGAAATGCATATTAGTGAAAAATGTCAATGTCCTGTTTATATGGTTAGAGGAAATAATGATTATTTCTCAAATTTAAGTAAGGAAATGGAATTTAGGATAGGTCGATATCAGGTTTTCTTAACACATGGACATAACTATTATGTTTCAATGGGAACTGAGATGATTGTTGATGAGGCAAAATCTCGTGGAGTAGATATGGTTATGTTTGGACACACACATAGACCTGTTATCGAAATGGTAGATGGTATTATGGTTATTAATCCTGGAAGCATTTCATTTCCAAGACAGGATGGAAAAATACCAACATATATTGTTATGGAAATAGATTCAAATAATGATGTAACATATAAATTGTGTAGTTTTTCAAAAAAATATATGTAAGAAAAGGTCAGGAAGATCCCATAAATACGGTGTTTTTTTTAATAAATAAAAAAAAATAAAAAAAAATTAAAAAAAGTTATTTTTTTTGTTGACAATATTGAAGGGTTAATATATAATAACTCTTGCGTCACGGAAAACGAGACGAGATATAAGAACACCGGGGTGTGGCTCAGCTTGGCTAGAGCGCTTGATTTGGGATCAAGAGGTCGCAGGTTCGAATCCTGTCACCCCGACTTATACACAACATGCGGGTGTAGTTCAATGGTAGAACACTAGCCTTCCAAGCTAGATACGTGGGTTCGATTCCCATCACCCGCTTTTGCATTGCGAAAGCGATGTATTTTTTAAACTATATATGATATGTGTCCGTAGCTCAGCTGGATAGAGCAACGGCCTTCTAAGCCGTGGGTCGGGGGTTCGAATCCCTTCGGGCACATTATCCAGGGACAAGTCCCGGAGGCCCTATGGTGGGTATAGCGCAGTTGGTTAGCGCGCCAGATTGTGGCTCTGGAGGCCCAGGGTTCGAATCCCTGTATCCACCTTTTATTAATTAATGAAGGGCTATCGCCAAGCGGTAAGGCACAGGACTTTGACTCCTGCATCACGTTGGTTCGAATCCAACTAGCCCTGTTATGGGCCAGCTGGTTCATATATATAAGAACATGGGATATTAGCTCAGGTGGTAGAGCACTTGACTTTTAATCAAGTTGTCCGGGGTTCGAATCCCCGATGTCTCATTAGAAACCGAAAGCATTGTAAAACGATGTTTTCGGTTTTTTGAATTTTAAAAAATTAAATGTGTTGTGGGTTTGACAGACTATACACGGCTGGTGGACTATACACAGATTTAGTAAATCGACATTTGATATTGGTGAATGTAATACATAGAAAGCGAGACAAGATATGAAGCAGGAAATGAAAAAAGAAAACATTGAAACATTATTTGAAACAAAATTCATTAAAGTATATGATTTGAAACCAAATGGAAAACATTATTTTAATGCCACAAGAAGAGAGAAAGATGATTTGGTTGCAATAAAATCAGATGAGGAATTTAAAACAATGCTTCCTGATGCTGTGAGTCTTGTAGTTGTTGTAAATACTAAGGACGATGAACCAAGACTCTTGCTTAGCAAGGAATTCAGATATCCGGCAGGACAGTTTCTTTTAAGTGTTCCAGCAGGACTTATTGATCCGGAAGATAAGGAAATGGAAGATGCTCTTTTTGTTACAGCTAAAAGGGAACTATTAGAAGAAACAGGAATAGAATTTAGTGATAATGATGAGATAGGTATAATTAATCCATTTCTTTTTAGTACGCCGGGAATGACTGATGAAAGCAATGCACTCATAAATATTGTTTTGAATAGAGATACTATGCCAAAGATATCGCAGGATGGAGCGGTTGGAACAGAGTGCTTTGATGGAGTTTGTATTCTTACAAAAGATGAGGCAAAGAAATACCTCAAGGATGGTGTAGATGATAAAGGTTTATTTTATTCCGTATATACATGGGCTGCACTTATGTATTTTGTTACGGATATGTGGAAGTAAATCTTAAGGAGGGCAAAGGATATGTTTTATGTACCTGATGGAACAGAGAAATGTGGATATTATGAATGTATGGAGTGTGGATACAGATTTTTATCGTTAAGTAGAGAAGATAGAATAGAGTGTCCTGACTGTGAAGGAAATTTTGATTATGAAATTGGTCCTGATGATACGATTGAAGAGTCACAAAACAAAGCGAAACTGATAAAAATCATCGAGGGAGTAGAAGAAGTTGAAAAGATGGATACACTTTTGAGTCTGGCTATTACTGGTGGAGATTATGAGTGGATATAAGTGCGTCCAGTTCAGATGATGTAAGTCTTCTATATTGTCCTTTAGATAAGGATGAATCAAGTTCTATTGTACCAATGCTAATACGTTTAAGATAGAAAACAAAACAACCATAAGCTTTTAACATTCTTTTTACTTGGTGTTTCTTGCCTTCGGTAATAGTTAGATAACCCATTGTAACAGGTGTGTCTGGGAGATTATTGCAAATTTCATTGTATATTCCGCATTTGGCATATTCAGGTACTTCACCAAAATTAATATAAGAGATGTTTTCGAATCTTGAAGGGAGGGTTTTAGAAGAACTGCCTTCGAGAATTATACCATTACTTATGGTGTTTACTGACTTTTTTGAGAGTTTACCGAGGGAAAAAAACAGATATTTTTTTTCTACATGGTTTTCGGGAGACATTAATTTATTATTGAATTGACCATCATCTGTAATAATAAGAAAACCTTCTGTATCTTTATCTAATCTTCCTACGGGGAAGAGGTTGGCGTTTTTTTCGGCTTTGAAATAGTCCATAACAGTTTTGTGAGTAGTATCTGTTCTGGCAGTTACGATTCCAGCAGGTTTATTAAACATATAATAATTTGACATAAATTCTATTTCCTTATAATTTGTGTTAAAATGATGTTTATAGAGTAAAGCATTTTTCTATAAAAATCAATTCATATAGATGTTAGATTTGAAAAGAGAGTGATATATTGTATGAAGAAAAGCTATGAAATGGATATGTGCAATGGTCCTGTACTTAAGAAAATGCTTATATTTACATTGCCATTGATATTTTCCAGCAATTTACAATTGCTATTTAATGCAGCAGATATTGTGGTAATAGGTAAATTTGCAGGTGATAATTCTATGGGAGCAGTAGGTGCAAATACGGCACTTATTAATCTGCTAACGAATGCTTTTATAGGCTTATCTGTTGGTGCGAATGTTCTGGCATCAAGAAAGTATGGTGCAAAGAAATATGATGAACTGAAAAAAACAGTACATACAGCAATGGCACTTAGCGTGATAAGTGGAATATTTCTTACAATCATAGGATGTATATTTGCACTTGTATTTTTAGAATGGATGATGACTCCGGAGGATATTATTGGGCTTGCTTCTGTGTATTTGAGGATATTGTTTCTTGGAATGCCGGCTATGATGGTATATAATTTTGGAGCTGCTATATTGCGTTCTATCGGCGATACAAAGAGGCCGTTATATTTTTTGATGATATCAGGTGTTTTGAATGTTTTGCTAAATCTTTTATTTGTAATTGTGTTTAAAATGGATGTTGCCGGAGTGGCATTGGCGACAATTTGTTCACAGTATTTATCAGCATTTTTAGTTGTTAGATGTATGATAAAAGAAAAAGGTCCTATTAATCTTGTACTAAAGGATTTAAGGGTACATAGAGAGCAGTTGTTTGGAATATTGAGAGTGGGATTTCCAGCGGGATGTCAGGGCGTTATTTTTGCACTTTCAAATGTTGTGATTCAGTCATCAATTAACTCTTTTGGAAAAATATGTGTATCAGGAAATGCAGCAGCTCAAAGTATTGAAGGATTTATATATATTTCAATGAACTCATTTTATCAGGCTGCAATATCATTCACCTCACAAAATGTAGGGGCTGGAAGATATGACAGAATTAAAAAAATTACTGCATCCGCATTGGTTAGTGTTATAATAACAGGTGTTGTATTAGGATGGACAGCATATTTAATGGGAGATAAGCTTATGGCTATATATACGGACAGTAATGAGGTTATTATAGCAGGGCTTGGAAGAATGCGAGTCATTGCAACAACATATGCTTTGTGTGGAGTTATGGATGTGCTTGTGGGTATATTAAGAGGACTGGGATATTCGGTAATACCTATGATTGTTTCACTCATTGGAGCGTGTGGACTAAGACTATTATGGTTAGGAACAGTATTTAAAATGGAGCAGTTCCATACAGAGTTTAATGTATATGTTTCTTATCCGATATCTTGGATAGTTACAATTCTTGCACATGTCATTACATTGTTGATAATTGCAAAGAAAATAAAGAAATCCTTAGCGGAAAATAAAGTATTGTTAGGAAATGATTAATGAAATTACAGAGATTATATAGTTATACAAGAAAAGCAATAGATGATTACAATATGATATCAGAGGGCGATAAAGTTGCTATTGGGGTATCAGGAGGAAAGGATAGTTTGGCACTTTTATACGCTCTTTCAGGGCTTAGAAATTTCTATGATAAAAAGTTTGAATTATGTGCAATATCCGTTGATTTGGGGTTAGGGATTCAGGGCTTTGATGAAATTACAGAATTATGTAAAATGTTAAATGTTCCTCTAACTATAGTGCCTACGGAGATTTCTAAAATAGTTTTTGATATAAGAAGAGAATCAAATCCTTGTGCGCTTTGTTCTAAACTTAGAAAGGGAGCACTTAACAATATGGCAAAGGAATTGGGCTGTAATAAAGTAGCGTATGCACATCATAAAGATGATATTGTGGAGACGATGATGCTGTCATTGATTTATGAGGGAAGAATCCATACCTTTGAACCAGTAACATATCTTGAGAAAACAGAACTTACTGTTATCAGACCTATGATGTATGTTAGTGAATCAGAGATAATAGGATTTAAGAACAAGATGCAACTTCCTGTTGCAAAGAATCCATGTCCTGCTGATGGATATACAAAGAGAGAATATGTTAAGAGCCTTGTCAGACAGATTAATAATGAAAATAAAGGCGCAAAGGACAGGATGTTTACTGCAATAAAGAACAATTTCAATAAATAAAAAGAAAAGAGGACAATATAATGAAGTTGGGTAGAAATGATGCATGCTGGTGTGGAAGCGGAAAAAAATATAAGACATGTCACCTTGGAATGGATGACAAAATATCAGCCATTATGAATAAGTATAAAGGGGCAGTAGAACCTCCAAGACATGTAATAAAAACAAAAGAACAGATTGAAGGAATGAGAAAAGCAGGCAAGATAAATACAAGGATTCTTGATGATGTAAGTGCGTTTATAAAAGAGGGTGTATCTACAGGTGATATTGATAGGTTGGTTGTAGAAAAGACAAAAGAATATGGCGGAATATGCGCATGTCTTGGATATGAAGGATATCCAAAGAGTGTATGTACATCTATAAATGAAGTGGTATGCCATGGTATACCGGATGATAATAGGATTCTTAAAAGTGGAGACATAATAAATGTCGATTGTACTACTATTGTGGATGGATATTATGGTGATGCATCCAGAATGTTTATGATTGGAGAGGTTAGTGAAAAGAGAAAAAAACTTGTAGAGATTACAAAAGAATGTCTTGATGAGGCGTTAAGTATTGCTAAACCTTATAGTTGTCTTGGAGATTTTGGATATTCAATAGAAAAGAGAGCCTATGATAATGGATTCTCAGTTGTAAGGGAAATTGGAGGACACGGAGTAGGGGTTGGATTTCATGAAGAACCATGGGTGCCACATATTGGAAAAGAACATACAGGAGTTATTCTTGTGCCTGGTATGACAATTACAATTGAACCAATGATTAATATGGGAAAACCTGACGTGTTCTGTGATGATAATGATGGCTGGACAATATATACAGAGGATAATATGCCATCAGCCCAGTGGGAGTATACAATCTTGATTACAGAAGATGGAAATGAAGTACTTTCATATTAGGATACATAATTTATAACTTTAGGAGAAAAAAATGAGAATAGCTCTAGGAATTACAGCAGCCTTATTACTTGTGCTGATAGGCATATATTTTTATCATTTTATAAGAAGATTCTTTAAAACGTTAAATGTAAATGTTGATACAAGAAATAAGAAAATAATATTTATAGTATTAAGCGTTATAGTTTCATTGTCATGCCTTTACATATTTGGAATTCAATTTATTATACTTGCGCATTTTATTGTTTTAGGATGCATTATGGATATAATAAATCTTTTGATAAAGAAGATATCAAAGGAAAAATATGATTCTATGAAATGGTTTAAGAAAATATATGGGCTTGCAATTATACCAATTGTGATTACGATAGTACTTATTATATATGGGCATATCAATATAATGAATGTTGTTGAGACGAATTATGATGTAAGCATTGACAAGAGCCTTAGAGAAGAAGGATATAAAGTTGCATTGATTGCAGATGTGCATTTTGGGGTTTCCGTTGATAGTGAAACTTTACAGGAAATATGCAATGAAATTCAAGATAAAACTCCAGATATGGTTGTACTTTGTGGGGACATTGTTGATGAAAATGCATCAAAAGAAGATATGAAGGATGTTTTTAAAACATTTGGTGAGATAGATAGTGAATTTGGAACCTTTTATGTATATGGAAATCATGACAGGCAGCTATATTCAAACAATAAATCATATAGTGAAGAGGAACTTAGAGAAACAATTGAGGCAGCAGGTATAAGGATATTACAGGATGAATATGTTGAGATAAATGATGAGGTTGTGCTTGTTGGAAGAGAAGATGCGGGATATGCAAGAAGTGCAAATACTTCCGAAAGAAAATCAATAGAATCCATTTTAGATAATGTAGATAAAGACAAATTGATTATTACACTTGATCATCAACCAAAACAGTATGCAGAAGAGAGTGAAGCAGGTACAGATTTGCTTCTCTCCGGACATACACATGCTGGACAAATCTGGCCTGCTAATATATTATTTGAAATCGTAAAATTTGATGATGCCGTTTATGGCGAAACGATAGTTGATAAAATGCATGCAATAGTTACATCAGGGTTTGCCGGCTGGGGATATTCTGTTAAGACAAGTTCACCGGCAGAATATGTTATTATAAATGTTTCAGGAAAATAACTATAGCATAAAAGCATGGTTCATAGGACCACTTCCATGACCTAAATCAAGCATTGCACCAAGAGCATTTGAAATATATTCTTTTGCTTCGTATACTGACTGGTCAAGGTTGTGCCCTTTTGCCAGATTTGAACAAATGGCACTTGAAAGAGTGCATCCGGTTCCATGAGTATTTGGGTTGTTGATACGTTTTCCATAAAACCATTTACAAGTATTGTGGTCATACAAGAGGTCATTTGCATCGTTAATGTTGTGCCCGCCTTTTATCAATACAGCAGTAGAAAATGTCTGCTGTATTTTTTTTGCAGCATTTTCCATATCAGCTTTTGTTTTTATTTTCATATCTGAAAGAACTTCAGCCTCAGGAATATTGGGAGTTACAAGTGTCGCTAATGGAAGAAGCTTTTCTTTTAGAGTCTCAATTGCTTCATCACTAATTAGTTTGGCGCCACTTGTTGCAACCATTACAGGGTCAACGACTATATTTGATGCCATATAAAATCTAAGCTTTGTGGCAATGGTTTCTATTAATTCTACAGAGGATACCATTCCAATTTTTATTGCATCAGGATAAATATCTGTAAAAATACTGTCAAGCTGCAAAGCTAAAAAATCTGCTGGAACATCAAAAATGCCTGCCACACCTGTAGTGTTCTGGGCTGTGAGTGAGGTAATGGCACTCATCGCATATACACCATTACAGGTCATTGTTTTAATATCCGCCTGAATACCGGCGCCGCCAATTGTATCACTGCCTGCGATAGTAAGAGCTGTTTTCATGATTGACCTCCTTGAAATAATAATGAGCATATGTGATTAAGTTCTCTGGCAGCGGACTTGATATCTTTTTGACCATAGATTGCGCTGATTACGGCTATACCGCATATACCGGAGTCCTTTAGTTTATATACATTTTCATTTGTTATGCCACCGATTGCGATAACTGGAATGGAAACTGCATTACAGATAGCTTTTAATGTTTCGTGGCTGATATCATTTGCATCATCTTTGGAGTTTGTATGGAACACAGCACCTACTCCAAGATAATCGGCACCATGTTTTTCAGCCAGTATTGCCTGCTCTACGGTCTGGGCAGAAACTCCTATTATTTTGTCTGGACCAAGCATTTTTCTGACATCGAGTGTTTCCATGTCGTGTTGACCTACATGAACACCATCGGCATCGGTCTTTAAAGCTATGTCAACATTGTCATTAATAACGAAAGGAACGCCATATTTTTTGCAAAGTTCTTTGATTTCAAAGGCTTCTGACAGAAATTCTTCTTCGCTTAGATTTTTTTCTCTGAGTTGTACAAAAGTAACACCGCCTTCAATTGATTTCTCTACGTGGGAGTAGAGAGAGTTACCATTCAGCCATGAACGGTCTGTTACAGCGTATAATAGTAAATTTTTTTTACTTAATTTCATATGAAAACCTCACATTTTGAATTTTTTTCAAGTTCTTCGCCAGTCATATTGTAAACAGCATCAATAATATGATTTCGGTATGAAGAATTACCTTCATATGGTTGCATATGGGAATATCCGATTTCACCTGCCAGCCCCATAGTACATAAGGCAGCGGCAGCAGCTTCGAGTTTGTTATCAATATTTGCACAAAGAAAAGCTGTCATTATACCTGAAAGCTGGCAACCTGTACCTGTTATTCTGCTCATTTCTTTTCTTCCGTTTCTTATAATATAGCATTTTTTGTCATCACATACTATATCTATAGCACCTGTTATAGCAATTATAGCACCGGTACTTTTAGCAAACTCTTTAGCAAAAGCAATTGATTTATCAAGATTTTCATTTGTTACAGTATCAGAAACATCAGCATCTACACCTTTTGTGGATGCACTACCAAGAGCAAGGGCTTTTACCTCTGATATATTTCCTCTTATCACATCAAATTTGATTTCTTTTAAAAGATTTATTGCTGTATTGGTTCGTAGGGAACTTGCACCTGCACCGACAGGATCAAGAAGCACGACATGTCCTAATTCATTTGCCTTTTTTCCGGCAATGAACATTGCTTCGATGCTGCGGTGGTTTAATGTTCCGATGTTGATATTAAGGCCATTGCAGATAGATGTAATTTCGGAAACATCATCAGGTTCATCGGACATAATTGGACTTGCACCACAGGCGAGAATAATATTTGCAACATCGTTTACTGTTACGTAATTTGTGATATTATGCACTAATGGGGAGGTGATCCTCACGTTTGTAAGACATTCTTTAAACATAAAGTACTCCTTTCAACTGATTTAATTCTACAATAATAACAAAAATCTTGACTGATATCAATGTGATAAAGTACACTCGGATATACAAAATAATTATAACGAAAGAGAGAAATAATATGATACCAATATATCTTGCTCCAATGGAGAGTATTACCGGACATATATTTAGAAATACAATAAATGAAATGTTTGGAGGAATTGACAGATTTTATACACCGTTTATTGTACCTATTGAGAAGAGAGATTTTAAAAGAAGAGAATTAAATGATATATTACCGGAAAACAACAAAGGTATTGAAATAGTTCCGCAAATACTTACTAACGATAGTGGAGCATTCATAAAAACAGCGGATAATCTGCTTGAGTATGGATATAGTGAGATTAATTTAAATTTGGGGTGCCCATCCGGAACTGTTTCTTCAAAGTTTCGAGGGGCAGGATTTCTTTCAAAAACAAAGGAATTGGACGAATTTCTTTATAAAGTATATGAGTATTATGAAAATAAGCATGTGAAGGTATCTGTTAAAACCAGGATTGGAATTGAGTCAGAATCAGAATTTGATGAGATACTTGATATATTTAATAAGTATCCTATATCTGAATTGACGATACATCCAAGATTGTTGAAGGATTACTACAAAAATGAGGTTCATATGAATATTTTTGAAGATGCTTATAATAGAGCAAAGATGCCCATATGCTATAATGGTGATGTATGCAAGGTGGAGGATTACAGTAAAATTGCAGGTAAATATGAGAAGGTAAGTGGCATAATGATTGGGAGAGGTCTTCTTGCAAATCCAATTCTTGCAAAAAATATAAAAGAAAATAGAAATGAACTTTGCGATATATCCAAAATAGTAGAATTTACTTTGAACTTAGCAGATAAATATGAGAGTGAATTCAACAGTGGCGTGAATGCGTTATTTAAGATGAAAGAGCTTTGGAGCTATTTATACAAAAATTATGGTGATGAAAAGTTGTGGAAGAAGATTAAAAAGTCAAAGAAGCTTGATGAGTACAAGGATATAGTGAAAAATACCTTTTGACCCTCATATCATGTGATATATCTAGTACATAAAAATTCAGATTCAATCAAAATGAATGACAAATTTATATGGCTATAGTATAATTGTAACAGTTGGAAAAAATATGGCAAAGAGCCAAGGAGGATTTAAGAATTATGGGTATTATTTCGAGATTTAAAGACATTATGGCATCAAACATCAATGCATTGCTTGATAAGGCAGAAGATCCTGAAAAGATGATTGACCAATATATTAGAAATCTCAATGAAGATTTGGCAAAGGTTAAATCAGAAACAGCAACTATTATGGCAGAAGAGACAAGAGCGAAGAGAGCGCTTGATGAGTGTAATGCAGAGGTTGCAAAATATCAGAATTATGCTGTTAAGGCTGTTGAAGCAGGAAATGATGAAGATGCAAGACAGTTTATTGTTAAGAAAAATCAGTTAGCTGAAAAACAGGTGGCTCTTCAGCAGGCATATGATTTAGCTGCTGCAAATTCATCAAAGATGCGTCAGATGCATGATAAGCTTGTTAGAGATATCAATGAACTGAATTCAAGAAGAGATTCTATCAAGGCTAAGATTGCTGTTGCAAAGACACAGGAGAGAATTAATCAGCTTGGCTCTAGTGTTGCAGGCGCAGAAAACAGTATGTCTGCATTCGCAAGAATGGAAGCAAAAGCTGACCAGATGCTTGATAAGGCTAATGCAATGGCAGAACTTAATGTTTCAGCTACAGCAAACACAGCAGAAGAATTAGCTGCAAAGTATGATTCATCACCAACATCTTCTGTAGTAGATGATGAACTTGCTGCATTGAAGGCACAGCTTGGTAAATAAATATGGGATTTTTCGGTAATCAGTTTTCAAGTATTGTAGAATGGCAGGAGACAAGAAATGATGTTTTGTTCTGGAAATGGCAGGACAGCGAGATAAAAAAAGGCAGTCAACTTATTATTCGGCCGGGTCAGGATGCAATATTTTTATTCAATGGGAGGATAGAGGGTATATTTGAAGATGAAGGTGAGTATGACATAGATTCACAGATAATACCATTCCTTTCATCCCTTAAGAATTTTAAATATGGATTTAGCTCAGCGGGAGTCAGGGCAGAAGTGCTGTTTATAAACACAAAGGAAGTAACTGTTAAGTGGGGAACCCAGAATACAATAAGGATTCCATCTGATATAGTTGCAACAGGAGTACCAATCAGGGCTTTTGGAACATTAAGGTGTAAGATTTCGGATAGAATTAATTTCATAGATCAAATCGCTGGTATACGAAGTATATATACAGTACAGGATATCAGGGAGTTGGTATGCTCTAAACTTGATCCACTACTTATGAAATGGATTACAAATGAAGGCAAGGATATATTTAATCTTCAAGCAGTTTCCCAAAGTATTTCTGAAGGGATAAAGGCAGACCTTGATATGGAACTTTATAAGATTGGTTTGTCGATAAGCGAATTTAACATACAAAATTTTTCGTATCCTGAGAATTTTGAACAGATGATGAACGATAAAATATTTAATGCTGCCAACACAGCTAATTCATCAGCTAAAGAAAAAATTGGAACAGTAGAAGAAAGAGGTCAGGGTACAAATATAAAGATTCCAAAATTCTGCCCGGATTGTGGTACAAAAACAATTGGTACAAAATTCTGTGGAAATTGTGGATATAAGCTTGTTTAATAGCTTTCGAAAAATTATCTGAAATTGTATATAAAATTACATATAAAAGAGTGAATAGTTAATGACTATTTACTCTTTTTTTGGTATAATGTTTAATGGCTTATGGTCTAAAAAAATGGGAGAATTTATTTATATTATATGAGCATTTACGATACATTGAATGAACAACAGAAACAGGCTGTTATGTGTACAGAAGGACCTTTACTTTTACTTGCGGGTGCAGGTTCAGGTAAGACGAGAGTCATTACACATAGAATTGCCTATCTTATAGAGGAAAAGGGAGTTAATCCTTATAATATTATGGCCATTACTTTCACAAATAAGGCAGCAGGCGAGATGAGAGAGAGAGTGGATGATATTGTAGGATATGGCTCAGAACATATATGGGTGAGCACATTTCATTCATCATGTGTAAAGATTCTTAGAAGATACATTGACAGAATAGGTTATGAGAGTAGTTTTACAATATACGATACTGATGATAGTAAGAATGTAATGAAAGATGTTTGTAAAAGATTAAATATTGATACAAAGTTTTTAAAAGAAAAGACAATTCTTTCATATATTTCATCGGCAAAAAATGAGATGATTTCACCAGAACATTTTCTTAATGATGCTGCAGATATTCATACAAAACAGATTGGAAAGGCATATATGGAATATCAGAGCCAGCTTAAGAAAAATAATGCTTTGGATTTTGATGATTTACTCGTTAAAACTGTAGAACTTTTCTCAAAGTGTCCAGAGGTGTTGGAAGGATATCAGGATAGATTCAGATATATCATGGTTGATGAGTATCAGGATACAAATACGGTTCAGTTTAAACTAATCAGTCAACTGGCAGGAAAATATAGAAATCTCTGTGTTGTAGGTGATGATGATCAGTCTATCTACAAATTCAGGGGGGCTAATATCAAAAATATTTTAAATTTTGAAGATGTTTTTGAAGAGGCAAGAGTAATAAAGCTTGAACAGAATTATCGTTCAACAGGGAATATTCTTAATGCGGCAAATGCTGTTATTAAAAATAATGCAGGCAGAAAAAGAAAGACATTATGGACAGATAAAGAGGATGGCGACCGTATTGATTTAAGAATGTTTGAAAATGGTATTGAAGAAGCGGATTATATTGCAAGGGATATTGCAAAACATGTTGAAAATAAGGAATATACATATAATAGTCATGCATGTCTCTATAGAACTAATGCACAGTCCCGTGCGATAGAAGAAAGGCTTGTAGCTCTTAATATTCCTTACAGACTTGTGGGAGGAGTAAATTTCTATCAAAGAAAAGAAATAAAAGACATGCTGTGCTATCTGAAAACGATTGATAATGCAAGAGATGATATGGCAGTTAAGAGAATTATTAATGTACCAAAGAGAGGTATTGGTAATACAAGTATTGATAAAGTCCAAACCTACGCTGATTTTGGAGGAATAGATTTTTTTGAGGCCTGTATGGAGGCAGATCAGATTCCAGGGCTTGGAAAGGCTGCTTCAAAGATTAATGAGTTCACTAACATTATTAGAGTGGCAAGAAGCTATCTGGCTGAAGGCACAATAAAGGAGACAATAAAATATCTTATTGATCAGACAGGATATGTTAAGGAACTTGAACTAGAGAATACAGATGAGGCAAGGGACAGAATAGAAAACGTTAACGAATTGATTTCAAAGATTGCAGATTATGAAAGTACTGCAGAGAACCCAAACCTTTCAGAATTTTTGGAGGAGGTAGCACTTGTTGCTGATATTGATTCAGTTGATAATGATTCGGATTATGTGGTGCTTATGACTATACACAGTGCAAAGGGATTGGAATTCCCAGTTGTATATTTATCGGGCATGGAAGAGGGAGTTTTCCCTGGATACATGAGTATAAATTCAGAGGATCCATCAGATATTGAAGAAGAAAGAAGACTTTGCTACGTTGCAATAACAAGAGCAATGGAAAAGCTTACCATATCATATGCGAAAGCAAGAATGCTTCGAGGTGAGACACAGTATAATAGGCCTTCAAGATTTCTTTCAGAAATACCTTCAGAGCTTCTTGCAAGAGAGAAAAAGACTGAGAATGCTACAAAGACAGGCGCATTAAGTGGATTTGGAAAGAGTACATCATCGTTATATAATGGGGCATCATCAGCAAGTACATCAAATTCTCCAAGAAATATTGGCTTTGGTAAGCCGGTTAGTATGCTTAGTTCATCGATTAATGCATCAAAGGGAGTGTCAGCAGCTGACATAATTAATAATGCAAGAAGTAGCGGTTCAGGCTTTGGAGCAAGCAGTATCTCGAAGGAAAATATTTTTGACAAAAATCAGAGTAGTCCTAGTCAGTCAACAGATGTTTCAGATTCTTCAAATGGACTGGGGTATGAAGTAGGAGATAATGTTAAACATATGAAGTTTGGCGTTGGACAGGTAATTAGCATCGAAAAAGGTAAAAAGGATTATGAGGTAACTGTAAACTTTGGTGCGGCAGGGCAAAAAAGAATGTTTGCATCATTTGCAAAATTAAAAAGGGTTTAATTAAGGGTTTTGGGAAATGTCTAAAGTAAGTATTATAATGCCGGTATACAATTCAGAAAAGTATATCGATGATACAATTAAATACGTTCTTAGTCAGACATATGAGGATTTTGAGTTTATTATTGTAAATGATGGTTCAATGGATAGTACTCAAAAAATATGCGAGGAATATGCAAAGAAAGATTCGAGAATCAGACTTTTCAACAATGAGAATGGTGGTGTTTCGAGGGCAAGAAATTTTGCAATTTCTAAGGCAACAGGTGAGTATATCAGATTTATTGATGCAGATGATAAAATGGAGAAGGATTCTCTTGAGATTCTTGTGGATGCAATTGAAAAAAATGATGAGATAGATATAGTAATAGGAAAATATTTTTCAAATGATCAGGAAATATACACGGGTGAGCTTGAAGGTATTTATTCTGTAAAAGATTCTATGCCAAATTTCCTAAAATATATGAGAACTTTCTTTTATGGAGTTACATGGAATAAGCTCTATAAAAGAAGCGTTATTGAAGATAATAAGCTATCATTTGATATAAATGTAAGTTGGTCTGAAGATTTGTTTTTTAATCTTGACTATCTGAAGAAGGTCAGAAAAATATACTATGTAAATAAATCAGTATATTATTATATACGTCGTGAAAATGGTCTTGCATCATCTATTACAAAATACAATGTCGATGAGAGTATAAGCATTGAAATCAGGAGATTTAGGGAAATTTATGATTTCATAGAGGCAATTGATCATTCAAAAGAAAATATTGATTTTGTATACAATTTTCTGTTTGTTAAGGTTAACGAGAAACTTAATGAAATTATGGAATATAAGGAAAAAAGTACAAAAGAAAAGAAGGAATATTTTCTAAGTGTAGTATCAAGGGATGATCTGATACAATATTTTAGGGATTATCCTTATAGAAATGACTTTATGCTTAATAGAATAATCTGTAGATGTATAAAGGAGAGAAAAACATCTAGATTATTTAGAATTTACAGAATAAAGTATGTACTTAAATCCAAAAAACGGATTAAAAAATTCTTTATGAAGAAAAAGATTCAGACTAGATTTCCTTTATAGTATGAGGGAAGGAGTTTTATATGGAAAAACAGTGGAAGATAGTAATTAAGCCGAAGGCTTCAATGTTTGATTTCAATTTTAAAGAAATATGGAAATATAGAGATCTTTGCTTTACATTTGTGAAGAAAAATTTCACAACAATGTATAAACAAACTGTATTAGGACCTTTATATATGATTCTTGCCCCCTTGCTAACAAGTGGTATTTTCACACTTATATTTGGAAATATTGCAAAAATATCTACAGATGAAACACCACAATTCCTTTTCTATATGGCAGGAAATCTTATGTGGTCTTTGTGTGCAGGATGTTTAGGAGATAATATGAATATATTTGGGAATAATGCCTATATATTTGGTAAAGTTTATTTTCCACGTTTAGTAATTCCTATATCCAGTATAATCACAAAGTTCATTAAGTTCTCATTTGAAATACTGATGTTTATTGTATTTTATTTTGTTTTTATATTAAATGGTGCAGATATACATGCAAATCTTTCATTATTACTTTTGCCGGTATATTTTCTTGAACTTGCTGCACTGGGCTTTGGCATAGGTATGATTGTGTCGTCTATGACGATAAAATATAAAGATGTTGCTGTAATTGTTGGCTTTGGTATGAAGATATGGATGTATATTTCACCGGTAATCTTCCCAATATCAAGTATACAAGGCCCACTTCGAACAATTGCCATGATTAATCCAGTCGCTCCAATTATTGAAGCCTTTAGATATGGATTTTTTGGAAAAGGTGTGCTTTCGGCGCCGTTTATTGGATTAAGTATGGTGGAAACTTTGATTATTTTTGGCGTTGGTCTTATTATGTTTAATAAAGTTGAAAAGAACTTTATTGATACTATTTAGGGGGAAGCAATGGGAAAGTTATTTAGTGTGATTGTTCCAGTATATAATGTTGAAAAATATATAAAAAGATGTATAGAATCGGTTTTAAATCAGTCATATATAAATTTTGAACTTATATTGGTTGATGATGGTTCTATAGATAGCTCCTATAATATATGCAAGGAATATGAGAAGAAAGATAATAGAATAAAAGTTATACATAAAGAAAATGGAGGATTGTCAAGTGCCAGAAATGTGGGGCTTGATAATATAAACGGAGAGTATGTATGCTTTATAGATTCAGATGATTATGTTGATAAAGAGTATTTGATGAAGTGTGCATACAGATTGGATATTGGGTATGATATTTGCTCATTTTGTGCAAGGAGAGTTGATGAAGACGGAAAATACTTATATGAAATGTTATTTGAAGGAGGCATCGGAGAGTATAAGATAGATAATTCAAGTCGACAGGACTTTATTATTTCCATGCTTTTACAATACAGACTGGGTTGGGAGGTATGTTTTCAGGCATATAATAGCAAACTTATTACTGAAAATAATTTCAGATTTGATGAAGATGTAAGATTTGCAGAAGATATGATTTTTTCAGTTAAGATTATGCAGAAAGCATCCAAAATCATTAAGATTCCCGATGTTTTATATAATTATACATACAGAGAAGGCTCACTGTCTGTAGATGTAGATAGCTCAAAAAATATAGATGTATACACAGACCTTTTTTGTAAGATATATAAAGAACTAAAGGAAGATACAGATATTGATGTAGCACATTTTTCAATGTATTTCTGGTCAATTATCAGATATTCTCTACCTGAGATTTTTTACGGAAACAATATATTTAATGCGAGAGCAAAGATTGTGGAAATAGCTTCATCAAAGAATATATATTCAATCATAATATATATTTCCGGTAGAAAAAAAGAAATAAGCAGAATATTTGGAAAAGAAAAAGGATTCCAAATTTATAATGCTGTAAAGTATCTAAAAAATGGCAATAGGTTTATGTATAAAGTTAGAAAAAAGCTACATAACAAAAAGATTATTTAGTAAACTGATGCTTGCATAAAGAGTATTTAAAATAAAGCATCTATTATATGTTGATATATGATGTAGAAAGTGTGAATATATGAAAATTCTTGTAGTTAACGATATATTACAAGGTGGAGGAGTTGAAAAACTCATGTATGACTTTGTAACATATTTTTGCGATAAATATGAGATAACAATTTTAACAGATGTTATGGATCCTGATTTTGATAAGATTTATCCAGCGAATGTTTCTTATCTGTATCAGATGGAAAAAGAATATGAAAAACCAAATAATATATTTAAGAAAAAACTAATAGAGCGGGTACGTAAAAGACGTGAGAATAAACTTAAAATGCAAATTAAAGATATGAATTTTGATGTGCTTTTATGTTTTAAAGAAAGCTGGATTATGATGATGGCTCTGACATATGGAGATTATATAAAGAAGAAATTTGCCTGGGTACATACAGATTATTCAAAATCATACTATACAAAGGTATGGTTTGGCTCAGAACAAAACGAAGTGAATTATATGAAGAGATTTGACAATGTTATTTGTGTATCGGAGGTTATTTTAAATAGCATTAAAATGGTTATCGGAGATCCAGGAAATCTTATGGTTTGCTATAATCCGGTAAATAAAGAAGATATTTTAAAAAAGTCATTAGAGGAAATAACTGATATTCAGAAAGATGACAGATTATTGTTTGTTACAGTAGGAAGACTTAACATTCAAAAGGGGTATGATATTCTTCTTGAGGTATGCAATCTGCTTAATAAGCAGGGATTAAAGGATAAATATGCAATATGGCTGATTGGTGGTGGAGAATCATATAACAATTATCAAGTATTGCACGACCTTGAAAGGCAGATAAATAAATATAATCTTACAAATGTATACCTGCTTGGGGAAAGAAAAAATCCGTATAAGTATATGAGACAAGCTGATTGGTTCTTATCAACTTCAAGATATGAGGGATATTCGTATGTAAGCCAGGAGGCTACTATTGTGGGAGCGCCACTTATACTATCAGATTGTTCCGGTGTACTTGAACTACTTAAAGATGAAAGTAATGGAATTATTATGGAGAATTCATTTGCAGGAATATATCTTGGAATGAAGCAAGCGATAGAAAACAAAGAGTTATGCAAACAGTACAAAGGTAAGGTAGTGCCAAAGAGTAAGGAAGAATATTGGGATAATCAATTGCAAATGATGGAGAAACTTTTCCTTTAATAGTACTTACGGATTTTGGAGGTTTATTATGGCAGAGGATTTGATCATAAAGGTAGTAGGTGTTTCGAAAGAATACAGACTAGGCACAATTGACCATCATTCGTTTATAAATGAATTGAAGAATAAAGAGGATGGAAGAAAGAAGCTTATGGCACTTGATAATGTGAGCTTCGAAATGAAAAGAGGAGAGGCTATAGGTATCATTGGTGGAAATGGTGCAGGAAAGTCAACACTTCTCAAAATTTTATCAAGAATCACTACGCCATCAGAAGGTGAAGTGTATATGGATGGAACTATTTCAAGTATGTTGGAGGTTGGAACAGGATTTCACCCTGAACTTTCAGGAAGGGAAAATATATATATTAATGGTACAATTCTTGGAATGACAAAGAAAGAAATAGACAGCAAATTAGATGATATTATTGAATTTTCTGAATGCAGGGACTTTATTGATACACCCGTCAAAAGATATTCTTCAGGAATGTATGTAAAGCTTGCTTTCTCGGTTGCTGCTTTTCTTGAGTCGGAAATCATGATTCTTGATGAGGTATTATCTGTAGGTGATGTAAAGTTTCAAAACAAGTGCCTTACAAAGATTCAGGAACTTATAGCAAAAGAGGGAAGAACGGTAATATGTGTCAGTCATAATATGAATACTATTAAGAAGTTCTGCGACAGATGTCTCGTTCTCGACCACGGAAAGCTGATATTTGACGGTGATACCAAGGAAGCTATACGAATGTATTATGGTGATAATTTCGTCAGTGAAATTAGGATGGAATGCGAAGACAACAGAAGATTCACATGGCTGTCAAGAGAAGATGTAAGACTTATAAGTGCAGAATACATCGGAAAAGAAGATGCACACTTTGAATATGATGAAAATATTATAATTAGGTTCAAGTACAAGTTTAATAAGAGTGTAAGTAATCTGTGTTTTAGATTTGAGGTATATGATGATGTTGAAAATCCTATTGCAACCTCATTTGTATATAATATAGGTGAGGGCAATCCGGGTGACATAAAAGAATTTACTGCAAAGGTTGATATTTCCTTGCTTAAAGAAGGTAAATACAGAAGTATCTATACTTTTTTTGAAAGAGATAATATGAAAGAGTCAGTAGATCTTGACTGTATAAATGGATTAAAATTTGTAAAAGAAGAACCTATGTCAAAGGAAATAGAATGGAAATCTAATTCGTGGGGAAATGTAGAGCTTCCGGCTCTTGAAATCATTGAACAAAAATAGAAGGTGATATGTTGTGGCAGAAGAAAAAGAGCTGATTAGCATAATTGTACCTGTATACAATGTAAAAAAATATCTAAAAAAATGTTTGGATTCACTGCTAAATCAAACATATAAAAATCTGGAGATTATACTCGTAAATGATGGTTCAACAGATGGCTCGGATAGGATATGTGAGGAATATGCAGAGATAGATAGCAGGGTAGTGTGTATAAGCCAGCAAAACCTTGGTTTATCAGCGGCCAGAAATGCCGGCATGAAAATTGCAAAGGGACAGTATTTTGCATTTGTGGATTCAGATGATTATGTTCATAAAGATTTTATTTTGACATTGTATAAATGTATCAAAAAAAATAATGCGTCTATTTCATTGTGCCAACGGCTGGAAATAGATGAAAAACAAATTAATTATGATGATATAGCAGATATGAGCCAAAGTGCTTTATCATATGATATAAATGATGATGAAAAAAAAGATGAAAATGCTATAAATAAAAAAATAGATGAATATGTTATAAATGATGATAAAAATGAATATATTATTTCTGGTAAAGATGCTTTTTTAGAACTCTATAGAGATGATTCAGTAGATTTCATAGTTGCATGGAATAAACTATATCATAGAAAGTTTTTGGATGATTTAAATTTTCCACAGGGTAAAATACATGAGGATGAATTTGCTATTCCAATGCTTTTGTATGGAGCAGATAAGATTGTTTATAAGAAACTTCCATTATATTTCTATATAAAGAGGCAAGGAAGTATAATGTTAGATGGATTTAGTATAAGGCATCTAGATTTGGAAGAGGCTCTTCAAAAAAGAATAGACTTTTACCAAAAGGAAAAACTTAATGACTGTATTGGAAAAGGGTTACATCATTTCATTGGACAGTCAGTATATGATATTGGAAGGATGGGGAAAAACTTTTCAAAAGAGAAGAGAAAGCTTAAATTTACAATATTAAAGTACTATCTCAAATATAATAAAAAAGATCCAAAGAAAAAAGAAGATTTTTTTAGAATTATAAAAGGTTTATGTTTATGAAAACTTTTTCAAAAATGGTAGTAAATAAATCAATCTATGGTATAATAAACATAGTACTATTGAAAATTAAACTGTTATATAAACGGTTGAGTAATATATAGAAAGGATGAACATTATGAATAAGGTTGAAGAATTAATCGCAGCATCAAAGCTTGGTGAATTAATGGGAAAGAAGAAGGAAGAAGAAAAGAAAAGCAATTGTATATGGATTATCGCAATTATTGCTTCTGTAATCGCAGTTGCAGGTATTGGATTTGCATTATACAAATATTTTTCATCAAAGAATTATGACGAATTTGATGAGTTTGATGATGAAGAATTCGATGATGATTTCTTTGAGGATGATTTTGCAGAATAAAGACTATATTGAATATGGCACTTACACCGTGAATCAGTGCAAGTGCTATATTTTTGCTTAAATGGAGATTTATATGAAAAAAGGACAAAAATATATTGGTGAAGTTGTAAAATATGAGTTCCCTAATAAAGGTATTGTTGAAGTGATTGAAAAAGATCAGGAGGGAAATGAACAAAGGAATCTTGTGGTTGTAAAGGGGGCTCTAAAGGGGCAGAAGGTTGAATTTGTTCTGAATAAAAAAAGACATGGCAAGGGCGAGGGCAGACTTATTAATGTAGTTGAAAAGTCATATCTTCAAGGTCGTGCACCTTTTTGTCCTCATTTTGAGAATTGTGGCGGATGTACATATCAGGAAATGGATTATCAGACGCAGATTAATTTGAAGATGGAGCTTGTAAAGGATATACTAAAGGATGTAATCAAAGGCGAATATGAATACGAAAACATTCTTGGAAGTCCGTATGAATGGGGATATAGAAATAAAATGGAATTCTCATTTGGAGATGAATATATGAATGGTCCTCTAGCATTAGGATTACACAAAAAGGGAAGCTTTTATGATATTGTTACAGTTAATCAGTGTAAGATTGTTAGCAATGATTACAATGTAATTCTTGAGGGAACACTAAAATTTTTCAAAGACAAGAATATTCCTTATTATCATAAGATGAAACATGAAGGATACCTTAGACATTTGCTTATAAGAAGAAGCATCAAGAATGGAGAGCTTCTTATTGCATTAGTTACAACCTCTGATTTTGCAGCTGATGAATGTATGGGAATGACGAAGACGGATATGTTAGAAAGCTACAAAAATATGTTGCTTGGGCTTGACCTTGATGGTGACATTAAGGGCATTCTCCATATTATAAATGACGGATTAGCTGATGTTGTAAGAAGTGATAGAACAGACATATTGTATGGCGATGATTTTATTACAGAAAATATATTGGGCTTAAACTTTAAAATATCAACATTTTCGTTCTTTCAAACAAACTCACTTGGTGCAGAAGTGTTATATGAAAAGGCCAGAAGCTATGTAGGGGAGACGAAAGATAAAGTGATTTTTGACTTGTACAGTGGAACCGGAACCATTGCTCAAATGTTGGCACCTGTTGCAAAGAAAGTAGTAGGTGTTGAAATAGTTGAGGAAGCAGTTGAAGCAGCTAGGGAAAATGCAAAACTTAATGGACTTTCAAACTGTGAATTCATAGCTGGTGATGTCTTAAAGGTTATAGGAGAAATGCAGGACAAGCCGGACCTTATCGTACTTGATCCTCCAAGAGAGGGAATTAATCCAAAGGCATTGTCGCAAATAATTGATTTTGGTGTGGACAGAATAGTATATATCAGCTGCAAACCAACAAGCCTCGCCAATGACCTTGTTATGTTACAGGAGAGGGGATATAAAGTGGAAAAGGTTTGTACTGTAGATATGTTCCCTCAAAGCGTGCATGTGGAGACATGTTGTCTACTCGTTAGGGAATGCGCAAACGATGATGAAATGGTATCCATAAAGGTTGATTTAGAAGGAATTTCATTAGATCAGGGAAAATTTGAGCCTGATGAAAAGCCGACATATGGAAATATCAAGAAGTGGATTAAAGAGAAATATGGCTTCAATGTAACCAACCTTTACATCGGACAGATTAAGGATAAGGTCGGTATGGAGAAGCGTAAGAACTACAATATCGGTTCTGGAGAAGGTAGGGTGCCTACTTGTCCACCTGAAAAAGAAGAAGCCATTATGGAAGCATTTAAGCACTTTAATTTGATATAAAGAATCTAAGTAGGAAGGAGATAAAAATATGAGTAGTGGTTTTCAGAATCCTATTACAATAAAAGATGCGATTGATAAAATACACAGCAGGCAGTTTCTTCTTCCTGCAATACAGAGAAAGTTTACATGGAGTAGTAGCCAAATAGAAATGCTATTTGATAGCATCCTTCGTGGTTATCCAATCAACTCTTTTATGTTGTGGAAGATATCAGATGCTGAGATAAAGAGTGGATATAAATTCTATGAGTTTATTACTACATATAGGGAATTCTTTGCGGAAAATAATAAGGATATTGATACAAAAGGTGTACCTGATTTTGAGGCTGTTATTGATGGTCAGCAGAGATTGACCAGTTTATACATAGGTCTTAGAGGGTCTTATGCATATAAGATGCCAAGAAAATGGTGGAAAGATACAGAGGATTGCCTTCCTACAAGAAAACTATATTTGAATCTTGGTGCACCTGTTAAGCAGCAGTACGATAATCAGAAGGCTTTTGATTTTAGATTCTTAAGTAAAAATGAATTGGATAAGTTCAGTAAGGCGCAGGACGGCTCTATTTGGTTTGAGATTGGTCAGATACTTGACTTAGATAGTACAAAGAAAGTTATGCGTTATCTTATAGATAATAATCTTGAAGATAATGACTATGCATATGATACTTTATCGACATTGTATGAGGCTATTCATGTAAAACGTTTGATTAATTATTACTTACAGGAAGAACAAGAACCAGATAAGGTATTAGATATTTTTATCAGAACTAATAGTGGCGGTACACCTCTTTCGTTTTCTGATTTGCTTATGTCTATTGCTTCTGCAAACTGGAAAAAGATTGATGCAAGAAAAGAAATCGACAGTATCGTTTCTGAGATATACGGAATTGGTAGACCAGGATTCTTGATTGATAAGGATTTTGTGTTAAAGACTTGCTTGGTTCTATTTGTGGATAATATCAGATTCCAATTGAAGAACTTTACATATGAGAATGTTCAGTTGTTTGAAGAAAATTGGGATAAGATTAAGAAGAGTATTATTGCAGCATTTACATTGTTTGAGAAGCTTGGTTTTAATAACAGTACATTCAGGGCAAAAAATGCGGCAATTCCGGTAATTTATTATATTTATTATAATGACCTTGCAGATACTATTGTAAAAGCGACATATGATGCAGAGGATAAGAAAACAATTACAAAGTGGCTTACACTTACATTCATTAAGTCTATTTTTGGTGGTCAGACAGATACTGTGTTAATCACAATGAGAAGAGTGCTTAAGGAAACAGACAATAAGAAGTTCCCTGCACAGGAATTGATGGATGCATTTAAGAATGATCCTGCAAGAAATTATGGATTTGATGATGAATTCCTTGATGGCTTGCTTGAAGCACAGAAAGATAGCAATGATGCATTCTATGTATTGCATCTGTTGTATCCAAACTTAGATTATTATAATCAGGACTTCCATCAGGATCATTTACATCCGGCTACGACATTCTATGATACAGAAAAATTGGTTGTTTCTATTCCTGAGGCTGACAGAACATTTGCAGCAGATGTGAAAAATTGGAACAGTGTGGCAAATCTACAACTATTAAATGGTTTGATGAATGAATCTAAAAAAGACTCTCCATTAGCACAATGGGTTTTAAAACACAGTATTGATAAGAAAACATTATTTGTAAATGATGCCACAAGCCTAGATATAAAGGATTTTAAAGCGTTTATTAAAGACAGAAGAGCTGTATTAAAAAAATATCTTAAAAATGTAATAGGCTCAAATTAGAATAAAAATACATCTTGTGAATATTATCTCGCTTGAGAGCCACTAATTTCTCACTTGAAAGCCATCCTTTTAAAAGAGTTTCCTTTTTCAGAGCCACCACAACATATAGTATTGATACTTTATAAGATCTTTTTATAGTTAATACATGAAACATTTGTTTCAAATAACTATAAGGAGGTCTTTTTCTATGTTTAAAAAGACAAAAGTGAGAAGTATTCTTGAACTTCTCGGAAAAGATTTAAGCGGGAGGGAGGTGTCAAAGGTATTAGGTGTTTCCAGAAATACTGTTGCTGAAGTTCAATCGTTATTTGAGGCATCGGGCAAATCCTGGGATGACATTTCATCTTTGGATGATGACAGGCTTTATGACCTGTTTTATCCTGACAAATTCAAATATAAAATCAAATATGCAAAAGTTGATTATTCCTACGTCCATAAGGAGCTTAAAAAGACAGGTGTAACATTGAAACTTTTGTGGGAAGAGTACAGTGATAAGTGCATTGCTGAGGGTGTTAAGCCATGCTCATATATTACTTTTACTAAGAATTATAACAAGTATACTGCCAGCAAGAATTATACTAGTCATGTTGCACATAAGCCGGGAGTTGAGATTGAAGTTGATTGGTCTGGACCGACGATGAGTTATGTTGATTCAGAAACTGGTAAAACAATTACAGCATATTTATTTGTAGCAACTATGCCATATAGCCAGAAAAGTTATGTAGAAGCAACTATTGATATGAAAGAGCCAAGTTGGTTACAGTGTCATGTAAATATGTTCAATTACTTTGGTGGAACACCCGTTAAAATCGTTTGTGATAACTTAAAAACAGGTGTTGTATCACACCCAAAACAGGGTGAAATAATTCTTAATGATGCGTATCTTACACTTGGAGAATACTATCAGGTAGCAATACTACCAACTGGTGTAAAAAAACCAAAGCACAAACCCAGTGTAGAAGGTGCTGTTGGAGATGTTGCAACTGCTATTATTGCTAAACTAAGAAATGAAAATTTTACATCGCTAAATGGATTAAATGCTGGAATACTTAGAGCATTAGAAGCTTTCAATGACAAACCGTTTCAAAAAAGATTTGGAAGCAGAAATCTTATTTTCGAAAATGAAGAAAAACCATTATTGAGAGCTTTGCCAACAGTCCCTTATGAGGTTTGTGAATGGTCCTATAAGCATAAGGTAGGCAACAACTCTCATATATGGTGGAATAAAGGCCAGTATTCTGTTCCCAGCAGATATATTGGTCAGAAAGTGGATGTTAAATATAACAACCAACTTGTCTATATTTACTATAACAGAACTGAAATAGCAAAGCACCAAAGACTTTCGGTAATGTAATAAATGGTATGCGTACTAATCAAAGCCATTTACCTTTTCCGCTAAAAAAGGATCTTTCTGTGGATGATTTGAGAGATGCTGCAAGGGATATAGGACCAGCAGCTTTTGAATTAGTCAGGAGAATATTTGATGAATCCAAAATAGTTCATCAGCCTGTACAGACAGTTAAATCCATTCTTTCTATTGCTGACCAATTTACACCAGAGATTCTAGATAAAGCATGTGAAAAAGCTATGAAACAGTATCATACGCCGTTTTATAAAGTCATATATTCACACGCGAAAAGCATAAATGCTGCAAAAGAACTATGTGCCTTTAAAGAGGGTAATTCTAAATCAGGAATTATCAGAGGAGCAGATTATTACAAGAAGGGGACAAATAAATAATGAATTTTGAATTAAAGAAAAGTTTATCAACACTAGAATTAAGCGATTTAGTAAGAATAATAGAAATGCAGTAAAAGGACATAAAACTTGTAGATATGAGTTACGACGAAAGACTTGAATTATTATTATCAACATTAGTCCAAGAGCGCGAAAACAGACTTATAAACAGACTTATCAAAAACGCCTACTTCAAATATCCATCTGCAAGTTTGGAATCACTTGATTATGATTCTAGACAGATTAAGAAAAGTACAATTATTAATCTTGCATCCATGGGATTTATTGGTAATGCAACTAATCTAATTATTACAGGACCTACAGGTGCCGGTAAAACTTATTTATCATGTGCATTGGGAATAGAAGCTTGTAAACAAACATACAGGGTTCTTTATATTCGAATGCCTGATTTAATGCGTAACTTTGAAAACCAAAGAGATAACCTCAGGGAGCTTACAAAGTACAGAAAGAGAATCGGGAATTACCATCTTCTTATTCTTGATGAATGGCTTAATTATAAAGTTACAGAGAAAGATGCCAAGCTTCTTTATGAACTGTTTGAGCAAAGAAGTGGTAATAATCCGACCATATTTGTTGGTCAATATCCTGTCGATGAATGGCATGAAAGGCTTGGTGGTGGCACGCAGGCTGATTCCATTATGGATCGAATCATTCATAATGCTTATGAAATACCAACAAGTGAGACAAACTTGAGAAAGATATATGATTCTAAAAGGCTTAAAAGGCTTATTGATGAAATAGAATCTTAATTATAGTTCTTTTGCAAAGGCACCCACGATTAAAATATCGTGGGTGTTATTACTACATCTTGTGGTCATATCATTTTAATAATATAAAGAAAACTGGTGGCTCTCAAGCCAGATAATATTCAATATATTCCATATAACAACTCCTTTACAAATTAAACTATTAAGTTATAAAATAAAAGAAACAATTGTTCCTTTGTAATATAATAGTACCCTCTGTCTGTTGTATGTGTAAAGGGAAAAGTATGTAGATTAGCCTTATGGGAACAAAAGAAAAGGAAGTGTATCTTTATGCGACATAAGAATCAATCGAATGAGTTTATTAAGACATGTATATCAATGGCATATATCAATTTGTTGTATGAAAAACCTAAGGAAGATATAACTGTTTCTGAAATATGTAAAAAATCAGGATTTGGAAGAACCACATATTATAGATATTTTTCCAGTGATAAAAATGAGCTTATTATTTTTATTGCTAAAGCTAAATGGGAAGAGTATAAAACATCACATAAGGAAGAGGTTAAGCAGGATGAGGGATTTCAATTTTTTACGCATTTATACAATAATAAGAGATTTATGATGATGCTAAAGGAACAGAATCTTATAGAAATATTATTTAGAATACTTTTTGACATTTACGGAATACAGGAAACTGAAAATTCAATTTTACGATATGGAAAAGATATATTTGTAGGTATGTATTTTGGTGTAATCTATGATTGGATTATTCAGGGGTGTGTGGATACACCCACAGATATAAAGAATAAAATTGAGCAAGGATTTGCTATTGCTATAGCTGAAGCAAAAAGGAATGAATAGAAGTAGGAAAATGTTGAAAGCGTTCATTTTATTGAATATAATAACGTTATGTCAGAAAATTAAAACTGAAGACTAAGGAAGAAATACTGATAAATGGACAGGAGTTTGCGAACAGATTGACAAGATAAAGACGGAAATTGAGGTGGGAGAATGAAAAAAGAAAAAAAGGAAGTAAATATTATTCACTCTTCAGCGGCAGAATATCTTACGTTTATTACAGCTACAGGGGAGAGCGATGTTAACGCAATTTATTTTGACGAGAATGTATGGTTGACTCAGAAGATGATGGGTGTGTTATATAATGTAAAAACAAATACAATTAACTATCATTTAAAAAACTTATTTTTGATGGAGAAATAGATGAACAGTCAGTTATTCGAAATTTTCGAATAACTGCATCTGATGGGAAACCATATAATACAAATCACTACAATCTTAGTGCGATTATTGCAGTTGGAAATAAAGTGGATTCTCCAAGAGCAGTACAATTTAGAAAATGGGCAATCCATGAAGAAACAGCCGCAGAGACTATCTATCGAAGAGCAAATAGTGAAAAAGAAAATATGGGACTTACTACCTGGAAAGATGCACCTGATGGGAAAATTCAAAGATTTGATGTAGTTATAGCAAAAAATTATCTGACAAAAGAAGAACTTTCTGCTATGGCAAGGATTGTAAATGCCTATCTTGATTTAGCAGAGCTTAGGGTGGAGGAAGAAATTCCAATGACAATGGAAGACTGGGCTGAACAGTTTGAAGGAATTCTTAAGTTAAGTAAGAAGGAAATTCTTACTAATGCTGGTAGTATATCTGTAAATATAGCAGAAGAACATGCACTTACAGAATTTGAGAAGTATCGTATAAAACAGGACAGATTATATCAGAGTGATTTTGATAAAGTAATTGAAAATAATAGGAAAGATAAGTATGATTATTGATACACATTTACATATTGGTGGGGAAGCGGTAGGCTTTCATATGAATGAACAAATGGTGATAGAAGCTATGGAGAAATATCATATAGATTATGGTTTGGTTTCAAATGCAGATGCAGGAGAGATGACCCACCAGCAGATTTTACTTCCGGATACCGTGCAACATACACAGGAGGATTCCTTAAAAAGAGTACTTAAGTTTGCAAGAAGATATCCAGATAAAATAGGGGTGGCAGTATGGGTTAAACCCTATTTACAAGGATTAACTGTGGAATTAGAAGAACTCATTGCAAATAATCTGGATGTAATTTATGCCATAAAACTTCACCCATTTCATTCAAATACAGCTCCAACCAGTCAGAAGATTTTGCCATATCTTTCTTTGGCAGAGAAATATGGTTTGGCAGTGGTTTCACACACAGGAGGATGTGAGGCGGCGAGACCTACACATTTATATGAAGCAGCAAAATTATTTCCGAAGGTGCCATTTGTTATGGTACATATGGGACTTGGAACAGATAATAGGGAAGCCTTGGAATTATTAGGAAAAGCAGATAATCTATATGGAGATACAACGTGGGTGCCTTTGTCTACAACAATAGAAGCTATCAGGAGATATGGTAGCAAAAAGATGATATTTGGTAGTGATGCACCAATTGATGGAGTGGATACTTACCTTTGTAATCCAAAAGGAGAGCGTTCTATTTATCAGGATTATTTCCATGTGTTGGAAGAACAGATAGGAAAACAGGCATATGAGGATCTGATGTATAGAAATGCTGTACGGATTTTTAAATTGCCATACAAAAAATAATAAAAAACTATGTTTTAAATACTTAAGAAAATATTCAAATGGAGGTGCGTAAAGATGCAGTTTGGAATGCCATTGAAAATACAGACGGATATAAGGAGTACGAGCACAAGGCAATAGAATATCTGCTTGAAAGTCCTTGCTTTGTGCTTACTTGGGATATAGGACATTCAAAAGCGATTGGAGATGACGCAAGGTGTGTTTTGGAGACAAAGACAATAGCAGCACTTAGAATGTCAGTAAGTTGGATAAGAAAACAGCTGAATACTTAGTAAAATGATAAAATACGGTGGTTTATTGACTTTATTATATTGTGATAATAAAATTGAAATTAGAAATTCTAAAGATTTGATTTAGAGAACAATAAAGACATTTCTAAAAAAAGGGGTACTTATGAAAAGAAGGAATAATGCAGGATATGTAGTAGGATTTTTGTTTATGTTTATTGGTGCGTTTTTTTTGATGATTGGAGTATTGATGCTTGTCCGCAGCTGTAATTTTAAAAAAATTGCAGTAGAAGAGATGGCACAGATCGTGCGTATTGAAAAAACTGTGACCAGAAACAGTGATGGAAAAACGGATACAGACTATGATGTTTACGTTTCTTTTGAACATGATGGTAAGTTTTATGATAGTGTAGAATTACCTTTATATACTAGTAGAATGATAGAGGGACAGCATATTAAAATATTATGTAATCCTGATAATCCATATGAAATAGAGGCGGCATCAGCTCCACATATATTTGAAATTATTACGATATCAATTGGATCTATATTCGTATCAATAAGTGGAATTTCTATGTTACTGTCTATGAAGAAACACCATAAGAGAAATAAGTTATTAAAGAGGGGAAGACAAATTATGGCTGTTATTGATGGTTTTGATATAAATAGGTCGTATTCTGTGAATAATACACATCCATATGTTATATATTGTAGCTATGTAGATGAAAGAACTGGAACTGTGTATAAGTACGTATCAGATAATCTGTGGAATGATCCATCGATGTTCGCGGCACCGGGGATGCATATACCTGTTTATGTAGATGAAAAAGATTATAGTCAGTATGTAGTTGATGTTGAGTCAATAATGTATAATCAAATGGTGTATTAGACATAAACAAAAAGATATAAAAAGTAAAATATCAAAGGAGAGAAAAAATGCTAGAAGTAGGAACAAAGGCACCAGATTTTTCATTGCCTGATCAGGATGGAACAATTCATACATTGAGTGAATATGCTGGAAAAAAGGTTGTTTTGTATTTTTACCCAAAAGATAATACGCCAGGCTGTACCAAGCAGGCATGCGGATTTAGTGAACTATATCCACACTTCGTGGAAAAAGGAGCAGTAGTGATAGGAATCAGTAAGGACTCCGTAGCATCTCATAAGAAGTTTGAGGAAAAATATAATCTTGGATTCACATTGCTGTCCGACCCGGAACACACCATAATTGAGGCTTATGATGTGTGGAAGGAGAAGAAAAATTATGGCAAGACATCTATGGGTGTGGTTCGTACAACTTATCTGATAGATGAGGACGGAATCATAGTAAAGGCATTTGGAAAAGTCAAAGCGGCTGAAAATCCAGCACAGATGTTAGAAGAGTTGGCATGATAATTATAAATCCAGTTGTTAATGAAATATATGAAAGAAAAAATATCATAGGTGATATGTAGATATGATAACAAATGCATACGATAAAACTGAGTCAATGTTTGGACCAAAGGATTTTTATGGAGACCAAAAACATTTATGTGAGAAATGTATTATTACGTTTTCTGATGTAATATTTGACTATATGCTTGAAAATTATAAGCATGAAGATGTAGGAATAATTAAATGTGCCAACGGAATAAAAACAGTTTATGTTTTTGAGATAGAAGGCATGAAGATTGCTGGATATTTAAGCCATATAGGTTCTGCGTTGGCTGGAACTGATGTAATAGATGTAAATTGGCTTACTGGCGCAACACAATTTATAATGTTTGGTTCAGCAGGAAGTCTTGATAGTGAAGCAACAACAGGAAAATATGTTATTCCAATAAGTACTTATCGAGAAGAAGGATTCAGCTATCATTATGCAGAACCTTCAGATTACATAGATATTAAAAACTTCTGCAAAATAGAGAAAATATTTAAAGAACTGAAATTGCCATATCTGACAGGAAAAGTATGGACTACAGATGCGGTTTATCAGGAAACGAAGGGTAAAATTATGGCAAGGAAAAACGAAGGCTGTATAGCTGTAGAGATGGAACTTGCCGGTGTTCAGGCAGTGTGTGATTTCTATGGATTTGAATTATACGATTTCCTCGTAACAGGAGATGTGTTAGATCAGGCAGTATATGATATTTGTAGCCTTGGAAATGCAAATCATGATATGGATAAGCTTCTTATCGCTATAGAAATTGCAAAGAGAATATAGAAAATACAGATTTTATGCGCAAATTACATATATTAATGTTTCAAAATTTTACTATGACACAATAGTACAAGATTTCTACCCATCACACGTCATATATTCGTTATGGGTAGAATTTGTTTGTCTTTTAGGTAGAAAGACTTATCATTAATGTGTTTGAGTAGTGTAAATTCATATTGTAGTGAACCTTTTTATAAAATAACCATATTTAGAATTGAAGAAATAAATATATTATTTAAATTCTGATTCTATTCTTAAAAAAAAAGAATGAAATTAATAATTATTATAATCATTATAAAAAGAAAAAGATAAAAGAATTGTTTCCAATACAAATAGACAAAATAAGCAAAAATTATTATAATTTAAATAAAAATTTTATATTATTGAGGTACGATATTATGGTTAAAAAATTTAATAAAAATCAAATATATATAATTTTGGGTACAATTGTTACTTTTTTAATGATTTTCTGTATTATATTATTTATAAATGAATCAAATAATGATGACAACAATATTAATAATACAACTGATTATAAATCAAATTATGTAAATGCTAATAATGAAACAACTATAAATACAACATCTAAAAAAGATGAAACAACTATAAAAGAAACAGAGACAACTACTGAAATTATTACTACTCAAGAATCTACAACTTCAATTCCTACTCAACCACAAACAGAAGCTACTAAACCTATTGAAACACAAACTGAAAATATAATTAAACCTACTGAATCTACAACACAAATACAGTATCGTGATCCTTATACAGGACAAGTTATTAGTAAAGAAGAATATGAATCTATTATGGATGAAGTTAATAATCCTAGACAAGAAAATACTACTACTTCTGCTCCAAAAGAAAATGTTTATGTTTTAAATGATGATGGAACTTTAAATTTTAAAGAAAGTAAATTATATAATTATGGCAATAATTCTAATGAACAATCAGAATTTTTAAGAATGCTTTATGAAAGTAAAGAGGTAAAAGAATTAGTAGGCGAAAATTTATATCCATATATAACTATGTATACTGCAAGTTGGAATTCATTATTTTCATCTAGACCAACTTTTTTTGTTTGTATTAATGACGAATATTGGTTAGTTATGACATTTGATGAAAATTGGAATATTAAAAAAGGAACTGGGGATGGAATTGTAAGTTTATATGATCCAAAAAATCTTCCAATTAAAGAAGATTGGTAAAAATATTACAAATACAAAAATAAAGGAGAAAATAATTTATGAAAAAAATTAAATATATATTTTCATTATTATTAATAATAATATTACTAATTTCATCAATAGATATATACGGTACTACTACTGGTGAAGATAATGGTGGAGCTCAAGGACCTAGTAATACACTTGTTCATTCTGAAAGTTCTTATACTTTTTCAAATGGTGCAAATACCAGAATAAGATGGGTAGAAAATTATAGAACTTATGTTGGTAAAGAAAGAGGTGATTATGCTAATATAACAACAAAATTTATTAGGGTTTAGACTTCCTCAAATATAATTTGAACAGAAATGAAAAAGAGCACAGAATAAAAAAGAAGTGGAAAAAGATGACAGAAAAAGACATTGTTTATAATTTATTCAAAGAAGGATACGAAAATAAGAATTTTGATTTTATTATGGAGCATGTTTAGGAAGAGTACATTGACCATAGTCCTGCTGGAGCCAGAAGCAATGCAGATGCAGTAAATATTTTAAAAATTATTGAGGAACAATTTTCAGATTTGAAAATAGAGGTACTTGCATGGGAATAGCTGCAACTGGGAAACGCATTATTTTTCTTTATAACGTGGGATAATACAAATATGTTGCTTATATATGACTGAAATTCTGGGAAAGGAACTACGCAAATGGCGTTAGTAAGGTTTATAAGATAATGGAAAAAGTTTTACAAAAGAATGAGAATTTTTTGGCACAGGAGAAAGAATCTGAAAATATGAGATTACGTCCATATAAACCTTGTGATGCAAAAAAGATAGTGACATGGTTTAAGGACGAGTTTTCTTTTAGACAGTGGGGTTCAGATAGGTGGGAAACATTTCCACTTACACCGGAAATGATGAATCAAAAATATATAAATTTGAATGGTGATTGTGAAGAAGAGGACAATTTCTATCCTATGACATTTGTAGATGGAAATGAAGTAGTCGGACATCTTATCCTTAGATATACTGATAAGGAGCAGCAGGTATTGAGATTTGGTTTTATAATTGTTGATGCAGACAAAAGAGGAAAGGGATACGGAAAAAGAATGCTTCTTCTGGCAAAAAAATATGCTTTTGAGATATTAAAAGTAAAAAAGATTACATTAGGAGTTTTTGAAAATAATCCATCGGCTTATTATTGTTATAAGGCAGCAGGATTTAACGAAACTCAAATGGAAGAGGATATTTATTATGATATTTTGGGAGAAAAATGGAAATGTATAGAACTAGAGGCAGAATGTTAGGAGAAAAAGAATGAAAAAGATTTTAGTTACGGGTGGAACTACTTTTGTTAGTAAGTATGTAGCAGAATATTTCGTCGGACAAGGATATGAGGTATATGTTCTCAATCGAAATACAAAGTCTCAGGTTAATAGAGTAAAATTAATTAATGGAGATAGAAATAATATTGGGGACTTGCTTAAAAACATCCATTTTGACGTGGTCGCAGATATTACAGCTTATAATAAAGCGGATATTGTGAATTTGAATGAAGCCCTTGGTTCTTTTGAACAGTATATTATGATTAGTTCCAGTGCTGTTTATCCTGAATATGGAACCCAGCCGTTTGTAGAGGATTCTGAAATGTCGCAGAACAAATTTTGGGGAAAATATGGAACAGATAAGATTGAAGCGGAAAAAGAATTATTAGAAAGAGTTAAGGATGCATACATACTCAGACCGCCTTATTTATATGGACCTATGAATAATGTTTACAGAGAAGCTTTTGTTTTTGATTGTGCATTAAATAATAGAAAATTCTATCTGCCAAAGGATGGCGATATGAAACTTCAGTTTTTCCATGTAAATGATTTGTGCAAACTTATGGAAATCATAATTGAAACAAAACCTGAAACTCATATTATGAATGTTGGTAATCCTACTATGGTGACTATAAAAGAATGGGTAACAATGTGTTACGCATGTTTAGACAAGACACCTGAGTTTGTAAATATTTATGATGATATTGAACAGAGAAATTATTTTAGTTTTTACAACTATGAGTATTGTCTGGATGTCAGCAAACAGCAGGAAATATTACCAGATACCATAGATATGGAGGATGGATTAAAAGAATGCTATGAGTGGTATATAGAACACCAGAATGAAGTAATGAAAAAACCATTAATTCAGTATATTGATGAGAAATTTAATAAAGCTTAATGCATAGAGAAAGGGCTCATCGAGCCCTTTTCCAAGGTCTTTTCTTACCTAACCAACCGTTTTCATTCCAGTATTCCTTTTCCTTTGGACTTGAACCAAAGTTATTTAGCTGCATCATTCGCATCATGTTAAACATAAATCTTGTTTTTATTCCAACATGAATTTTTGACTTTTGAATAGTATTTGCTAATTTTACAATATTCGCATTTATCTTTTGTTTCTTCTTTTCGGATACTTGTTCCCAATTCATTGCCTGTACAGTTATTCCATATTCCTTGATATATGGTACACCCCAATAAAATAGTGTGTTTGAAATATCCTTAATTGCTGATTTTGCACCAGAACCTGCAGCTGTAGATATTACTACAGCTTTTTTTGAAAACATACATTTTCTTGGTCTGTGTGACATCCAATATGTGAAAGTAAGGTCTATAAATGCTTTCATTGATGCTGAAGCACGCATACAATATGTAGGAGTAGTGAAAATTAACAGATCTGCATCTTCTACAGCCTGCATAATTCTGTTTTTTTCAGTGTAAAAAGGACAGTCCTCATCATTATCAATACATTTATAACATCCAACACAGAAGTGATTCAAATCTTTCGGAAGGAAAAATTCCTGAATATCACTATTTTCAAATTGTTCTGCAAGTAACCTGCCAATATGATAAGTACTGCCCATATGGTTTTGACCATGTATTAAAGTTATTCTCATTGTTTGTCCTCCGAATAAATGATGTTAAACTGTCGTATATGTGCTTCAATCATTTCTAATGCTTCTGGCTCCCTATCTGGCTGACGGTCACACACGGTAAGCAGAGTATATATAGGAGCATAGAATTGTAATGCTAAAACTTTAGAGTCAACCTGTTTAAATTTTCCTGTATCAATGAATAATTTAAATAATTCGCTTTGATAAGCCAAAGGTTCATAAAAATATTGTTTGGAATATAAGTCTGCAAGCTCTGAATCACGAAATTGTTCAATAGTAAGTAATTTTCTGAACAATTTTGAATGATTGTCGTGTAGAAAATATAGGAACATTTTTTTTCCAATTTCTATAAAAGATTCTTCTGAAATTTTTGAATATATATCAGCATCTAAATTTGTATTATTTCCATTAATTCCTATATTACTTGCATAATTCGTATAGTTTTCTTTTAATTCTTCGAGTATAGCACTAAATATTTCTTGCTTATTTTTAAAATGCTTATATAGAGACGGTGCTTTTATACCTACAGCTTTTGCAATATCATTGACATACACATCACTATAACCTTTTTCTGAAAATAATGTTAAAGATTCCTCGATAATTCGCTGTTTTGTATTCATAGAATTCTCCTTTGGCTAATTTGAATTAGCTTCATTGTAAGCTAATTATAATTAGCTGTCAATTAGAAAATATATATCCATAAAATAGAGTAAAGATTTTGTCAGTTAAATAGAAAATAAAAAAGAGAGTAGTCTTGACTCCTTTGATATAATGGATTCGACTAAAAAAACATAATAAAGGAGACTACTCTCATGACTATTGTATCATTATTAGACGTA
>JBGVOD010000056.1:0-24847 GCA_045126215.1 Lachnospiraceae bacterium | reverse complement strand
CCATTAGAGGCAGATGCTATTGACGATGCTTTAGAAGCTGACGAAAAAGAAGAAGATAAATAATAGAAAACACAATCTCGAACTTTCTATTATTATGAATAAAAAAGCGCCACTATGGCGCTTTTTATTTACTCTCTTCTTCAATAATAATACTATTAAGTTTTGTTATTGCTCTTGGAACAGAATCCTTAGAATTTTTCCATGGTTCATCCTTATATTTGTAGTCAAATTTGTTAATAAACCATGCTAATTCCTCATTAATTCTAATCATATTATCATTAAACATTTTTACTGTAGCTTCAATAAATTCTTCCTTTGTCTTTCCTGAAAGTTCATTCTCAGCATTTTCCAGTAACAGGCTGTAATGTTCCATACAGAACCCTTGAGAATTCATATACTTTTCCCTAAAGCTTGAATCATTCTTATACAAATGAAATATAGTAGCAATATATCTATCAAAAACAGTATTAATTCTATCACATATAAAACACGAATTTACCACCTGCTTAATATATTCAGAAAGCTCACTACCACCGCTTTTTTTAAACAATCCCTTATTTTGACTCTTAGGAGACATCTTTGCCATATCTTTATTCAACTTATCTGTATGTGTCTTCAACATAAGTGCCATACCAAGCCTGTTGTTCATTTTCAGAAGCTTTTCACTATGACATTTACAAAATCCTGTTTTATCAGTCATTGCACGGATATCATCTTCCATATAGCTTGGACCCATTGTAAATTCTAAGGCATTTTTTTCGAGGGTCTGATATATCAGGCAAACAGGACATTCAGATTGTTTTTCAAATACCTCATTAACCGGTATTGTATATAATTTTTCTGCCATAAAACCTCCATATATATCATTTAACATATTATACTTTGGCATATAAGAAGGATTTCTTATACTTTATTTTGCATAAGTTTTCGAAGCTCTCTGGCTTTATCCTTTAGCTTTGGTGTTGCATTTTTTGATACAACAAGATCAGATAAAAGCTTCATCGACTTTGTATAATCCTCACATTCATATCCAAGCTCTGCTACCAAATAAACATATGTCCATTCATCCATACCACAGATAGGAAAAACCTCTTTTGTCATCGCATTTGAAAATCCCTCATATGCCTTGACAATATACTGTTTTTCTTCATTTTTTAGTTTCTGAATTTCAGCTTCTTTATCCTTTATGTCATCTGATAGATTTTCAGCTGCTCCTCTCTTTAACCATGCAATTTTAAGGCATGTATACGCTATTTCACTTGCTCTTCCTTTTTTTATTACTGCATTTGCAAGTGCAAGCTCATATCTTGTCACAGCCTCTTCATATGAATAAGTCGAGAGATTGTCATCAATTCCTTTGAAAAACGGAGAAATATTAGTTCTGATAAACTTTATCTGTGCCGTTGAAATATGCGAGAAAAATCTTGTAAGAGCTGCATAACCACAATGACTACACACAATACTATCATATTTGATAGGATCAAAATCCTCATATCTTGGTCTAAGATCAGGATCAGCTCCTATCATTCTTGCTTTTCCTGTCCTGACAACCTTTGATTTAAAGTCACTATCGCATACAGGGCACTTAAATGTCTTGTCGAAAAGCATATCTTCTTCATTAATTTTTTTATTTACAGCAACATTATTCTGAACAACATTTCTAGATGTTTGCTTTTCATCTTCGTACAAATTCATATCAGAAAGCATACCCAGACCAAGCTTATCTAAACTTGAAAAAATGCCATTATCCGCCATCTTATCACCTCGTCTTACTTCTCAATTTTAAATGAACTCTTAAGTGAAACTATTCTGTTGAATACTAATTTTTCCTCTTTAGAATCTTTGCAGTCAACACAAAAATATCCATTTCTTACAAACTGGAAACTATCGTATGCTTTCGCATCACGAACAGATGGTTCCACATAGCATTTTTCAATAACTGTAAGGGAATTTGGATTAAGATTCAATGTTCCATCTTCATTGAGCTTACCCTTTTCTTCATCAACGATATTTTCATATAATCTTGTTTCAACAGTTAAAGCTTCCTTTGCACTTACCCAGTGAATAGTTCCCTTTACCTTACGTCCTGTAAATCCTGAACCACTCCTTGTTTCAGGATCATAAGTACAATGTACTTCTGTTATGTTTCCATTCTCATCCTTTTCATATGAAACACATTTTACAAAATATGCATTCATTAACCTTACTTCATTACCTGGAAAAAGTCTGAAATATTTCTTTGGTGGTTCCTCCATAAAGTCTTCTCTTTCAATATACAATTCTCTTGAAAAAGGTACCTTTCTTGAACCAAGTTCAGGATTCTCCTGATTGTTTAAAACATCAAAATATTCAACCTGATCTTCAGGATAATTATCAATAATAAGCTTTATAGGATCCAATACAGCCATTATTCTTGACTTTTTAAGTTTTAAATCCTCTCTTATACAATATTCAAGCATTGCATAATCAACAGAACTGTTAGCCTTTGAAACACCACATAACTCAACAAAATTCTTTATTGATTCAGGTGTGAAACCTCTTCTTCTAAGGGCGCTAATAGAAACAAGCCTTGGATCATCCCATCCATCAACAATACCATCTTCAACAAGTTTCTTAATATATCTCTTACCAGTAACAACATTTGTAAGATATAATTTTGCAAACTCTATCTGCTTTGGTGGCATAGGATACTCGAGTTCATTTACAACCCACTCATATAATGGTCTGTGATCTTCAAACTCTAATGTACAAATAGAGTGTGTAACTCCTTCAACAGCATCCTCAATAGGATGTGCAAAATCATACATAGGATAGATGCACCACTTATCTCCTGTATTGTGATGTGTCATATGTGCAACTCTATATATAATTGGATCTCTCATATTAATATTAGGTGATGTCATATCAATCTTTGCACGTAAAACCTTTTCTCCATCCTTGTACACACCATTTTTCATTTCTTCAAATAATTTTAAGTTTTCTTCTACACTTCTATTTCTGTATGGGCTTTCCTTGCCAGGTTCAGTTAACGAACCTCTATATTCTCTTATTTCATCTGCTGTCAGATCACATACATATGCTTTTCCCTTTTTGATAAGCTTAATAGCGCCGTCATACATCTGTTCAAAATAGTTAGATGCAAAAAACAATCTGTCCTCAAAATCTGCACCAAGCCATTCAACATCCTTTTTAATTGATTCTACAAATTCCATCTTTTCTTTTGTTGGATTTGTATCGTCAAAACGCATATTAAACTTTCCATTATATTTCTTTGCCAATCCATAATTTAAAAGAATTGACTTTGCATGTCCAATATGAAGATATCCATTTGGTTCTGGAGGAAATCTGGTGGTAACGTGGTCATAAACTCCCTCTTCCAAATCCTTCTCAATAATCTGTTCGATAAAGTTCTTTGAAACCACTTCTTTTTCTTCTATTTTTTCTTCCATCTTTTCTTCCATGATAGCCTCCTAAGTTGTGTATTAGATTTAAAAAGAACACCTCTTATCATTTAGTCTAAAACAAAAGGTACGAGTGAATTACAATCAAATCGCAATAAAGAGTTGCTCTTGCAAAAGCTTGCAGCAAAAATGCTTGCAACACTAAACATATATTCTATATTTTACACTAAATACAAATATAAGTAAAGGACATTAAGAAACTCTCATATCCTACAAAAGTATCAAATGCATATAAATGTTGTGTAATATGCCAAAATAATTCACAAAGCTCCTTTAACATCCTAACGTTATAAGAAAATTGAGCTTAAAGTAAAAACTTTAAGCTCAATCATCCAAAAGCTAGTAACGGGACTCGAACCCGTGACCTCTTCATTACCAATGAAGTGCGCTACCACCTGTGCCATACCAGCTTTTCATTACTGCATAAATATACTCAAAAAAAGTTCTACTGTCAAGGTATTTCAAATTTTTTCAAAAGTTTTTATATGCTTCTTGTTGCTCTTTTTAGCCATTCTCTTTCATCCTCATTAAGATATGGTGATATTTTTTCGTAAACTTCTTTATGATATTCATTAAGCCACATAACTTCCCTATCAGAGAGATACTTTTTATCTACACCATCCAAATCAAAAGGAACCATAGTAAGATTTACGAATTTCATAAACTGACCATATTCATTTTCCTCATCTTTTAAGCACAAAATCATATTTTCATGACGAATACCGAATTTCCCTTCAAAATATACTCCTGGCTCATTGGAAGTTATCATTCCCTCCTCAAATACAGTATTTGTCGTTCTCCTTGCAGAACTTTGCCAACCAATTGAATTTGGTCCTTCATGCACATTTAAAAGATATCCAACTCCATGTCCTGTCCCATGATTATAATCAAGCCCTTCTCTCCAAAGCGGTCCTCTGGCAAGATAGTCCAGATTCATACCTGTAATTCCGTATTTGAATTTTGCATTTGCAAGATTCAGATGACCTGCAAGAACTAGTGTGAATGATTTTTTCTCTTCATCTGTCAAATCCGAAAATGCAAATGTTCTTGTAATATCAGTAGTACCTTCAATATAATGTCCTCCTGTATCTGAAAGAAGTAATCCTTTATTTTCAATCACAACATCCGTTTTCTTGTTTACACTATAATGAACTATTGCGCCATGAGCACCATATGCCACAATAGGTTCAAAGCTTGGTCCAAGATAATTATCCTGTTCTCTTCTAAATTCCTCTAGTTTTTCTGCAGCACTTATCTCTGTAATGTCAATCTTTCCAACATTATTTTTTAACCAATACATAAATTTTGTAACAGCAACACCGTCCTTGATATGAGCTTTAATAATATTGTTATATTCTATTTCATTCTTTATTGCTTTCATACGTTCAACAGGACTTTTATCAATAATAATCTTGTTGTTCTCATCTATGGATCTTTCCGTCATAAAATTAATCTTATGAGGATCATACATTATAACCTTTTCCTTATATTCATTGATTTTACTGTAAAAATCATTATATCTGTTTATGCTTACACCTGTTTCTATAAGCTTTTCTTTGATATTTTCATTTAGAATAGATTCATTAATGAATAAATGAACTTTATCTTTTTCAATAATCATATATGCTAAAAAAACAGGGTTGCACAGAACATCATCACCTCTAAGATTTAATATCCATGCAATTTCATCCAATGCAGTAATAAGAAGCACATCTGCTCCTGTTTTTTCCATCTCACTTCGTATCTTTGATATTTTTTCCTCTCTTGATACCCCTGCATATTTTATATCCAGCTCAAACACAGGTTTTTTCGATAATTCAGGTCTATCACTCCATATATAGTCAATTAAATCCACATCATATACGAGATTAACTTTTCTACCTTTTAATCCTTCATCGATATTTTTTACGAAAGCAACTGAAACTGTTCTTCCATCAAATCCTAAAGTATCCCCATCCAGCATTGTGTCGCACAAGTATTCTGATATCTTCTTTACGCCTGGCACTCCTATTTTCATAAGTTTGAATTCACTGTCTTTTAATTCCATCTCAGCCTGAATAAAATATCTTCCATCAGTCCATAACAAAGCTTCATCATTGGTAATTACAGCAATACCAGCTGAGCCCGTAAAGCCCGAAATAAATTCCCTTTCCTTAAAATAATCACCTACATATTCTGAATTATGATAATCATCTGTGCATACAATATAGACATCTATACCATTGTCATACATCAAATGTCTGAGTTCATTTATTCTTTTATTTATTTCTTCCATAACATACCTCTATTCTTCCCCTCTAGATATTTTGTCATTATATTACCACCTTTATCTTAATATGTATATTTATATTTTTATTAATATTTTATTTTGACACTAAAGATATAATAGTATAAAATCATCATAACTGTTTGAACTAGTATTTGAAACTATTGAAAGGATATACCTTATGAGTTTACTTGAAATAAAAAATCTTCATATAAATTTTGGTACGAAAAAAGGACCCCTTAAAATAATTAACGGTGTAGATTTGTCTATAAACGAAGGCGAAGTTTTAAGCATTGTAGGTGAAAGTGGTTGTGGAAAGAGCGTTACGGCAATGAGCATACTTGGTCTTTTAGACAGTAATGCAAAGGTAACAGATGGGGAAATTTTCTTTAAAAACAAAAATATATTAACACTTTCTAAAAAAGAATTACAAAGTATTCGTGGAAATGATATCTCAATGATTTTCCAAGAACCTATGACGTCCCTTAATCCTGTTTTAAAAATAAAAAAACAACTTATGGAAGTTTTAGCTGTGCATGGGGTAAATAACAAAAAAGAGGCTTATAATATTTCATTGGATATGTTGAAAAATGTTAAAATAAAAAAACCTGAACGTGTTATGGAAGAATATCCACATAATTTATCAGGTGGAATGCGTCAAAGAGTGATGATTGCAATGGCATTAATGTTGAAACCAAAAATCCTTATAGCAGACGAACCAACAACTGCTCTCGATGTAACTATACAGGCTGAAATATTAAAATTAATGAAAGAGCTAAAGGATAAAAATGATACCTCTATAATTTTCATTACACATGACCTTGGCATTGTAAATGATTTTTCTGACAAAGTGGCAATAATGTATTGTGGTGTGATTGTTGAATATGCAGATACATCTTTACTATTTGGAAATAGCTCATACATTCATCCATATACCAAAGGACTTTTAAATTCAGTTCCAACACTTGATACACAAAGAGACTCTTCTCTTACGAGCATTGATGGTATTGTTCCATCTCCTGATAATCTTCCTGTTGGGTGTAAATTCAGCGAACGCTGTAAATACTGTACTGAAAAATGCCAAAAAGAAGAACCTAAGCTTCTTGAAATTGAAAAAAATCATTCTATCAGATGTTTCTATCCAGAAATAGCAGGAGGAAAAAATGAATAACAAAGATAACAATATTAATACAAATACTTTAAAAAATACAAAGATTCTTATAAAAATAAAAAATTTAACGAAAAGTTTTTCATCTAAAAAAAAATCAAGTGAATCATCAATACTCATTGCAAATGATGATATTTCTCTTGATATTTATGAAGATGAAACTTTGGGATTAGTAGGTGAATCCGGATGTGGAAAATCAACCCTTGGAAAATGTATTTTAAATCTTTATAAAAATACTGAAGGTGAAGTTCTTTATTATAGAGACAATATCCCTGTTAATCTTTTAGAACTTAGCGAAAAAGAAATACGTCCAATTAGAAATGATCTTCAGCTTATATTCCAAGATCCATTTTCTTCATTAAACCCTTCAATGACAGTATATGAATTAATCAGCGAAGGTCCTGTTATTCATAATATTTACAAGAAAAATGATCCTTTACTTAAGGAATTTGTCTTTGATTTAATGAAAAAATGTGGATTAGATTCTGAAATGGCAGATAGATATCCTCATCAATTCTCTGGCGGGCAGCGTCAACGTATCTGTATAGCAAGATGTCTTGCAACAAATCCCCGCTTTATAGTTTGTGACGAGGCAGTTTCTGCACTTGATGTTTCAATTCAGGCACAGATTCTTAATCTCTTAAAAAAAATAAAGAAGAAGAATGGTCTTACTTACCTGTTTATTTCTCATAATATCAGTGTTGTAAAATATATGAGTGACAGAGTAGCAGTTATGTATAATGGAAAGATTGTAGAGCTTGCATATACTGATGATTTATTTGCAACTCCTCTCCATCCATACACACTTTCACTCCTAAATGCTGTTCCGGGTTCTGTGAAAAATATTTCTCCAGATATAGTAGAAACTTGCGAAATTACTTCAAACAACGAGACTTCTGATGAATATCATTCAGATACGGTAAACGGATGTGCTTATTTTAACAGATGTCCTTATAGAATGGATATCTGTAAAACCACAATACCTACACTAAAAGAGTACGAAGACAATCACTTTGTTTCATGTCATAAACGTTTAAAATAATCCGAGTAAAATATTATTCAGCTTGTACTCCTTATTATATTTTATAAGACCTTCATAATACTTTAAATTCAAGTCAGAATGTTCAATCTCTCTTGCAAATTTATGTACAAAGTCTACCTGCATATCAAAGTCAAGCCTATTATTCTTGAGCCATATTGCAAAATCAAACTCTCTTATTATTATCGTATTTGAAACTGCAAATACTACTTTATCATATTCTCTTTCATCATACACAGCACCAAGATAATATACATACAGAAAATATACAAATATCTGTTCATACTCAAACTTTCCATTCTTATAGTACTTTAGGAACTTCTGATATAATCTGTCATAATCTTTATCACTTATATCACTAAGAATTCTTTCGTATTCAGTCATTTGTTTCTTAAAAGATCTGTCAAGCACTTCCATTCTATGGAGGTTTTTTATGAGTTTATTTTTTTCTCTTCTTTTTATTCTTATATCTTCAATATCTGTATTGCTATTAATTACACCAGATACTTCTTTTATCCTTGCTGCTGCCAGATTTATAAATCTTTCTTTTTCATATCGTGAAAGCATTCTGTCTATATGAAATAATTCGCCTTTTCTTATTCTTGTATCCAAATCGTGCCCCATTGCAAGCAATATACCCATTCTCTGCCAAATGCCATACCTTCGGTTATATGCAATTTTAAAAAATAAATCTCTAATATCAGAAAGTTTTGTAAAAAGTAGAAAATCAAATTCTTCATACATCTCCTCTGGCATGTCCTTGATTTCTCTTTTTAGCTTGACTTTATTTTTATTATCTAAAATAATACGACATGCTTCAGGACATGATATTGACAATGATATTTCACGAATATTTTCAAACTCTTCATAATGTCTCGGATACCTTCTGCATGTTTTACATAGCATATCACTATTTGTTTCACATATAATATCACATAAATTGTCTTCATTTAAGAAAGCACACTTTCCATCATACTGCATAAAGGAACTATCATCAAAATCAATTGAATTTAAAAGGCGATTTCGAAATTCACCATTATAATTCACGTATTTTTTCATTGTTTTTCTATCAATGACAATCCCCCAACCTGAGCAACATGTATTTTCACATTTGTCTGCTATACACATAAATTCGCTATAGTAGTCCGGATAAACATATTCCATTTTTCTGCCCTCTCAAATTATACAACAATTTTAAATCATTCTTTGTCTAACAATTTCATATGCAAGGACTCCTGCTGCAACAGAAGCATTCAGTGAATCTATATTACCCTTCATAGGAATGGATGCTACAAAATCACATTTTTCCTTTACAAGTCTGCTTACCCCTTCACCCTCATTACCAATAACAAGTCCAATAGAACCTTTTAAATTAAGATTATACATAGTGTCTCCGCCCATATCTGCACAGACAAACCACATACCTTCTTTTTTCAATTCTTCAATTGTATTTGAAATATTTGTAACCTTTGCTACCGGAGTATAATTAAGTGCTCCCGCAGATGTCTTGGCAACTGTAGCTGTAAGTCCTACAGCTCTTCTTTTTGGAATAATAACACCATGTGCTCCTGCAAGATTTGCAGTCCTGATAATTGCTCCAAGATTATGAGGATCTTCTATATTATCTAACAGAAAAATAAATGGGTCTTCCCCTTTGTTTCTGGCATTTTGAAGAATATCCGATACATCTACATATTCATATGCTGCCGCATGTGCAATTACACCTTGATGACAACCTGTTTTTGACATATTGTCAAGTCTTTCCTTTGGAACATAACTAATAATTGCATCTGCTTTTTTTGCTTCTTTTACAATAGTATTAACTGCTCCATCATGACATCCATCAAGAATGAACAATTTATCAATTGTTTTTCCTGCTCTTAATGCCTCTATTACTGCGTTTCTACCTTCAATAGTAAATTCTTCGTATCTCATATATCCTCACTTTACGACTGTTTTTTGCAACTCAATTATATTTATACCTTTTTTGACTAATTCTATCATTCTATCAGTCTTTCCAGAAAGATACAAATACCCTATAAGTGCCTCAAATCCTGTAGCCATTCTATAATCACCTATTGTGGCATTCTTAGCTGATGTATATGACTTTGCATTTCTGCCTCTCTTATAATATGTCATTTCTTCTTCAGACAACTCATCCAGAATACCTTTTATTATCTCAGCTTGAGAATGTGCCTTTACCAGTTCAGAGCTCTTATGATGTAGCTTATTGACTTGTGTATTTCCTCCACACACTACTCTGGTACGTACAAGCACCTCGTACACGGCATCTCCAAGATATGCCAGTGTAAGAGGTGAATATGTTTTTATATCATTTAGTTGTAGATTCATTTCACTAGAAATTATTGTAAATAAATCTATGCCTTTTTCCATTTAACACCCTCACGTGTATCTTCTAACACAATTCCTTTTTCTAAAAGTTCATTTCTGATTGCGTCAGCTTTTGCAAAGTCTTTCTCTTTCTTTGCAACTTTTCTTTCTTCAATCTTTGCCTCGATGTAAGCCACCATTTCTTCATCTACATCTGAGGTTTCTTTCTCTTTTCCAACCATTGCTGTAAGTTCAAGAGATAATACATAATCAAAACTCTTAATAAGCTCAAGCTTTGTCTTGTCATTTATATCTGATTTTAATAAATCATAAATGATTGTAATTGCCATTGATGTATTTAAATCATTGTCAATTGCATTTTCAAATTTTGCTTTGTACTCATCAAATGCTACCTTATTGACTTCGCCTTCATCTTTTAATTTTCCGATAGTTTTAATAAGCTTATCATATGCAGCCACTATATTATCAAGTGTTTCAAAAGAAAACTCCAATGGTTTACGATAATGGGACTGTAAGCAGAACATTCTATATGCCAGTGGATTATATCCCTTTTCTTCAAGGAGTGAAACTGTAAGAAATTCCCCTTTAGACTTGCTCATCTTTCCACCCTTGTCATTTAAATGATGTACATGAAACCAGTAATTACACCACTTGTGTCCTATATATGCCTCTGATTGAGCTATTTCATTAGTATGATGTGGAAAGATATTGTCTACTCCTCCACAGTGAATATCCATATATTCCCCTAAATGTTTCATCGAAATGCATGAACATTCTATATGCCATCCCGGATAACCAACACCCCATGGACTATCCCACTTAAGCTCCTGATTATCAAACTTTGACTTTGTGAACCATAACACGAAATCACTCTTATTACGCTTATTTGTATCTTCCTCCACATCCTCACGCACTCCAACCATAAGCTCTTTCTCAGACTGGCTGGAAAAAACATAGTAGTCCTCAAGCTTAGAAGTATCAAAATATACATTATCCCCAGCTATGTAAGCATATCCCTTTTCAAGCAGCCCTTCAATCATCTTAATAAACTCATCAATACAGTTAGTTGCAGGCTCTACAACGTCAGGAGTCTTAATATTAAGTTTCTTTAAATCACTAAAGAAAGCATCTGTATAGAATTTCGCAATCTCCATAACAGTCTTATGCTCTCTCTTAGCGCCTTTAAGCATCTTGTCTTCACCAGTATCTGCATCTGATGAAAGATGTCCTACATCTGTTATATTCATAACTCTCTTTACATCATATCCTGCATATCTTAATGTTTTTTCTAAAACATCTTCCATAATATAGCTACGAAGATTTCCAATATGTGCGAAATGATATACTGTAGGTCCACATGTATACATATTAACTTTACCATCTTCATTAGGTATAAACTTTTCTACTTTTCTAGTTAGCGTGTTATAAAAACTAATCTTGTTTTCCATTTTATTACCAAGCCTTTCAATACCATAAACTTTTGTCTTTAAGTTTAAGTATATACAATACTTTTGTCAAGTTTAACATATTTTGACTATATCATTATACATCTTCATTATTAATAAAACCACTAAACATTTCATATATATCCAATTCATCCAAAGAGACTATTTTCGAATCATTATTTGAATTACTTTGTGTAGCACTGTTTAACGCATTATCTAAATCACTGTTTAACGCACTGTTTAAAGCATAATTTGAATGAATCATAATAGGAAATACTTTGTATTTTATTGCCTCGTTTTCCCTTAAAATATCAGACATATACATTTTCATCTTATCAGTATTGTCAAAATTTCTTTCAAGTATAATTATATTTTCAAGGGATATATCTTCTATATACTTTATTTTATTTCTATCTTTAATAACATAAATAAAACTTTTTTCCCGAATCAATGTGAATCCGCACTTCTCATAAATTTCCTGCGACACATCCGGTATAAGATATATCAAATTGATTCCTTGAGTTTTCAAGTCGTTAATAACAAAGTTCATCAATTTTTTCATATATCCTTTACGTTTATAACCTTCCTTTGTAGCAACACCGTATAAATATGCTGCCTTTTCAATCTTATTATTATATTCAAGATATTTTATGTGGATATTTATCATCGACAAAACATTTTTTGTTCTTTCATCTATACATACAACTGTATCAGCATCATATTGATTACAATAGTATTCTACATAATCTATTGGATCATCAAAACTTTCTAAATACAAACCTTTTATCAGATACCTTTCTGCCTTTGATAAATATCTGATATTCTCTTTTATTTCACTCATAACTAAAGTTCCGTAATAGTATATTTTTCAACTAAAAATTCAGGATTGTATGACATTTTCGCCTTGCGAAGTCCCTCTAATCCCATATCATCTTCTCTATTAACATATCTGGCATCTGGAAAACATTTAATCAGGAACTGCTGATTAATAAAGGGATACAACCCTCTGATCTCAGGATTTGCTTTTTCTACATGAACATAAACTGTTTTTTCCGTTTTAAGATATGTTCCAAGAGTAAAGGCCTCCATCTTTCCATCAATATATATACACATCATATAATACTTTATCATATTACAATGATTAAGGACTTCTTCAATTCCCTTTAGTTCATAATAATCCCTATTATATTCGTCTACAATATTTCTCTGTTTATGCCATCTGTTTAAGAACTCTATAATATCATCCTTGTCAGAACATGTTGGAATCTTTATTTCATATCTTCCTTCATACTCTTTTAGAAAAGCATTTATATGATTCTTCTTTTTATGGTATTTTTTACCTGATAGTTCCATCAATTCCTTGGCATTATAGACATAATCAAAGTAATCTCTTTCTTTTTCGACTCTAAATTTGCTTTCATTAAGACATAAAATATCAACCGCAGCTTTATCGACAAGATATAGCTTTAGTTTTTGTCCAAGCACGTTATTAAAATATAATCTTAAATCTTCAAAGCAATACTTTAAATGCTCCGCCTTGCATAAAGGAACTGACGAAAATATTTCATCTTTTACACGGTATATCCACATCAGACCATATTCATTCAAAAAATACCGTGTATCATAATAATTTCTCCAAATATAACAGTCGGTAATTACATTTTCACATGTACCCGACTGTCTCTTTTTAAAATATTCTTTAATTTTTTTGTAATCACTAGGAACAACGCTAAATAACTCTATATTTTCCATATTTTCTGTCATCTAATTTCCTCTTGAACATCCTGTGCACCCAGCACATCTTGCACTATCTACGCTTTCACTATCTGCAACTGTTATAGTCTTGTCTATCATATCAGAAACTGATGATAAAAGTGCAATGGATTGTGAAGAAATGCCCTCACACTTTCCTGTAAAACCAAGACCTTCCTCTGTGGTTGCTTTTATATTAATCTGATTTTTTTCAATACACAAAGTAGATGCTATATTTTCAATCATCTGTGGTATATGAGGAGCCATCTTAGGCTTTTGTGCAATTATTGTCGCATCAATATTTTCTATTATATATCCTTCTTTTTCTATCAATTCTCTTACATGCTCAAGTAATTTTAAACTTGAAATGCCACGATACTTTTCATCATTATCTGGAAAATGTCTTCCAATATCGCCAAGTGCAGCCGCACCAAGAAGCGAATCCATAATTGCATGTAACAATACATCTGCATCGGAATGTCCTAAAAGACCTAACTGATGTGGAATCTTAACGCCACCTATTATAAGGTCTCTATTTTCAACAAGCTTATGAACATCGTAACCCATTCCTACTCTCATATTGTTATCCTTTCTTTGCAAAAATCTTATCCCAGTTCACACAGTAAACAATTAAATACATTATCAGTCCAAGTATTATACCACCTATAACATCAATAACAGAATGTTGTTTTAAAAACATAGTTGAAAGAATAATTAAAATGCTTAATATTCCAGATGCAACTTTGATAGCCGTTTTATTTTTCATATAACTACTCTTACATATTATTATGAACGCACCAATAGAGTTAAATACATGGATACTTGGGAAAACATTAGTATTTGTATCAGCATGATAAATAAATCCCATAATACCTGTAAGAATATTTTCATTTTCAAATGTGTCGACTCTCAAATCCTGACCGTTTGGCCACAAGGTACATATAAGAAGACATATTGACATACCTGTAAATAAATATGCGCATGCATAATAGTACTCTTTTCTAGATGTAAAAAGTTCTAACAGTATAACTGCTGGAATATATAAAAACCATATCACATATGGTATTATAAACCATTCACAAAACGGAATTAAATCATCAAATCCAACATGTAAATTTGTAAACTCGGTATCAGGTGTAATTGTTTTCTCTATATACATAAACCATGGCATATATATAAAGACATATAACAAAGTCCATGCATGGCTGTATTTTTTAAAAAAGGCTTTCATAAATTCTCCAATAAACTATTTTGATAAAAATGTATTCCATTTTTACCTTCGCGCTACATTATAGCATAGAGAAAATATATTCTCAACTTAAAGATTTATTTATAATATTCTTCCCATCTTACAATTACTGCTGCCCCTGCCCTTGAATCACAATTAGACATTTCAATAAGTTTCATAAGAGCCTCACTCTTTTTTCCTGCCTTCATATATGCATTAACTTCATCTAACTGATACTTCATAAAAGTTCCTATTGGAAGTTCAATATGTCTATATTCTTCTTCATTGTATGTTGGCGCTCCTGAATTCGTTCCCTCATCGATTTCAAGCTCATCATTTTTCGCTGATAAATCTAATGATTTATCATTCATCATACTTACGTCTGGTTTCTTTACTTCACTGTCTTTTAAAACGACCTCATCCGAAAAGCCAGCTTTTCCAGCCTTTTTCTTTTTCTTTAAAACACCAATGAAAGATACTACAAAATACAATGCACATAAGCATACAGCAGAAAGACATATTACATAAAGTACAAAAAATATCTTACATACTGAAACATCAACAGTTTCAAAGTAAACAGGAAGTAATTTTGCCTTCATCTCATCTGGTTTCAAACAATAAGATGGTCTGTCAGATGATTCACACCAATTTGCAAATGCATCAACATATCTATCAGGCAACTCTTTTGTAACCCCATCAAAACTATCAGCAGGGTATTCTCTTGTTCTTATTGTTACCACTCTGTCATATGCATATGAAAAAACACTAAAGTATGTATCATCTGCAAGAATACTATATGCCTCGTTGTCACCTTCCTCAATCTTTACAAGGATAAATCTAAAATCTCCATCTGCATCCATTCCTGGAACAATATATACATATTCACTTTCATTTCCTGTATCAAGTCTATAAAAAACCTGTTTAATATCTGACTTTACATGAACACCACTTGATAAAGTTGTTACATCAAATCCTTTTTCAAGGAAATCTACCGGTGTTGCATTTCCAGCTACCATATAACTATTAAAAAATATGCGAATGATAAGTAATCCAACTAAAAAAATTAAACCTACAACTCCAACTATAATGTTTTTTAATTTGTTCTTCATATAATTCTCCCTTACATATTGTAGTAACTATCCCAGTTACTAATAATATCTGTTGCCATCTGTTCATCACATTTTGTCAGTTCCATTAGAAGCTCTTTTGCTCTTTCTAAAGTTCCAAGTTCTACGCTGTGATTTATATCAACAAGCTGCATCTTCATATATGTTCCACAAGGCAGCTCTGCATATCCAAAGATATTTTGATCTGTGTTTTTGCGCTCAATTCCAGGATTATAAGAATCCCCAAAAGCACCTTGCATAGCTCTGTTTGAACCAACTGTGCTATTGTCACTAAATGATGATGCAGTATTTAACGTATCAAACTGCGCTATATCTGCATATTCATCTTCCTCAGTTTGTTCCTCTTGTTTATCATTTCTAATAACACTACTAAATGAACTATACGAATCATCATCATTTTTCGACATACCAATATTATATGCCGGTTCATCCTCAATTATTTTCGTTGTCGCTTCTCCATATAAGGATTCACCATCATTTTTATCAGTTATTTTTATATCATCATCATACACTATATTATCTTTAATATTTAGCTGATTTTCAGCATTTTTTTCAAAAACATCTTGTTCTTCACCTTCCGGAACATATATTGTATTAAATGATCCTACCGAAGTTTTATATTTATCATTCATTTCAAAACTTCTATCTTTACCATATGTACCAAAATTCGAATTATCAAATATGTTATTTCCTCTTGTACTGTATTCAATTTTCCCTTGATTCTTCTTTTTTATATGTAGAATACTCAAAGGAATAATAACCAATAAAATTGAAATTCCCATCAAGAAATAAAATAATTTTGCTTTGCCATAGTCAACATACGACATATAATTTACAACAACAAAATCTTTTATATCTCCATTTTTTCCTGGTTTATTAACATTATTATATGTATTTAAAACGCGTCTAAGAGTAGCATCATTTTCATCGACAAACTCATACATAGCTTCTTTTACTTTGTCGCTCATTTCTTTTATAGTACCTTCAAACGGTGCTGTGGCAGTCGTAGCTTCATCAAATTCCACAGCAAAATCAAATGTTAGTTTGTCTTTTTCCGGAACCTCTACACATGTTAAATAACAGTCTCCATTATCATCATACACAGCTACAACATAAAAATATGTTGTCGTTTTATATGTAGATATAGAATTCCTTCTTCTATGCGTTACCTCTACACTTCCAAGATAAGATAATATATTTCCATATCCTATTTCACTCTCAATATGACCACCTGTGCCAAATTCAACATAATCAAATCCATCCTCATAAACATCTGTTTTACTTTTTAATGCATTTAAAACAATATCTGACTCAGAAAATAAAACAGCAAGAAAAATCCCTATTCCAGCCATTATACATGAGTATAAAACACCCTTTTTCCTTTTTGCATCTATAGACGACATTTTCCTACTCCAATCCCAACTATATTTTTTAATTTGACATGTTATTCCTATAAATGGTATCACAATGATATTTTCCAGTCAATAAAGTAATATGTAAAAAAAATAGTACAAGTTCAATAATCACTTGTACTATTTTACTAAAACAATATTATCTATTTTATAAGTAAGGATTCTGCTGATTGTTATTTATATCCTGTCCAAACTGTGAATTCTGATACTGCTCTCCACCAAACTGGTTATTCATATTGTTCTGATAATTCTGATTCTGCTGTCCACCAAACTGATTATTCAAATCATACTGAGGATAAGCTGAATATGATTGACTTTCAGCAATCTGCTGATTCTTTTTCTTTTTTCCATGAATAATCATTATAATAATGCAAAGAACAATAACACCTAAACATACACCAATTATTGTATAGAAAATGGATGTAAGTCCAAAATCGACGTATACAATACCATTCTCAAGTGCAAGTTCTTCAAACTCTTCCTCGGTCATATTAAAGTATACCGCACATTCATCTATCCAATCCATAAATTCATCCTGAACGTCATCTTCAGTTTCTTTTACAACGCCTTGAATATAATATGTCTTATCAAGATCATCTGAGTTCATAAACTTTTCAAATTCATTATTTTTTGATTCCGGCATAGCAATGGTCGTAACGAATGGATCACCGTTTTCATCGTATACTTCAATTACATAATAATATGTACGTGTCTTAGTTGTAGATCTTTTTGAAGTACGTGTAACTTCCATACATCCTAAATAATCTATAACTTCATCGGGATAAATATTACCTTCAACACGTGTACCTGTATCTGTTTCTGTGAAATCATATTCATCACCATACATATCTTCTGGTGTGCAGAATCCATAGCGAACAACATTAAAATCCACAAAACATAACACTAATATTACTACTACTGCAATAGTAATAAGTGTTGTCATAAATCCACTAAATAAAGATTTTTTCTCTCTTCTTGCCATTTTGCATCTCCCTTTTATCTTTCTGTGTTATTTAAGAATATTTTCATTCTCGCTTTCACAAAATATCATATATTTTTTAAGATGTCAAATAGAGTTTTATTTTTTAAAATACCTTTAATATACTTTTATGATACTTTTATGATACCTTCTTCCACTATAACCGGCCAATACCATTTCATGCAAGTATGATAGTACTTGCCGGTCTTGTGTAACAAAAAAAGAAGTGCCTTTATGCACTTCCTCTTTTAAAATAGTGGCTAAGAAGGGATTCGAACCCCTGACACCGCGGGTATGAACCGCGTGCTCTAGCCAACTGAGCTACTTAGCCATATTGCAGGTTTAATGGGACCTACAGGGCTCGAACCTGTGACCCTCTGCTTGTAAGGCAGATGCTCTCCCAGCTGAGCTAAGATCCCAATCGATTGCCTCATCAAACCTGCCTAGATAGTATAACTGACACACCAAAATATGTCAAGCACTATTTTTAATTAAATCCAAAAACTTTATTTGCAACCTTATATCCAAAAACACTAAGCTTTCTTCCAACAGCACCCGGCAAGTTCATCCAGATGCCGAAAATAGAAAATCTTAACTTCTTATATAATGATAAATTTTCCTCTTTTAGCCATTTCCAAAGTTCTTTTTTCTTTTGCAGACTTTCCTTATCTTTTGCAAGAATAAGCATAATCGAAGCAATGCACATCATCATATCAAGATACTGAATCATATACTTATCAAGTTTTTGACTTTCAATATTCATCTTTGAATAATCTTCAATCATAATCTTTGCAACACGAATATGCTGATCAATTCTTGAAATCATAACCTTTTCATTTACAGACTGGTCTTCTCTGCCAATAAAATATCTGTAAAAATCAACATCAATATAGCAAATCTTCTTTACATATGGAAGAGGCTTAAATACATAAATATTATCAACATAAAATGTATGCTTTGGTAGTTCAAGTCCGCAGCTTCTCAATAATTCTGTTCTGTAGATAACAGAATGCATAAGAATATACTGTGATTTTTTAAACTTAATCTTTCCATCCCATGACATAATGTGCTTTGGTTCTATTGCAGATCTATAACTCATAACAGCTTTATGTTTTACGCCCTGCTTTTCATATACAAAATTAGACAAAAGCATATCAAGATTCTTGTCTTTTTCAATCATATATCTAAGTGTCTTTAAAACTGCCTTTAATGCCTTTTCATCTACCCAGTCATCACTATCCACAACTTTAAAATATAATCCTGTTGCATTCTTAAGGCCTGTATTTACAGCCTCTCCATGACCGCCGTTTTCTTGATGTACTGCTTTTATAATTGTTGGATGTTCTGCTGCAAGTCTGTCAGCAATTTTAGCCGTATCATCCTTTACTGAACCATCATCTACAATAATAATTTCAATATCCTCTCCCCCTGGCAACAAACTGTTTACACAATTTTCCATATATTCTGCAGAATTATAACAAGGTATTGCTACACTAAGTATTTTCATTATCTATCAATCTCCTTCGCCAAATCTAAAGCTTTTTCGACAATTCCGTCAATATTATAATATTTGTACTCTGCCAATCTTCCAAGCAAATGGAAATTTTTATATTTATCTACTAAAGATACATATTTGTCATACATCGCTTTATTTTCATCGTTCATTATAGCATAATATGGTATTTCACCTTCACTACCAGTATATGCCTTAGGGTACTCTTTCATTATAGTCGTCCCCTCAACATCCTGCAATGTTAATTTTTTATACTCTGTTATTCGAGTATAATCTTCACTTACCGTATAATTGACAACTGCATTTGGCTGATAACTATATTCATCAAAATGTTCAAATACAAATGTAAGGGTTCTATATGGTAGTCTTCCATATTTACATGAAAATAATTCATCAAGCGCACCGGTAAATATTATTTCACCTTCAACTTTTTCTCCCTCATAGTATATTCCATCATCTTTGAAATCCAATACATCTTTAGCATCTACGCCAAACTTTATTTCAATATTATCGCTATTAAGCATCTTTTCAAACATTGCTGTGTATCCATCAGCTGGCATTCCCTGATATTTATCGCTAAAATATCTATCATCATTTGAAATTACTACAGGTACTCTACCTGTAACAGCAGGATCAATTTCTTCTGGTTTCTGTCCCCACTGCTTCATCGTATATTTAAGAAAAATATTCTCATATACAAAATCTGCAATATCTCTTATTTCCTCATCTTCATTTTCACGAAGCTTAAGAATAGGTACCTTTGAGCCAAAACCATATGTTGAAATTAACTTTTCCTCTAATTCTCTTGCCTTTTCGTTACCATATACTTTTTTCAATGTATTTAGATTGAATGGAACAGGAATATACATTTCCGGCAATTTTGCAACTACCTCATGTCTATAAGGCAACCATTCTGTAAATTCTGAAAGATATTTATATACCTCTTCACTATTGGTATGAAATATATGTGGACCATACTTATGAATCAAAACACCATATTCATCAACTTCATCATAACAATTTCCACCAATATGATTTCTCTTTTCAAGTATTAAAACTTTTTTTCCTTCTTTTGCTTTTCTTTCAGCAACTACTGTTCCTGCAAAACCACTGCCAACAATTATATAGTCGTACATTTCCTTGCCTCCTTATTCGCATAACAACTTCTTTTTTGTACTCTTATACACAACAAATACCAATCCTGCCATTTCAATAATCATAAACAATATCTTCAAATACCAATGACTATTTATAGTATCACTAATAGACGAATAATTTGTAACAACTGCCATTCCATTCGCCACTATGTGCACCACCATTGGAGCAATAATCGTATTATATTTTTCTAAAACATATGTCAATAATAACGATAAAACAAATGTATAGAGTCCCTGAACAAGATTAAAATGATATATACCAAACATTAATGCAGTAATATACATTGCAATTTTTTCTTCATTGAATCTCTTTAATCTATTATATATTACACCTCTAAACATTAACTCTTCCATTATTGGACCAATTATTACTAATGTAATAATCTGAAGAGGTATATTGGCTTTCATAATATTTGAAGAGAGTTCTTCATAGTTACCAAGTATACCATCTATTGGAAGCAATGTAACAAATTTACTAATACCAAGACTGGCAAATATCCCAATAAGTACAGGAATATACCAATCTTTTCTTGAACCTTTATATTTCAATATACCACACTGTTTCTTATACATATAAAACATAAATGGTAAATTTACAAGTACTGCTAAAAAAGTAACAGTTAATGTATTTTCAGAAACCACCTGTTGCATATTTTCCATAAAGTTTTCACTGGCATTGTAGAAATTTCCATCTATTGCCCCAAACTGAGAAACAGACAAATAAGCTGCGAATCCAGCCTGCACAAATAAATTTACAAAAATATATACAACTAATGGAGATATCACACCAATAATCTTATCAGTGATTGAAGTATTATTCATTATTTCATTTCTGCCTTCTTAAATGATTTTGCTGCAATAAAAATCATAATTGCAGCAAATACTATAGCTACCGCAAAATATTTAAAATACTCTAAAAAATCAAGTTCAGCTGTAACTAATGACTGCTGTCCAAATGGTGTTAATAAATATATTTCGTATGCAGTATCATTAATTGATCCAATTGCCGAAATAATACCTGTTCCAATGAGCATTAAAGGCAAACATATACCTATACTTGGTCCGATACTCTTTGCACAGAAAACTATCAGTAAGTACATTGTCAAAATACTTCCAGACATAACATAACTCATCGTAAACTGTCTAAGCATTGTAAGTAAGGCAGCACCTGTCAAACCTTCAGGACCATATCCACAGAAAATTCCTGTACCAAATGTAAGCAATCCTACATAAATAACAAAGAAAACAAACAAAATAAATAAAGAACTAACTAGTCTTGATAAAAATATCTTTGTTCTTGAGAATCCTGCAATTATCTGTGCCTGTAATGTTCTTGCCGAAAAATCACCACACACCATTATACATATAACTATAACTGCCATCATCATATAATCACTTGGATTTGAAACTGCCATATTAAACAGTGATCTGCCATCAATCATACCACCAAAAATATTCTGCATTGATTCTAAAGATTCGTCTGCACTAACATCAATTATCTTGTCAAGGTTAGCAATAAAAGCATATACTGCAACATTCATAAGACACATTGCTGCACATACAATGATTGTAATTTTAAATGCTAATGATGTTTTAAGTTTCATCATTTCTATTTTTAAAAGTTTAGACATTGCTATTACCTCCTACTAAATTAATAAAGTAATTTTCAAGACTTTCACTTGTTATATTTAAATAAACAACTAATACATTATTATCCATCATAGCCTTGGCAACTGCTCTAACATCATCAACATAATCATATATTTTTATAAAGTTATTATCAAAAATCTGATATCTCTTTGAATGAAGAACATTCTCAATAACATTCTTTGCAGCCTCTTTATCTTCTACCTGCAATGCAACAAACCTTTCAATCTGGTTGTCAAGTTCGTTAAGACTCATCTTCTTAACAATATTTCCTTTATCAATAATAATATAGTCAGTTGCCAATTGGTGAAGTTCAGATAAAATATGACTTGAAATCAATACAGTAATCTGTTTTTTCTCACATAACATCTTTATAAGATTTCTCACTTCAACGATTCCCATTGGATCAAGACCATTTATTGGCTCATCAAGTAACAAAATCTGTGGGTCATTTACAAGTGCCATAGCAATTGCAAGTCGCTGTCTCATACCAAGTGAAAAATCTTTTACTTTTTTATCTTCCCATCCTTTAAGTCCAACTAATTCCATAAGTTCTACTTCAAGATTTGGGTCGTTAATTCCATATAATGACTTCTGAATCTGAAGATTTTTTCTTGCAGTAAGCTTTGTATATAAAGCTGGTGATTCAACAATTGCACCTATCTTTTTTCTTCCTTCATACAATCCCTTGTTCTCACCATCTATGAATATATCAATATTTCCTTTTGTAGGAAGCGCTACACCAACAATCATTCTGATGATTGTTGTTTTACCTGCACCATTCTGACCTATAAATCCATAGATTTTTCCCTTTTCAAGTTCAAATGAAACATTGTTTACAGCTGTAAAATTCTTATACTGCTTAGTAACATTTTCAAGTCTAAGCACTACATTTGAAGAATTATTATCCATTTCTTTCCTCCATTATTTTGATGTTATATGTCCAATATTCTTAATTAGTACGGAAATCGTACCATCCTCATTGGTAATAAACTCAATATTATCTGTACTATTGTACTGCTCCATAGGTATTTTAATCTCAATACCAGTATCAGTTGTTAAATGTTGCTTTGAGAATTTTCTAGTAGTAGCTTCATTCTGAGGCTTTATTTCTTCTTCCTCTTTTATGTTATATTTCTCAATCTTTTCTTTAAACTTCTCTTTAAGTTCCTCTTTATCCTCAAAAACTTTTTCTACAACCTCAGGAATACTGATTACACCCTCGTTTGTCATCTCTTCATGTATAATACTTTTAACCTTCATCTTTTCTTCAAACTGTTCAGAATCATTATAATAATCTTTCTGAACAGATTCTATTGCCTTTTCAACAATAGAAAGCTTAGATTTCTGTGAAAGCTGAGATGAACAGTTCAAAAACATCTTTGAAAAATAATTAGTTTTTGTACCATTGATGTCATATTTCTTTTCAAGAAGCAAAATACTATAATCAGTTAAATTAATAATAGCCGCTTCAGACAATTTCTGTGATTCATTTGGAAGAATTGATTTATACATTACAATACTATTTGTATTCCCCTCTTCCATAGCAATTGTATTGTGCATATATGATTGTTTATAGTTCATTTTTAGTAATGCCAAATGCATTATCTGATTCACTTCAAAACAAACAATTATCAAATCAGCACTTGGAATATCAATATTCGAATTCATAATACCATATAATTTTTCAGCAACCTGTTTACTGAATGTAACAAAATCCATTGATCCATTATTGGTATCCTCGATTAACCTGAATATATCTGATTCTTCCTCAACAAATCTGCACTTTTTCTTCTCATCACTTGCAAATACTTTATAGATATGTTCTTTTAAAAAATCTGCAAAATCAGAGCCATATGAAAGCTCAACATCCGACAAAACCGGCATTCCAACTGTTGAATCCATAATATGTACAATTGCATTTCTTATTATTATATCGCCTTTGTTCATTGTATATTATTCAGCTGCTGTTGTCTCCTGTATAGCAGTTGTATCTCCTTCTAATGTTGTATTATCTGCCGCTGTTGTTTCATCATTTGATGTTGTTGTCGCATTAAGTTGTTCAAGCAAACTTGAAAGTTCCTCTTCAGATAATGTGTATCCTGCTGCTGTAGTAGTTTCCTCTTCCATAGCGTATGAAACCGCTGACCATACATAATATCCACAAATAATTGTTACTATTAAGCATCCTGTAACAACTGCCAAAATCTTTTCTCTCTTCTGTTTTTTTGCAATTTTCTTTCTGTTTTTCTTTTCTTCTTTGTACTTATCTACTTTTTCCTGACTCATTGATGTTCCGTC
>JBGVOD010000055.1:0-6156 GCA_045126215.1 Lachnospiraceae bacterium | reverse complement strand
CACGCCAACACTTACACATACCAATGCCACCAGACTCTTTATTCCAAATGCTTCACCCGTCTCTCCAAGCATCACGGCTGATAGGATTACTCCAAACACTGGATTCATAAATCCCAATACCGCCACCTTAGATACCGGATTATGTGCAAGCAGGATTGACCATAGAGAATATGCCATTGCAGATATGAATGCCAGATATAATAGTATACCTATTGCTGCTACTATAGCTTCTGTTGAACTTACATCTGAATTTGCATTTACACCTATATTGGCACTTATATTCTCACTTACATTTGCACTTATATTTGCAATGATTTTCTCACTTTCAAAATCAATATTTCCTCCCATCAGTAATGCAATAATACTCATTACCACTCCACCAAATAGGAACTGATATCCGCTTAGCATTACTGTATTCTCATCTTTTGCATATTTCTTAAGTAGCACAGATGACATAGCATACGCAAATGTAGATATCAAAATCAATCCATCTCCTAATCCAAAATCAAGGGTAAGTCCATTAATATTTATTACAATTACCCCCGCAAATCCAATTATACTTCCAACAATCTTTTGCATTGAAAGTTTTTCCTGGCGAAATATTACACTAGATACAAAAATCGCAACAAATACATTTGAGGCCTCTATAACAGAGCCTTTTACCCCTGTGGTTCTCGCAAGTCCGATATAGAAAAATATATATTGCAAAATTGTTTGAAACAAGCTCAGTATCATTACTTTTTTCATCGCCCCGATACTTTTTGGATATATAAATTTCTTCTCTTTCATGCAAAGGAAAAGAATAACCAGACATCCTGCAATTACGAATCTAATTCCAGCAAAAAGAATCTGATTATTTGTTTCAAGTGGACCTATTCCATATATCTTATATCCGAACTTTATGCACGGAAATGCACTCCCCCACAGAAAGTCACATATTAATGCTATTCCTATGACTACAAAAATATTTTGAAGTATATCCTTGTTTTCTTTATTTTTGATTATATTGTTTTTGTTGTGTTTATGTTTCTTGTTGCTTTTATATTCATTTTCCATTCTATACTTGTTTTCATCCTTGACTTTTTTGTTTCTCTATTTTTCTTAATTCACCCAGGTTTTTCTCGATTTATCTTTATTTTTCTCAATTCACCTTACTCTTCTCAATTCACCTTATGCCAGATCTTTTCGGCTTTAATTTCTTGTTTTCCCCTGCCTTAGCCGTACTTTTCTGGTTTCGAGCGCTTTCTCAAGCTCTATGATTCTCTTCTTTCACTGATTTTTTCGGCTTTGTCTTCTTATTTTTCCCTATCTTAGCCGTATTTTTCTGGTTTCTAGCATTTCCTCAAGCTCTATGATTCTCTTTTTTCACTGATTTTTCGGCTTAGTCTTCTTATTTTTCCCTATCTTAGCCGTATTTTTAACTATATGTACAATTCGGAAGTTTGTCAAGAAAGTAAAAGAACAATATCAAATACTTTTGATATTGTCCTTTTACTTTGTAGTATCTAGTTGTATTTATGCTATAGATTCATTTCTTATACACTCTAAAATATATCTCATTATTTTTTCTTCTGTGCATAAATTCTTCTCAACATAAAATTCTTTTATTGATTTTTCATCAATTACTTCCTGGCTAGACTCATTTTCTTTATATCTAACCCTCTTCTCTTTCCAAGGTCTCTGGGAATGGCTAATCATTTCCAAAGTTTTTGGTGAATATAAACCAAAAGTTCTAATAACCATGTCAATCGACCTTATTTCCTCTTCTGAAAGCTTAGATGTCATCCAACCATGACTGCTATATATTCCATTATCAATTGGTCTGTAACCATATTTTTTATATTTATTATAAATATAAGGATATACTGGTCCATGAGCCCACGCTTGACTTTCCTCAAAAATCAATTGTTTTCCGTTCACTGCATAGTTCACTCCGTTACAGAAGGACAACAATTTCTCTAAAGCTAATGGTGTAACTTCTCCCAAATGAGTAATAATATAATTTACAATCTGATCAATTTTAGATTCTCGAATTTCAACTAACCGTTCATATCTGACAACTATTTTTTTGTACGTAACTTCCTTGAGTTTATCTTTACTTTTCTGAACTAAATTCATAAATAACTCTTCATCATTCAATATATTAACTAAAATATCTGACTACTCTTTTGCTGGAATAAAACCCTCGTAATATCGTTTAATTGTGACTTTTCCAAATCCTGCAATATCTGCCAGTGCCTCTTTTCCAATATCATATTTTCTTAAAATTTCTGATATTTGATCAATATCAATAATTCCAATTTTCTTTTTGTATGCCTTAATTTTTGCTTCTGATTTTCTAAAATTGTATTCATTATCAGTAGATACTTCATTTCCACAACATTTGCATCTCCCAACAATAAATTTGAATTTTACCTCTTCTCCCTTATATTGTTCAGTAATAATATCCTCACAAATATCGTAATTTACTAATTCTTCACACTCATTACAGTAAGCAAATTCTTGACGTTTCATATTTTCACCTACTTCTTTCTTTAATTTCCTACTATATTTCTTTATTTTAACAATCCAGCATACAGTAATAACTGTACGCTGACTTGTTTTTTTCATATATGTTTATAATTTGTTTTCTATTTTTTCTATTGTGTTTCCAATTCTTTTTCACTACTTTTTTATGATTTGTTTTCAATTCTTTTAATTTTATTAATATTATTATTTTGGTGTCTATTTTTATGAAATGATACTATAAATACTTTTTTATTTGGAATCTTTCTATCATTTATCTTTATATAAATGAGCACATTATCCAAATTAATTCCACTTTCTTGTACATCTCGTCTTGCAAGCTTACACGGATACTTAAATACATATAAATATTCTTGTGGCAATCCTTTTTCTAGTCTTTTCTTTGCACCTTTTCCAACATCCTTAATTTTCCCGACAAAATTCAACTTTGTTAAGTCTTTTAGCACTAGTTTTTCATCTTCATTATCAAAAATATAATCATCTGATAATGCAGGATTATCTAAAGTTGGAGTCGGTGAAATATAAGACTCATCATCAACTGCACAACATAAGTCATGTAAAACACTCATCACTTCTTCTTCTGTACAAGGTACTTTTGGTTCTGCATCCACAGTTTCCTTAATAGTATCCATTGGTAGCTTTATGAGATGACCAATTCTATCATCCGCCATATGTTTCCTCCTTCCTTGTGTATTTGATACGTTTTTTTATATTTTCGTACTTTCGTATCATCTATTAATAGTATAACACTCATAAAAATAAAGTCAATATCAACTATAATTTTCACAAAAAATGAAGCCGTATGGTTTTATACCATCGGCTCCCTACTTCTTTAATCTCTTAAATTATATTTACTTTTTTGACAAGTTAGTTATTTCTATTTAGCTACAATTCCATTATTTTAACTATATTCCATTATTTCAACGACTACAGTTCCATTATTCAAATTTCTCACATATATGAAACCATCTGCACCCACTACATATTTCTATGAAATCTTCTCTTGAAATCTTCGAAATAGCTTGTCTTATTTCTTCAACGGAATATTCCATATTTTCTATAAGTCCTGCAGCCATTATGGCTTTCTTGTCCTTATTATACACATCATATGTGCTTAGTTCACATCCACCATCAGGTAGCTTATTTGGGCATTTCTCACATACATAATCACTGCCATATATAATCTTCACCCTATATATTTCTTTATATGTGTCTTCATATGTATCCTTGTATTCATCTAAATATATATCTGCACATATATCTTTATATTCGTCTATATGTGTATCTGCATATATAGTTTTATCTTTATCTACATATGTATCTTCGCATGTATCCTTATGTTCATCTACATATGCGTTTTTCATGTTTTTATTACAATAGTTTGGCAATCCAAGCTTTGTGACAACCTCCCCCATGCGCAAGATAAAATCCTCACTATATCCTTCGCCTATAAATCTCGGAACACACAAAAGATGGTGTCCTCGAAGTATTATTATATTTTCCATACGAATCACACCATCTCTCAATCTATCACTTTCTATAACTGCATATCCATTAATTTCTATATCTTATACACAATAATATCCATATCTTATATATTAATATATATCTTATATCTATTAATTTCTATGCTTCATATCCATTAGGATTATTCTTCTGCCAGTTCCATGTATCTCTACACATATCCTCAAGAGTCTTTTCTGCTTTCCAGCCAAGCTTCTCAAGTGCCTTTGTGCTGTCAGCATAACATGTTGCGATATCACCTGCACGACGTGGAGCAATCTTGTATGGAATCTTGATTCCATTTGCTTTTTCAAAGGCATTAACCATATCAAGAACACTATAACCAACACCTGTACCAAGATTGAATACTTCCGAACCCTTGTGTTTCATAGCATAATCAATAGCAAGAACATGTCCCTTTGCAAGGTCAACTACATGTATGTAATCACGTACCCCTGTTCCGTCTGGTGTATCATAATCATTTCCAAATACGCTTAAGCATTCTCTCTTACCAACTGCAACCTGTGACACAAATGGCATAAGATTGTTTGGTATTCCTCTTGGATCCTCACCAATAAGTCCTGATGAATGCGCTCCTACCGGATTAAAATATCTTAATAATACAACAGATAATGTATCATCTGCATTTGCAAAATCCATAAGTATCTGTTCGTTCATAAGCTTTGTCCAACCATATGGATTTGTACAAGGACCTGTCTGCATTGTTTCAACAAATGGTGCCTTATGAGACATGCCATATACTGTTGCAGAAGAGCTAAATACGATATTTTCACAGTTATATTTTTTCATAACCTTTATAAGTGAAAATGTAGAATCAATATTATTCTCGTAATACATCATTGGCTTCTCGCATGATTCACCAACTGCCTTATAGCCTGCAAAATGTACTACTGCATCAATCTTATTTTCAGCAAATACCTTGTCAAGCGCTTCCACATCACAAACATCTACATCGTAATGTTTGAACTGCTTACCACTTATCTTTTCAATTCTGTTATACACCTCAGGCTTACTGTTAAAATGACAATCAGCTATTACAACATCATATCCTGCTTCCATAAGTTCAATCGCTGTATGACTGCCAATGTATCCTGCACCACCTGCTAATAATACTGTACTCATAAAAATCCTCCTAAACTCAATATGTACATAAATACTATTCAATAAACAAATATCCTTCACTGAATATCTTCTCAATGAGTAAACATTTGTATTATATTCTATTTAGGAAGATTATTCAATGTATCGTTGTAATTTTTCAGATTATTCTCCTAACCTTCCACTATATTTTTGTTTTTTAAGATAGTTCCCCATTATCTGATTAGTTGCTTATTAATACTTTTCTTAACTTTAGGCTTTCAAAATTTTTTTATTATCTTAGCATATCACACAAAGGATAACGGCATTTGTGACTTTTGAAGGATATTCCAGTTATATTCCCAAAAATACCTTTTGATAGCCTATCTTATTTTATTTACTCTTTGCTGATTTTTTGAATTTTGATTACATATCAGGAGCCTATATAAGAAACATACAGGCACCTGATACAAAGATATCTTTTCATTTGTTTAATATATTAGACTGTTTACTAAATGTTTTCAATCTGCTAAACGTCTTAGATTTGTTCTATGAACTCTTCCACCGTATTGCACAAAACTGACTGTTTTATCCACAAGTCTAATTTCTTTTCATCTTTTTCATTCTCAATCTTTTCCTTTAGCTCCAATGATATATCCCCTTTTTCACTAAGAAAACTGAGTAATGTTTCAACCTTACCTTGAAGAATTCCAAGTGTTTTACCTTGTTGTAAACCTTGTTCTAAACCTTGTTCTAAACCTTGTTCTAAACCTTGTTGTAAACCTTGTTCTAAACCTTCTACTAAACCTTGTTGCAAACCTTCTTCTTTACCTTCTTTTAAGCCTTGTTGCAAACCTTCTTCTTTACCTTCTTTTAAGCCTTCTTCTCTTGCCACTTCCTTGTAATGTTCAATTAATTCCTCCATCTTCATGTAGCCTTCCTCCCACTCTCTGCTTTTTTTGAGATTACTTACTTTCTGATGCAGTTTCTTTATAGATTCATCTCCAACTTCTGATACATATTTATCTG
>JBGVOD010000054.1:0-98926 GCA_045126215.1 Lachnospiraceae bacterium | reverse complement strand
CTGGCATCCCATCTGTTATCACATTGTGGAAAATAACCACCATTCTTACCACGCTTTGCATAAACATCCTCCCGCCCCCAAAACATGGCAAAAAACTTCTGTGCCATTTCCTCTGTAATATAAGGTGGATTAACAATGCGTTCTCCCTGATCAGGGTCGTACTCTTCTACATTGTCTATCGTCTCTTCAAAAGGATTGACCTCGTCATACGGAATATTTTCTTTCTTTAGTTTGTCTTTCAATAACCTGTTCTCATATTCAAGGAGTCTGACGAGCTTCCTTAAAGACTCCGCATCATACGCTTCTATATTCATAAATATCACCTGCAATTCATATATGTGTATGCGCACCTTTTACCTATGCAAAAGAAAATCAACACTTTCTCTTAATTCATCACTAAAACCTTCCAAATCAGCAGTCGTAATTACATCACTATTAATCAATGCCACAATATCGAAAATCATATTTCCTTTACTTAATTCAAGCATAACTCCCGGATGTTTCTTGTCCTTCTTTATTCGCTCTTCCAGCTCCCAGAACTTATCCGAGGCATTTCCGTTTCCATTCAACATATCAATATATTCTTTCACTAAGCGTTCCATATAATTTTCCTGCCATTCAGCAATGCGTACTCTGAATAATTTCCAATCGCTTTTTGAAACTTCCATGTAAACCTCCAATCAATGCTACTGTTTTCACAAGCTCTTCTTTTGTCCCAACAAAATTATAACTCTGTTCCAACCAATTCTCAATCTATTTTTCTTATTTATAAAAATATTTTCACAACATAACACTTAACATAAAAACTCTCCAACTGCATATAATACTATTGCAGATTTATCAAAAATACCGCTTGCATTTGGCGGATATTAATGGTATCATATCTGTTAGTGATTAGGTTGCAGAAACTTGCGATGCCTGCGACCGGAAGGAAGACCTGCGGGCCTTCCTTTTTTTATACAAAAATGTATGGAGAAAAATATGCCAAAGAAACCAATTAAACCCTTTATTACATACTCTGATCAAATAAATATTCTGACTCAGAAAAAACAACTTAATATTTCCGATTTGTCATATGCTGAGGGGAAATTGCATGATATTGGCTATTACTCCTTAATTGATGGCTATAAAGATATATTTTACAACCCGATGACAAGAACGTATGTGAAAGGAACAGATTTTGCGGATATTGTTGCACTATATGAATTCGATGAAAATCTCCGTTCTCTTGTATTTAAATACATTTGTCATATCGAGCAAAAAATCCGCTCATTGATTTCCTATTCGTTTTGTGAAGCCTTTTCTGAAAATCAATCAGCGTATTTAAATTCTGCCAATTACAATGTTTCCAATAAAAACAGTCGTGATGTTTCTAAACTGATATCCATACTAACATACGAAGCCAATCAGAATACCGAGCACAGCTATGTGGTATATCAGAGAAACACATATGGGAATGTTCCATTATGGGTAATTATGAAAACACTTACCCTTGGACAAACTTCTAAAATGTATTCCTTTATGCTTCCGAGCATAAAATCCAAAGTTAGTGTGCATTATGGCAACATTACAGAAAAAGAATTGATTCAGTATTTAAAAGTACTTACTGTCTTTCGTAATATATGTGCACACAATGAGCGTCTGTTTTCATTTGAAACCAGATTTGAAATCCCTGATACCTTACTTCATAAAAAAATGAGTATTCCACAAAAAGGTACACAATATCTTTATGGAAAACACGATATGTTTGCATTGCTCATAGCATTTCGTTATTTACTGGATAAAGAAGATTTTAAATCGCTTAAGAAAGAATTAACCAAGCTATTAAATTCTTTTTCTGCAACCACATCTGTATCTCAGAAAAATAAATTACTTCAAGCAATGCATTTCCCATCCAATTGGTCAAACATTACACGATATAAATTATAATTATACAATCTAAAAACCTCCACCGCAACCGGTGGAGGACACACTTTCAATCCGACCATTTCTATACCACCTATCGGTCTGTGGTAAACTTTCAATCTTACTATTTTGAACGCTCTTTCGTATGTATCACATCCCACTCTCGCAGGATGCCGGTAATCCTTATGCCGCTTCCAGAAACCGCTCCAGAAATCTCTTCGCATAAGTCTCATACCGAAGTCTTTTTCCTTCTGCATCATCACGCCAAGTTTCCGGATCAAACTGAAGTTCTACAGCTATATCACGTAAAACCTCCAGACCGTACTTCTCCATCATCTCGGCAAGAAATGTGCAGCAGCGTTCAAATTCATTATTCAAATAAATTCTCCTTCCCATCTTTCTCCTGATAGGAATATTATAAAGCATTGCTTTGAATAATGGAATTCACAACGCTGGTGTTTTTCCAAAACTATTACCCATTCCTGCAAAGGGTTGACTGCAAGATACGCAAAAGATGTACATCTTTCTTTTGCTACCATCTTGTTAGAGGGCTTCGCCCCCTAAAGCCCCCTGAGTTACCCTGATTATATAGCTTTTTTATATAAAAATGTCATTTGCTATAAACTTTTTATAGCTTTGCATATTTTTTATATAACTTCTTATATAAACCATTTCTAAGTTTATAGTATTTTTTTATACGTAATTTTTTATATAATAATTGGCGTTTGCTATAGCAACAGATTTTGTTCCGTCCGAATTGTGTGGAACATCAACTGAAACACTTCCGATGTAGTGTTCACCCGTTGTATTTATCGCACCACTTGTCAATGTCTTTGCTGTGCCGTTTATAGTGATTGTATGTGTTCTATCACCGATGCTTATTGCGTATTTATTTGTAAAATACAATTTTGCCGTAATAGTTGTTGTGTTTGTTGAAACATTCTGTGTTCCTGACCAATCACATCGAACTGTTTCGTTTCCATTTCTTTGAGAAACCGAAAAACTTCCACTCAATGCCATACAATCACCACCTTTCAAAAATATAGAAAAAGGACAAGTCTTCTGACCTGTCCTTTAATATCTTACTTCATCATACATATTACCACAGGTAATATGTAAACTAAAAGCAACCGTTTAAAAAAGCACCCTAATTTTTAGGATGCTTTATATAAATATTCACTTGGAACTTCTATTTCAGGTGATTTATCAATCATATTCATATTGTCCAAATCAATCGAATACCAACCAACTTCACCACTTTTTTTATCGACAATCACTGTTCTAACACCGTAATAATCTTCATTAGGATCTCCACCATAAAAAATCAACGAATCCCCCATGTCTTTTATCAAAAAAACACCGATAAAACCATCTTTTTTCAATTCATCACATGCAATTTCACATAATTTTTCAAATTCCATGTTCATCACCTACTTTCACACGATGTGATACCCCTATCAGAAGATTTTGCATTGTCTGTTTGCCATAATTTTAACTCTATAATATCATGTTTGTCAATATTTTCAATAACTTTTCCTTTTTGTGCATCATAAAAAATGATATCACCTTTCTTTTTTTCTGCAACGATAACATGCCCATTATTTTTACCTTTGATTGCAATTCCAAATCTTGAATTGTCATCGAAAGTTTTCATATATTCAACCATCTTGTTCACATCTTGGTAATCTTTGACAACAACACTTTCCCATGCCGTCCATGGTTCTTTGTTTAATTTATGACTTCCACCTTTAACATATGGTCTTGCAACAACATCATAACCCCTTTTTCTTATGTGTTTTTCGTGCGTTTATTCAGCTATTTATTCTGTAGTCGAATATTCATCCAACAAAGATAAAAGCAGTGTAATCTGCCCTGATAATCGTATCAATTCATCTACAAGCAAACCTTCCTGTTCCTGCTTTGCCTGAAGTATTTCAATCTGTTTTAATATAATTGCTCTTTCTTCCATCTTCTTTTGTCCTTTCTTCCTGTACAGTTTTCTTATATGCCTATTCGCATTCAGCATATTGTGCGACCTTGCCACAAGAAAAGGCATAGGCTATACACTAGACTTTTTGCACTAAAAAAGCATCCTATTCAGGATGCTTTGCTTCAAAATATTTACATTCTACATCTTTTTTATTCCACACATCAGTTGGTATTCCATATCTTTTAGGATATGCTTTACAAGAATATGCTTCTTTTGCACCTTCACTCTTTTTGCAATTTAAGCATTTACAATATAAACATAACCTATATTTATCTATTGTATTACGCATATTTACCTTCTTTCAAAAGTTGGTTTCACACCATATTCCTTGAATAGTTCTTCCCATATCGCATCACCAAACTTTATTAGTTCTTCTTCACTTGTAATATAACCATTTGCATCTGCATAACTAGGCAATAGTTTATTTTGTATTTCAAGATACTTATTTTCAAATATGTTGAATTCAGGAAGATTGCTTATTTTATCAGAATATTCTAGCACATATGTTCCGTTTTTTCCACAGGTTCTGAATGAATTAGCTTCATTGTCTACAAGCAAATACAAATCTTCAGGTGAAGGTGGTGTGCTTAATGGATGATTATGTGTAACATCATTTCCTTTCATCAATTTACACTGATGTTTTGTAAATGCAAGTGAGAATATTAAATGGGGGCTCAAAAACAGAGCTGCCATGGGAATCTCCAAATCCTATAATAAAATCTGCTATGGGTACAAACATGATTCTGAAGGAAATCTCTGTATAAAAGAATCCGAAGCTAAAAATGTCCGTTTCATCTACAACTGCTATCTTGACGGCCATAGTATTATAAGTATCTTAAAAGAATTAAAAAAAGAATCAATTCCTTCTCCAACAGGCAAAGATACCTGGAGCAAAAAAACTGTTGAAAATATTTTGACAAATATAAAATACACCGGAACAGTTATAATATTAGTTGATGATATTCAATACAAGATTGTAGATCATCATCCTGCTATAATCAGCTCCGATGCATTTGATGCTGTCCAAATTGAACGAGATTTGCGCAGCAACATTACCACAGACTCCAATGGCATTTCCTCAAGAAAGAACTCCAAATATAGTAGCATCCGTACCATTCGTGAAACTCACGATTATGAAAAAGATAGGCTTAGGCTCTTAAATAAACTTGAAGAATATAAATTGCAAGATATTAAAGCCGAAAGACTTGGTATATTGCCACATACAACTAAATAGTCTTTCCTCGAAATTAACCAGCAATATCCTTTGTGATATAGTCTTCAATTACAAAATCATTATTGTTAATCGACTGTAGTTTTTGAACTATTTGTTTAATTATACCAATCATCTCTTCATATGCTACCTTATATCCATCCTCATCAAAAACGCATGCGCTATCGTCTTCATTGAATGAATAAAACGAATCATATAGATTTCTTGCCTGTTCATTCAATTGCCTTAGTTCATCATCGTTATCAATTAATGGATATTTTCTTCTTATAAATCCTTCTTCATCATATACCCAAATAGGGCCATGAAGATACTCATTCATTAATTTAATTGTATACATTATAAATCATCCTTTCTAATTGGATATGCTGAAACAATAAAGCCATTCGTACCAATTCCTGTCATTGTATAATAGTTTCCTTTATACTCATAAACCCTCTCATAACCCTTCTTTCCATTACTTATGTTTACGAGTCGATTACTAACCACCGAGCCATTTTTTATAACCTCTTTTAGGTAAGATCCAACATTTTGTCGCTGAACACCAAAAGCTCTTTCGAAATCTTTCGCATGTCCAGGACTTCCATCTTTTCCATCCAAAATATGCGTCAATCCAGCTGAGGAGTTACCATTTTCAAGCCATACTATTTGGCCTGTCTTGTCACGAGCAATAAAAACCATATCAGCTTCATTAAATTTTATATTGTTGCTTCTAAGTTCTGATTTTAATGACTCGTCAGTCTCATACTTTTTATTATCATTATTTACATTCGTAGCACCTTTGGTATTGCCAAATCCACCATGATATCCTGCGCCCATTTATACCACCTCCTTATGCGAGGTAGCATAGTTGCTATCAAACTGTACAATTCTAATGCCTGCGTCTTTGTACTTCTTAAAATACTTTTCCGGTGCAGCACCGTATACCACAATCGCCACTGGCTGTAATCTCATAACAACACCATCTAGCCCCTTAAGAAATATCTCTCTGTCTTGTACCAGTTTAAGATTCCCATGAGATCCAACCGCGATTACACAATGTTTTTCAATTCCATCACAGCAAATACGGTATGTACGTCTATCCCCAAATCTAAGATTTGGTATTACTTTCACCCCATTAACCTGAAGCCAAAACCCAATGGCTCTGCTACGATAAATGTTCCATAATTGCATTACCAACGGCATGTCCCTGTAGAGACTGAAGTCAGGAAGAATAACTCCATTGTATCGTTTGAGTATATCCAAATACTTCCATGGATTACGCCAGATCCGTTCAAACAGATGATCATCCTCATAAAAATGAACCCATTGATTGTAATCCTTACAAGATATACATTTTGAAAATGATATCAACTTATTAGGAATATCATATGTTGCTTTTATACACGGGAATTCAAATATTCCGGCATATGTTGCTAATGTTACTAAAAATGCATTAAACACATCAATACAGCTCTTACGCTGCGAATTAATTTTGCTCATAACAGCACCTCCTTTGGGTGTATAACAGGGACAAGAGCATACTATCCCCGAGGTAACCACTCAGGTACTTGTTATGAATTGTTCAGGTTCAAACCTAAGTACCCAAGTAGCAGTTACGCATGGTTTATTTTCCAGATAAACACATGCAAGTTACGATTTTTCTTGATATTTTAATAATAATATGCTAAGGTAAAAGTGTTCAGGTTCGAGCCTAAGTACTCGAGCAGCACCGTATTGTAGTTCCAGCTACTTATGGTGCTTTTTTCTTTTACCCGTACTGATACATCCATAATGATCGCCACCTTTCCAAATTAATTTTAAAATAGTTTTTTCCTTTTGTTCTTAGTCTCAAGTTTTCTTCTTGCTTTTGCAAATGCCTGAGATACTTGATATTTCTCTATAATCATTTTAGGCATCATTCCAATACTTTCTTCAAAGGGAATCATAACCTCTGCACATAAAGCCTTTGCTTGCCACTCAACACTTCTATATGGCGGTAATTCATTATCTGCAAAACTTCTTGCATAAATAGGTGTAAATCCAATTTTAAATAGAAATATATGGCATATCTCATGGCATATAAATCCTCTAAGTGCCCCGACATTATGTTCATATGCACCCTGATATACAGAATTTTTTATTTCAATTGTAAATCCGCCTATTTCGTTCGGTACACATTGCGCCATAGTTTGTGGTGGCAATTTTTTATCTTCTACTATTACATATCCACAATCATCAAAAACATCATTAACCTTATCTAATGCCTCTAAAACTGGAAACGGTCCTGTTTCAGGTACATCAAATAATTTTCTAAAATAAGCAGAATATCTTCTCAGATCATTCCTACTTGTTGGTTTAGTTTCATAATCCATTATTCTGAATCTTCTCCCTTCTTACTCAATAATTCCAGTATTTTAAGTGCAGTATCATCATCCATTTCGTCAAATGATCTCGCAAATCTCAAAGCTGCTTTTCTTTGATTTATGCCTGCATTTCCCACAATAACTTTGTACTGTGTTTTAGATTCTTCAATTGCATCAAGCATTTCTTTTCTTTCAGATTCAGAAAGATTATAATGCTCCACAATCTTTTCAATCCACTCAGTCGGAACATTCTTCTTACCATTTTCCACTGCTGACATAAATGGCAGAGATGTATTTAACACCTTAGCCATATCACCCATAACTTCGTGATGTTTGATTCGTAATATTCTTACAAATTCTCCAAATGTTGTATATGCCATAAGTGTACCTCCTTTTGATTTTATACTCATAATGTATCACATCTTTATTTTCTTTTCAAGTACATTTTTTATACTTTTTTAGGTTAACTCAATTATACAAACAATCATCTTCTTTGTCAACAAACTAACTTAATTTCACTCTTCCTCCTTAACCATAGTGTTTCCACAACCTACCCCTATATCAAAAGTGTAGCCACAACCCTACCATTTTCAGCTATTCGATAGGTTTCCACCGACAAGAAAAAGAAAGACCAAAAGTAGCACTCAAAAATACTACCTTTTGTCTTAAAACCCTTTATTTTAAGCCTTTTTTCAATATTCCCTATTTTACCTTTGACATCAACACGACCGTCTCCACATGCACACTATGCGGAAACATATCGACAGGCTGGACTTTTTCCAACTTATATCCATTACCCGTAAGATACTTTAAATCACGAGCCAGGGTAGCTGAGTCACAGCTTACATAAACAACTTTGTTTGGCTGCATTTTAATGATGGTCTCAAGGAGTTTCTCATCGCAGCCTTTTCTTGGAGGGTCAACGACGATGACATCTGCAGTTGCATTGATGCCTTCTCTTTTCTTATTTTCATAGTATTCAGGCAATACTTCTTCCGCCTTACCAACGAAAAATTCTGCGTTTTCTATGTTATTTACCTTTGCGTTATTTCTTGCATCATCTATAGCCTCTGGAATAATTTCAACACCATAGACCTGCTTTGCGCTCTTTGCAAGGAATAAAGAAATTGTTCCAACGCCACAGTACAGATCCCATACAGTTTCGTCTCCTGTAAGACCTGCAAATTCAAGTGCTTTACCATATAATCTCTGTGTCTGAACAGGATTTACCTGATAGAATGACAATGGAGAAATGTTGAACTTTATATCCCCAATATAGTCTGTAATAAATCCTTCACCATATAGATTAATTATCTTAAGTCCCATTATTACATTTGTATTCTTTGTATTTACACTAAGGGAAATGCTTGTCATCCCTTCTATTTCAAGAAGCTTGTCTACTAATTCATTACTGTTTTTAAGTTTCTCACCATTGATTACAAGGCACACCATTATCTCTCCTGTATAATGTCCCTTTCTAATAAGAATATGTCTTAGAAGTCCTTTTCCCGTGGTTTCATCATACGGTCTGATATCATTTTTTATCATGAACTCTTTTATAATATTTAGGATTTTTTCATTCACCTCATCGCCAATAAGGCAATCAGTCTGTTCGATGATTGAGTGAGTTCTTCCAGCGTAGAATCCCATAATGATGTTACCATCCCTATCCATTCCCACTGGGTACTGTGCCTTATTTCTGTATCTAAATGGAACTTCCATTCCTATAGTATCTTCTATATCAAAATCGTTGATTCCACCTATACGTTTAATATTATTTCTTACTTTTTCTTTCTTATAGGCAAGCTGAGCCTGATAGTCCATTTCCTGTATCTGACATCCACCACACGCTTTTGCAACATTACACTTTGGCTCTACCCTGTCCTTTGAAGGTGTAATCACGCTCATAAGTCTGGCATATGCATAATTTTTAGACGGCTTTGTAATCTTTGCCTCTACAAAGTCGCCTACAATACTGTCTTTTATAAACAATGTGTAACCGTCTATTTTGCCAATACCTTCGCCGTTTACACCCATATCTTCTATATGTACCTTTACGATATCATTTTTTGCATACACCATTATATTTTCCTCAACAAAATCTTTTATGTACTATTTCCATGACACAGTTTTTTCTAATATGAATGCATTATTTTAAGTTAATTTTTTCATTCATCTCATTACCATTCTTCGTCAAACTATACACTAGTTTTTTTAATATTTGACTCCATAAATCTATTGTATCCAAGCCATTCTGAATTTCCCGCCGGCTGCGCTGTAGTAAGGATTTCTTTCATCGTCTCAAGCTTTGCATCTGTATTATCAGCAAAATTCAGAGCAACAGCTTCAATAATGGCTGGTTTTTTTGGTGAACCATATTCAAGCTCTCCATGATGTGCAAGAATACAATGCTTAAGCTCATCGCCAAGCTTCTTTGGAAAACCATCAATTGTTTCAATTGCCGCACTCACCTTTTGATACCCTATTACAATATGACCCAGTAACTGACCCTCATCAGTATAATCATTGATTGGATATGGTGATATTTCATCAAGCTTTCCGATATCATGGAAAATAGCAGCTGAAAGCAAAAGGTCTCTATTAAGAAGAGGATACAATACCGTATAACTGTCACACAGCTTTGTTACTGATAATGTATGTTCAAGAAGTCCTCCAATAAAGCTGTGGTGTACACTCTTGGCTGCAGAATGATTTTTAAACCTCTTTGCAAATTCATCATCTGAGAAGAACTTATTCAAAAGTTTGTTAAGATAAGGATTCTTAATGCTGCCAATAATATTTAAAAGCTCCTTATACATCTCATCAATATCTTTGTCAGATGTAGGAAGATATTCACTCTGATCATACTCTCCCTCATCTACTTTTCTTACACGTTTCACATTCAACTGAATCACACCATTGAATTGTGTTATATCGCCTACTACATCTACATAATCTCCCGCATCAAATTCATCAATCCCTACTGAATTAGGATCCCATATTTTTGCATCAACTGTTCCTGTTTTATCCTGTAATATTACAGAATCATATGGCTTACCATTCTTTGTAACAGCAGATGTCTTCTGCTTACAAAAATAAATATCCGATACCTTTTCGCCTTCTCTGAATGATTCAATATATTTCATGTCTATTCCTCTCTATTACATATATATCTTACTTATTGTTATATTTAGTCTAAAGCTTTTAATTTATATCTTTAGATTTATATCCTTAATATATCCTTATATCTAATTTGTATATTATTCCTACTATCTCTTGCCCAGCTGAACATTTACTCTGTATGTATTAAATCTGTTTCCCATATAGCGGTGTATCTCTACCGGCATGACATCGCCAAGCTTATACCTGTCAATTATTCCTCTAATATCACTCATATCAGTGATTGTATTACCATCAACATTGTATATGATGTCGCCTACACCGATTCCGGCATAGTATGCTGGTGAACCAAAAGCAACGTTTGTGACAAATACACCATCTGGCAAATCTTTACCAACAAGCATCTCAAGTTCATAATCTACCTTCTGACCCACTATACCAATATATGTTGTATAACCATATGTTGCAATATTCTGTACCATAGACTTAAAAGCAGATATATCCACAAACACTACTGTACTGATATTTGCTTCCACACTTGAACATATTCCGGCAAGCTTTCCATCCATTGAGAATATGTATCCATTATGTGCATTTGAAATATTAACATTCGCAACATACTTGCAATATTCTATGTCTTCTATACGGGAAATATCACCCTCACTCAAAACATTTCCATGTGAGATTGTAATACCTGCCTCCTTGACATATCCACTGTATATACAATCTGCGCCCATCTCAAACTCAACATTCTGGGCAATCTTAGCAGCAGATATATTACTAAGTATCATACTGTTAAGGTCTCTGCTATCTATACAAAGGAATGTAATACCCATCTCTTCCTCTGTCATTAGCACTCTTACAGGAACTTCCTTTATCTGTGTACCTGTATATACCTCTGCATATATCTGATTACTCTCGTCTACATCATTTGAATTTGCTGCAATAATAACATTTGTATCTTTATATATCACTACTCCAATATATTTATTAAGACTACTTTCTGATATAGTGGCTGTATATTCTTCTTCATTGTAATCTGAAGTTTCTCCCTCACTATGCTCTATAGTTTCTTCATATTCTGGAGAATTTTCTTCATTATACTCTGAGATATCTTCCCTATCCCTTGAAGTTTCCTCTTGTCCGGCAAACGGAGACGCATGTGTCTCGTTATAGTTCTTTAGAACTATCATATATGACAAGATTGTTTTTTCAAGCGTTTCTTCTTTATCCTCCGGTACTTTTGTTTCAGAATCCCTTGTAGTTTCAACCTCTTTTGTTGTAGCCTCTGTTTCACTTGTAATATTTTCCTTTTTGCCTATATTGTTCTTGTCAAAGAACCTAAAGTATATAAAACAAGTTGCTACACATACTATAATTATGCAGAGTAAATCAAGAAGAATCTTATATACACTATTTTTTAATTCCTTTTTTTTGTCAATAATAGTCTCTTTTACAAACTCATATTCTTCAGTTTTGTAGCTTTCATTACCAGGTTTACTCTTAGCACTTTTCTCTCTGCTTTTATCTGAAATATTGTTATTATAATCTTCTGACTTTTCGCTCAATGTTATTTACCTTTATTACCTTCAAAACCATAAAACAATTACATTTATGATTTGAACAGTAACTACCTTTTCTAAAGCACTGTTTCTGCGTGCTTGCTTTTTCATAGTACTGTATATTATAATGTACTTTAGTATTATTTGCAAATAGATAGGAGTATTTTTAATGAATAAAAAAGTACTTAATACTCTGGAATTCACCAAAGTAATTGAAATGTTGACAGAATTTGCCACATCCCCTGTAGGCAAAGAGCTCTGTAGAAATACATTACCACATGATGACATTCAAGAAATAAAAAAACTTCAAACTGAAACATCTGATGCACTTAGCAGATTATGGCATAATGGCTCTGTATCATTTTCAGGAAATCGTGATATCAGACCTACTCTTAAGAGACTTGAAGTAGCAGGAACTGCATCTGCAAAGGAGCTTTTGGACATAAGTTCTGTTCTTAATGTTGCTCTTAGGATTAAATCATATTCAAAAGGAGAAGACATTGAAGAAGAACAATCTGATTCGTTAAGTGAACATTTTCTGCTTCTTTCACCTCTATCTCCATTAAATAACGAAATCAAGAGATGCATTATATCAGAAGAAGAAATAGCCGATGATGCAAGTCCTGCCCTAAGTTCTATTAGAAGAAGTATCAAAAATACAAATGACCGGATTCACAAAGAACTTACCTCCTTGCTTAACACAAAGAGAATATATCTTCAGGATGGTATCATTACTATGCGTAATGGAAGATATTGCCTCCCCGTCAAGGCAGATAGCAAGTCTATGATTCAGGGTATGGTTCATGACCAGTCCTCAACAGGCTCTACATTGTTTATAGAACCTGCAAGTGTAGTAAATTTAAATAATGAACTTAAGGAGCTTGCTATTAAAGAACAGGATGAAATAGAAAACATCCTTGCATCCCTTAGTGCACAGGTCTATGAGAATATCGTAGATATAAGAAGAGATTTTGACGAGTTAAACACTCTTGACTATATATTTGCCAGAGCTGCGTTTTCAAAATCCATGAAATGTAGTGAACCGGTATTTAATACTGACAGAATCATCAACTTAAAGTGTGCCAGACATCCACTTCTTGATGCAAAGCGTGTTGTACCTACCAATATTCCTTTAGGAAAAGACTACAACACTCTTATCATCACAGGTCCAAATACTGGTGGAAAAACAGTCTCTCTTAAGACGATTGGTTTATTATCATTGATGGGTCAGTCAGGACTGCATATTCCCGCTGATGAAGGTTCATCTCTTGGAATATTCAAAGAAATATATGCCGATATCGGTGATGAGCAAAGCATTGAGCAGAATTTAAGTACATTTTCATCTCATATGACAAATATTGTAAATATATTAAATAACGCTGATTCTGACTCACTTGTCTTGTTTGATGAAATATGTGCAGGCACAGATCCTGTAGAAGGTGCTGCGCTTGCCATAAGTATACTTACATTTTTGCATAATCTAAATATTCGTTCAATGACCACTACGCATTATAGTGAGCTTAAGCTCTTTGCATTGTCTACGGATGGAATTGAGAATGGTTCTTTTGAATTTTCAGTTGAGACACTTAGTCCAACATACCGCCTCTTAATAGGAATTCCTGGCAAAAGTAATGCCTTTGCCATTTCAAAGAAACTTGGTATTCCTGAATTCATTATAGATGACGCAAAGTCGAGACTGGATGACAGAAGCATCTCCTTTGAGGATGTTATTACAGACCTTGAACAGAGTAAAGCCCAGATTGAAAAGGAGCAGGCCGAGATATCTGCATGCAAGGAAGAAATTGCCAAACTTAAAGATGCACTTACGAAGAAATCTGAAAGTCTTGATGACACACGTGAAAGCATTTTAAGGAAAGCAAACGAGGAAGCAATGTCAATTTTGCAAGATGCCAAGCAAATTGCAGATGAGACAATAAAAGATATGACAAGGTTGAAAAACGAAGGTAATGTAAAAGCTCTTGAAAACAGCCGAAGCAAACTTCGAGGTAAAATGACAGATACAGAAAAGAAGCTTGTACTAAAAAACAACAAGGTTCCATCTAAAAATCATTCTCCAAAAGACTTTACCCTCGGAACATATGTCAAGGTCTTAACATTAAATCTCAAGGGTACTGTAGCCTCTCTTCCAAATGCTAAAGGTGATCTTTTCGTGCAGATGGGCATTATGAGGTCTCAGGTCAATATTAAAGACCTTGAGATTATAGATGAACCTGTTGTAGCAGGCACAAATATGGTCAAAACAAACAAAGGCAAAATCAAGATGGACAAATCCAAGAATATTTCTTCAGAAATTAATCTTATCGGTATGACCACAGATGAAGCCGTTTCTGTTTTAGATAAATACTTAGATGATGCATATCTTGCTCATCTAAACAGTGTAAGAGTCGTTCACGGCCGCGGTACAGGTGCGTTAAAGAATGCTGTACACGCCCACTTAAAACGCCTCAAAATTGTAAAAGACTTTCGTCTTGGTGTATTCGGCGAAGGCGATACAGGAGTAACTATTGTAGAATTCAAATAGTAACTAACAAAGGGAGAATATTATGATTTCAAAACAAAAAATTCTAGTCGTTGACGATGACACAAATATTTCAGAACTAATAAGCTTATACCTTACAAAGGAATGCTTTGAGGTATTATGTGTTGAAGACGGTGAATCAGCACTTGAAGCTGTTAAATCTTTTGGTCCAAACCTTATTCTTTTAGACTTAATGCTTCCGGGCATTGATGGATATCAAGTATGCCGCGAGGTAAGAAAAGAGTATAATACCCCTATTATTATGCTTTCGGCTAAAGGCGAAATATTCGATAAAGTTCTTGGTCTGGAGCTAGGTGCGGATGACTATATGATTAAACCATTTGACTCAAAGGAGCTTGTTGCCAGAGTTAAGGCTGTTCTTAGACGTTCAGTCCCTCAAGCTACTGCAGATACCCCAGTGGCAGAATCTCCAAAGGCTGCTATTGTAGAATATCCGGACTTAATCATTAACAAAACTAATTATTCAGTTACACTAAATGGTGTAGCACTTAAAATGCCACCAAAGGAAATAGAACTTTTATTTTTCCTAGCATCCTCTCCAAATCAAGTGTTTACAAGAGAACAGCTTTTAGATAACATCTGGGGATATGAATATATCGGTGATACAAGAACAGTAGATGTACACATAAAAAGGCTCCGTGAAAAGCTTGGTGACCACGACAGCTGGTCCCTTGCATCTGTGTGGGGCATTGGATACAAATTTGAAACTTTATAATGACAGGAGATTCCTATGAAAAATACGATTTATACAAAATTTCTAATAGGCTATCTTGCATTACTTACAATACTTATTGCAGCAATATTTTATATTGTTCAACCACTAGTCTATGATAATATTTTGGAAAAGCGAGGAAATGAAGTGTACAAAGAGGCATATTCTCTCGCAAGTAGATACGGAAAATATCATCATCAGGTATCTGATGGTTCATATGAATTTGTAAATGAGCTTACTAATATTGCATACACTACTAATACTATTATCTGGATTACAGATGAAAATGGTAAACTCATAACAAGTACGCAGGATTATGTTTCAACCACCCAAGTTAATAATATTTCAGATTATTTCAAAGACCAATACTATGCTGTTGGTGATCTAAACAGGATATTTAGCAGTGACTATGTCAGTGCTGCTTCTCCGGTTGTATACAACTATGCGGTATACGGCTATGTTATGGTTCATTATCCTGTATCACTGGTAGAATCAGAAACAGTATCTATAATGAATCTTATATATATTGTAGCCATAGGTCTTGTTGTACTATCATTTATTATCCTGATAATATTTACAATATGTGTATATTTCCCGATTAAAAAAATCAACAAAGCTTCAAGGGAATATGCTAAAGGAAACTTTGACTATAATGGTCTTAAAATAAAGAGCAAAGACGAACTTGGAGATTTGGCATCCAACATTAATTATATGGCGGAGGAAATAAAAAATATTGATGATAAACAAAGAAAGTTTATTTCCAACTGTTCACACGATTTCAGATCACCTCTTACATCTATCAAGGGATATCTGGAGGCAATGCTTGATGGAACTATTCCTCCTGAAATGTATGTGAAATATCTTAATATTGTGCTTACTGAGGCCGAAAGACTCAACAAGCTGACTTCATCACTTCTTACAATTAATACCTGGAACAGTATTGAAAGCGGTCTTGATCTAACAGACTTTGATATGGTACAGATTTTACGTGACACTATTGCATCCTTTGAAGGTCAGTGTCAGAAAAAGAAAATCACAATGGATGTAACCTTTGGTGCCAAAACCTATATGGTCAATGCAGATCAAATTAAGATTCAGCAGGTTATTTATAACTTAATTGACAACGCAATTAAGTTCAGCAACCAAAATTCAACTATATATATAAGTGTTCTTGATAAAAACGAAACGGTCTTTGTATCCATTAAAGATACGGGTATCGGAATTCCAAAGAAAGACCTTAATAAGATTTGGGATAGATTCTACAAATCTGACCAGTCCAGAGGTAAGGATAAACAGGGCTCTGGTCTTGGTCTTTCAATTGTAAAAGAGATTATTACCAGTCATAATGAAAACATAAATGTTACAAGTACCGAGGGTGTTGGAACTGAATTTACATTCTCACTAAAAAAAGCCAGGTAGGATTAGTTTTACTAATCCTCTCTGGCTTTTTAATGTCATACTAATTCCACTCGTAGTTTCTTAAGTGTCCTTCTAATTCCATTCCAGCAAATGAATTTTGTCTTAATGCCTCATATAATACAATTGCAACTGAATTAGAGAGATTAAGCGATCTTATCTCAGGATTCATAGGTATTCTAATGCAGGTGTCCTGATGTCCCACAAGTATATCCTCCGGAATTCCACCACTTTCCTTACCAAACATAATATAGCAGTCTGATTCAAATTTGGCCTCAGAATAAACATTTGGTGCCTTTGTGGTTGCATAATAGATTTTTGCATTCGGATTCTTTTTACAGAAATCATCATAATCATCGTATACTGTGACATCAAGCTTATCCCAGTAATCCATACCAGCTCTCTTAAGTGCTTTTTCACTTAACGAAAATCCAAGTGGTCCAATAAGATGAAGTCTTGTCCCTGTTGCACAGCACGTCCTTCCAATATTACCTGTGTTTGCCGGTATCTCCGGCTCATGTAAAACTATATTTAACATATCACACCTTCTCACATTTGTTTATAAATCTCTCAAATCTTTCCAGCGCTATTTTCAAATTATCCAGTGAATAAGCATAAGATATTCTTAAGAACCCTTCTCCACAATCTCCAAATGCCGTCCCCGGTACTACCGCTACCTTTTCTTCCTGCAAGAGCTTTGTTGCAAACTCTTCTGATGTCATTCCAAACTTCTTTATACTTGGGAATATGTAGAAGGCTCCATATGGTTCAAAGCATTCCACCCCCATCTCTTTAAATCTGTTTACAAGATATCTTCTTCTCTGATTATATGATCTGCACATCGCCTCTACATCTTCATCACCATTTCTTAATGCTTCAACTGCTGCATACTGACTAGTTGTAGGTCCACACATAATGGCAAACTGATGTATTTTCAACATCTGCTGCAATATTTCCTTTGGCGCACATGCATATCCAAGTCTCCATCCTGTCATTGCATACGCCTTTGAAAATCCATTAATAAGTACTGTTCTTTCTTTCATACCTGGCATCTCTGCAATAGATACATGTCTTCCATTGTATGAAAGCTCTGCATATATTTCATCCGATATTACAAAAATATCCTTTTCCACACAAATCTTTGCTATTTCCTCAAGCAATGGTCTTTCGAGAATGGCTCCTGTTGGGTTGTTTGGGAATGGTAGAATAAGTATCTTTGTCTTATCTGTTATGTGTGAAATAAGCTCTTCTGGTGTAAGCTTAAAGTCATTTTCTTCCTTTAGTTCAATTGGAACAGGCACACCATATGTAAGTTTAACACATGGAAGATATGACACATAGCTTGGCTGAGGAATCAGAACCTCATCTCCCGGATCAACCATTGCACGAAGTGCAACATCAATAGCTTCACTACCTCCAACTGTTACAAACACTTCATCCTTTGGATTATACGAAAGATTAAATCTTCTTTTAAGATATTTACATATCTCCTCTCGAAGTTCCATGAGACCGGCATTAGATGTATAGAATGTCTTTCCCTTCTCAAGAGAATATATTCCTTCCTCTCTGACATGCCATGGTGTATCGAAATCCGGCTCTCCAACACCAAGCGAAATGGCATCCTTCATCTCGCTTACAATATCAAAAAACTTTCTTATACCTGATGGTTTAATATCAACCACTACTTTTGATAATGGGTTTCTCATAGTGTCACCAGTATCCTTTCATCGACTTTTTCCTTATTTAAGACAACTCCGTGTTCCTTGTACTTTTTAAGGACAAAGTGTGTAGCTGTTCCTCTTATCTGCTCAATAGGAGAGAGTTTTTCTGATATAAACTGCGATACTGACTTCATTGTCTTTTCTTCAAGGATAACCATAAAATCAAAGCCCCCTGACATCAGATATACTGACTGTACCTCACTGAAGTTATATATTCTTTCAGCAATCTTATCAAACCCCTCACCTCTTTGAGGTATAACAGTTACCTCTATCATAGCTGTTACCTTTTCCTCTGAAGTATTTTCCCAATTCACCATAGTATGATATCCACAGATAATATGCTCCTTTTCCATATCTGCTATGGCATTTGCTACTTCTATTTCATTTGAACCAAGCATAATAGCCAGTTCTTTCAAATCTATTCGACTGTTTTTTTCTATAATATTAAGAACTTCTTTCTTTAATTCACTTATTTCCAACATATCTTTTACCTCTCTATTAGCTATCCATATATATACCAGTTTTCTAAGGTCATTGTGTCAATGTACTCTTCTGACCTTTATGTTTACATACTTTGAATTTTGGGTGGTTCTAAAAATCTTGTTTCATCTTCATTAATGATTACTCTGTCATTTCCCTCCACCATCTTTCCTATTACTTCTGCCTGTATACCCTGATCATTAAGTGCCTTTACAAGTGATGCTCCATCTTTTGTTATCATTAGTAACGCTCCTGAAGATGGAATCTTGTATGGATTTATATCAAAATACTCACATAGCTCTATGGTTTCCTGATTTATATTTATTTTTTTTATATCAACGCTAAGTCCAAGCTTTGCAGCTGCTCCTATCTCCCACAATGCGCCAAACACTCCATTTTCTGATAGGTCATGCATCGCCTTTACATTATTCTCAACTGCAATTTCAGCTTCTTTTATAATTGAAATATCTTTAATGAATTCTGATGTCTTTTCAACATAGCTTTTGGAGAATCTTGTCAAAAAGAAATCTTTCTGTTTCTTTGCCAACAAATATGTACCCTCAAGGGCTACAGCCTTGCTAAGTACAATATCATCCATAGCCTCTACATCTGCAAAAGATATGTTTCTATCTGTCTCGCCAATTGCGGTAACTGTCACAACAGGTTTAGTTACATTCTCGGATACTTCAGTGTGTCCACCACTAATGGTTATGCCTAGTCCTTTAGCTGCATCTATATGTTCTTTCATCAATGCACGAAGGTCTGACTCCAGTGCCTTATCAGGCAAAGTGACTGATATCTGTACAGTAAGCACTTTTCCTCCCTTTGCAGCAACATTATTTACCGCCCTGTATAGTGCTCTCGCTTTCTGATATTCATAGTCATCAATGATTGTCTCTGTTGATGTCACAATCATATTGCAGATATTTTTTGATATCGAAAAAAGTGCGCCATCATTACCAACTGCCGCACCATTCTTCACACATGAACCTTTATATGAAATTTGTTTTATGATAGCTCTTTTCAAAACGGCCTCTGATACTTTACCCGGCTTCATCTAATCATCTTCTTTACATTCAATAGTTTTTAGTCTAAAATGATAACAACATAGGTACTACCATAGCCAACACTAGTATAATTGCTAACACAGCTGTAAATACTTTTCTTTGTTTTTTGTTATAAATATTAAACATAAAATCCTCCTTAAGGGTTGAAAGGAAATAAAATGAAATTCTATTATCCTATTTTTGGAATATTTGTTATCTTTGTATTATGGCAGGCATACGAGCGAAAGAAGGCCGACAAGCTTTCAGCCAAAGCCTCTGAAGATTTCTGGCAACGCGAATCAGATGCCAATAACGTTCGTAGGAAACCACTTGATAACGAAGATTATATCACCATACCAGATGAGATACTTGTCGAAACATTGCTTCCAGACTACCAAAATTTATCCGACGAAGAATCCGTAAAGGAACTTTCTTCTATAAATGACACTCTCGCATCATTAAAAGATAAGCGAATACTTAATCTTACAGGCCTTACATCTACAGATATAAAGGAAGCATATGGCGTTGCCAATCTGAATACTGTATCAGAATATGACGATAACTACACGCTTCTGGTAAAAACCATTGCAAGATATGGTGAAATTCTCGTATCACTAAATTGCCAAAATCAAGCTACTGTAGTATTAGAATTCGGCATTGATATTTTAACAGATATAACAGTCAATTACAAGCTTTTAGTAGGGCTTTATACAGAGAGTGGACAGACTGAGAAGATTGAACATTTAAAGGAAGTTGCAAATAAACTTAACTCCCTTAATAAAAATGTCATTTTAGATATTTTAAAATCCTCTTCCATAAGTGGATAATATAATATCAATCTTTCTGGATGCTTCATTCTTAGACAGTTTAGTAATATCATAATCAATCTCAATATTATGCTTTCTTACAAGATCAGACAGGAACTGCACCTGTCTATCTGTAATAGGGCTTTCTTTTTTCACACTGTATACTAGCGGTATCGGTTCTCCCGATTCTTCTTCAAACTCACTGCAGAGCTTTATATACAATTCATGTGCTACCACAGCATCATTATATGCTCTGTGATGATTGTTATCTTCTATTCCATAGTATGCACAAAGAAAATCCAGTCTTTTGCTCTCAAGCTCTTTAAGTCGTACTCTTGCTATCTTAAGTGTGTCCACTCCCATTTTTTCAAATTTATAACCATTATTTATCGCTGCCCTTTTCACAAAACTGTAATCAAATAAAAGATTATGACCTAATAATGGTAATTCTCCAATAAATTCCATCAATTCACCTATCTTTTCAGAAATATATGGTGCATCCTTTACCATTTCATTTGTAATTCCAGTTACTTCTGTTATCCTCTGAGATATTACAGCTCCTGGATTGATAAGAGTTTCATACTTATCCACTATCTCTCCATTTAAAACTTTTATTGCACCTATTTCAATTATCTTATCTGTCTTTGCACTCAATCCTGTTGTTTCAAGATCAAGGGCAACATAATCTCTTATCATATGTTTATATTTACCTTTCCTCTGACTCTTTACATAAGTCTTTCAAAAAACATTCACTACAATGGGGATTTCTGGCTGGACACAATCCTCGTCCATGGGTAATAATCTGAATATTAAATAATATCCAATGGTCTTTTGGCAGTACCTTCATCAAATCATATTCTATCTTTTCCGGATCTTCTTCTTTTGTCAGTCCAAGCTTTCTGGAAATACGCTTAACATGTGTATCTACAACAATACTTGGCTCATTATATATATTTCCTCTTATAACATTTGCTGTCTTTCTCCCCACCCCTGCAAGGGATACAAGACTATCAAGATCAGATGGCACCTCGCCACCAAAGTCTGATATAAGTTTCTGCGCACATGCAATAATATTTTTTGCTTTGTTATGATAGAATCCTGTTGGTTTAATATCTCCCTCTAACTCTTTTAAATCTGCACATGCAAAATCATTTAGTGACTTATACTTCTTAAACAAATCTTTAGTGACAATGTTCACTCTGGCATCCGTGCATTGGGCACTCAACATAGTAGCAATAAGCAACTGCCATGCATTGTCGTGATTTAAATAGCATTTATATTCAGTTGTATAATGCTCATCCAGCAGGTCTAATATTTTTTTTACATCTTTCTTGCTCACTTTATTATCTCCAAATTTTTATTTTACACTGGTGATTTACTGGATTTATATCTTTATAATCAAAAGATACAAATATCATATCATCATTAAGAATACCATTCCTATCAATTTCACTCTCTGCACTTCTATTTCTATTTTTAAATTCCACATCAAGACATTCCTCAAATTTTATACGTTGAAGAGTCTTCATATCTCTCTCATATAAAATCTCTATATGTTCATCCTTTAAAAGCTCATTGGCTTTTGCAAATATCCTAATTTCATTCTTATAAATACTTAAATCTTTTGCAAAATCTGGTCTTGATTTTGAATTTTCCCTAAGATATATGTCAATGGTCATTAAGAGTTTTGCTGCGCTTGTATAATCTTCTTCACAAAATCTCTCATTTACAAAATCCAGCAATATTTTATATCTTGAAATCCTGCTATGTTTCATACTTTTTTCAAAGTGTTTCCCATAATATTTGCTCATCTCATAGTACATATCAAATGCTGTATCAAATCTTTCTTCAAGAAATTTCATTGTAAGCAAGAACTGCATGGAATTATAATACACTTCCACCATTTCCTCTACACCTTTTAACATAAGAATATCATCATATGATATCCACTTTGTGGAAAGCACTTCATATGGTTCAAAAGCCTTATACTTTATCCCATAACTGTCCTTTTGTTCATACATATACGAACCTGCAAGCACCTTTAAAAATCCCAACTGTAGTTCTCCCGGTCGCATACTGTACACCTCATTAAAAGACTTTTTAAAGCTTTCAATACCTTCATATGGAAGTCCCGCAATCAAATCAAGATGCTGATGTGTGTTCTTTAAGTCATTTATCTTCGTAACAACTTTACGAACCTTTTCAATATCCATTACACGATGTATTTCTTTTATTGTTTCAGGATTCGTTGACTGAACTCCTATTTCCAGTTGTATAAGACCCTTTCTCATTTTTGAAATAAGTTCTATTTCCTCATCATCAATCAGGTCTGCGGCTATTTCAAAATGAAAATTTGTATGTCCATTATCATTTTCAAGAATAAACTTCCAAATATCCATTGCATGTTTCTTTTTACAGTTAAAGGTTCTATCTACAAACTTAACCTGAGCCACTCCTGCATCCATAAAGATTTTAAGCTCTTTCTTTACCAGCTCTGTGTCTCTAAATCTCAGGGATTTCTCAACTGATGAAAGACAATAACTGCAGGAAAATGGACAGCCCCTACTGCTCTCATAGTATATTATTTTATTTTCAAATTCCGATATATTCTTGTATGGAAATGGAATGTCAGACATATTAAGTGGCTCTCTTAATGGATTAGACACTATATCTCCCTCTGCATTTCTGTAATCTATTCCTGCAATACCTGCATAAATATCCTCATTATTTTTCTTAATATTTTCAGAATCATTCTTAATAATATCAAAAAGTTCTTTAAAGGTAGCCTCGCCTTCACCTTTTATAATCAAATCAACATCTTTAAGCTTGTTAAACAGCTGTTTCGAATTATAATATGCCTCGGGACCACCAAGCCATATCTTTACGTTTGGAAGTATTTTCTTAATTTCCGCAACAATCTTTGATACATAATCAATATTCCAGATATAGCATGAAAATGCCAGAATATCTGGTTTTTGCTCATATATTCCATCAATTATCTCTTCAACAAGATTGTTGATTGTATATTCACATATACATATCCTCTCATCATCTATTCCTGCATATGCCTTCAGGCTATACACCGCCAGATTTGAATGTATGTATTTTGAATTAATGGCTGTTAATAATACTTTCATCTATATACCTATTCATTTCTTTCTCTAATTCAATAACGCCCTGCGTTCTTGCTATAAATACGCGTCAGCATCGCTGACATTTTCTGCGCATTCCTGCAATCCCGCGGAGCGTTTACGATTTAGTGGAAATCACCGTCTAATATTATTTATTATTTGTTCTTAACTGTCATTGCAATTGCAAGTGCACCTGGTCCTATATGACATGATACACTGAGTGAAAGATGATCTATATATATATTGTCTTCATTGTATCCCGGAAATGCTTCAAGAATCTCCTGTTTAAACTTAAGTGCTTCTTCCATATTCTCTGTATGAGCAATATCTATCCACACATTATTCATATCATTTCCAAATCTATTCTCCAAATCTGCCTTTGCAGCATTAATCATAACAGATCTACCCTGATTTAATGTTCTTGCCTTTGCAAAAGCATCAAGCTTCTCACCCTGAATCTGAAGCACTGGCTTTAGTTTTAATATTGTACCAAGCGCTGCTGCTGCAGGTGTAATACGACCACCTTTTTTCAAATACTTTAATGTATCAAGCATAATATATATACTTGACTCCATCTTCATCTCCATCAATCTGTCACATATTTCTTTTGCACTCTTGCCTTCATCAGCCATAGCCTTTGCATCAAGTACAGATCTTCTCATTGTAACAGATATTCTCTGATTATCTACAACAAATACCTTACCTTCGTAATCATCATCGTCAGCAAGCATCATCGCTGTATGACACGAACCACTAAGTCCGCTGGACATAGGAATATATACGATTTCATCATATTCTTTAAGTATCTCATTCCACATATCCAGCAAACTACCTGGTGTAGGCTGAGTTGTCTTAATTGCAGCATCTCCTTTAAGTCTTTCATAAAACTCTTCTCTTGTTAAACTTATATCTTCAAAGAATGTTTCTTCATTTATTATAAATGGCATAGGAAGAACGTATATTCCAAGTTCTTTTCCCTGTTGTTGAGTTATGCCACTATTACTATCTGTCATTATCGCAGTTTTGCCCATCTCTTCCTCCTATGGTTCTTATACTTGTAAACTACTGGAGCTAACATAATATAAAGTTTACCATATTTTTATTTTTCATACAATAATTAATTATGAGCTTGAATATATATGATAACGTATTTTTTATTTGTTTTTCTACTGTTAATTTAAAATCTAGATATTCCTTTTTGTTAACAAGACTTAAATTTATACAATTCCGAGTAGTTATTGGACTTCTGTTTGTATTTCAACCTTATCCTTAACTATAGCCTGATGCGACTTCTGTTAGTCAGACGATAGATTTGCCATCCGACTTCCTTCAAATTCCACTTCACGATGGACACCCTTGCTATTCGGCTATACACTTCCCACTATCTGGGCGTGTTCAGGACTTACACCTGTTAGAGCGCGCCCATGGCGCACAATGAAAAGACCCAACCTCTTGTAAACAAGAGGTTGAGCCAATGAATTCCCACCTTCATAAACAAAATTACTATTACCTAAATAACATACAATGTTTTCTCCTGAAGCTGCAATATCTACATATTGTTTTCTATAATTTGAACTATAATCAATTTCGCCGTTATTAGATGCTGCCGCCACTGTAATAATATTGCTACTATCATAATTACCATTATTATCAATAACATTCCAACCATTGATATCATCTACATATCCATTTCCATCATCATCTATGTTATTTGCTTCTATTTCATTATTATTAGTATATAAATAAGTACTATTAGAATAATATTCCGAAATGCCAACATCAATTAAAGCCACAATCACTTCTCGTTTACTCTCATATTTTTCATTGATACATAATTGAGAGATGTTTTCCCAAAGTGATTTATCTAATAACTGTTCATCGATATAATCTACTAATGGTAATTCATTATCTATGTTCTTTACGTTGCTTTTTTGTCAAAAGCAGACCTGCACACATTGCAGTAAATGGTGCAACACTTACCAATCCAAAAGAACCTATAACCGTATGAATTATTTCGGCAGCAACATATTTATAGTTGAAAATATGTTCCGTCGGAGTTCCTTGTGCCATAAAAACCATCAGTAGTGCAATATATCCCCCAGAATACGCCAGTAACAATGTTGTAGTCATAGTTCCCATAGCAGCTCTTCCTACACTAATCCCAGATTTTACCGCTTCCCATGGACGAATATCTGGCTTCTTTTCTACTACTTCATGTACAGCAGATGTAATATCCACAGCCAAATCCATAACAGCACCTGAGGATCCAATAAAAATGGAAGCCATATAAATCTGCGTCAGATTCAAATGTTGATAACCAGCATAAAGCAGACTTTCAGAATATGCCATGACCGCACCATGAATTTTGAATAAATCCGTAAATATTATACCAAGAATACATGTCACTAAAATGCCAAGGAATGATCCACTTACTGCTGCCGCACAACGATTATCAAAACCATATACCAGTGCAATAATTAGTGTTGTCAATAAAAGAGTTATAAAAAGACCTATCCAGATTGGATTGTAGCCATTCAAATATGTTGGAATAAGTAGTTTCCAAATTGCCAGCACAGTCAACGCAAAAGACAAAATTGCCCTGATTCCTGTACGCCCGGCAAATACTATCAGAAACAAGACAAACACACCCGCCAACAGCAATTCGTATGGGACACGAAAATGATCAGTCATTGTGACACGCTTAATAGTTTCACCGTCATAACTTATGACAACTTGTGCCTTATCGCCCTCTGAAAACAATTTATCCTGTTCCAAAGAGCCTTGTAAAAGATTAATTGCTGTTGCTGTCTCTCCCTTAAACAATCCATTAAGAAATGTAACTTGACATCGCTGCTCGCCAGAACGTACAAGTCCTGTATCTACAATAGATGAATTATCAACTTCTGTAACTTCTGCTATACATCTTTCAGCTTCTTTATATTGAACCGAATCCTCATATCCAGTTGGTAGCAAAATAAGTATTATTATTAATATAAAGCAAACTGCCACAGGCGCATAATATCTGAGTGTTTCTTTTTTCATATATCCTCCATAAAAAAACACCCCCAACTGTGGTGGGGATGTCTGTTAGTCTGTTAGTCAATTACTATTACTGTACATTAAGCATTTCTGCCAGCTTATCAAAAATCTGAGTGTTGTCATAGTAACCATTAAACACATCAGCATTCACACCTTCAGCTAGAACCGCAACTGGTAAACCAGTATGAGAGTAAGAAGTAAAAGCAATACCAGACTTATTGTTCAGAATATGAGTTAATGTAACAGCTAATGGATCATAGCTACCGTACATCACATACTCACGCTGAGCATCTTCACCTGTCGCAGTACCATTTATGCTCTTTTCATATGCAATCCTCAATTGGCCAAGTTCGTACTCAGTCAGAACAAACTTGTCTTCTTCGTCTCCCTCAGTCTTAAGACCAAACAATTCTTCAATATCAGCTAAAGCTTCTTCGAAAGATGTTCCGTTTTCCTTGTATTTCGTTGTATATTCATCACTAAATTTCTGGAATGAAATCTTCTGTTTTTCCAACAAAGTCATATATGTATCATAGTTAGTACCAGCGAAACCAATTGTCAAGCCACCAGTTTCGTGGTCACCAGTAACAATGATTAATGTCTCATCAGCATGGCTCTTTGCAAAATCAATAGCGACCTGGACAGCATCAGCTAAAGCTACAGTATCATTAATTGAGGTTGCTGCATCATTTGCGTGACAAGCCCAGTCAACTTTTCCGCCCTCGCACATCATAAAGAAACCTTTTTCGTTATCTAAAACTTCGATTCCCTTTTCAACATAGTCTGCCAAAGACCACATATCTTCAGTACGGTCAATTTCGTATGCCATAGCATCAGAATCAGCAAGATTCTCGTCAATTAAAATAACCTTGCTAGAATCAGCAGTAATTGCAGCAGCTTCTTCATTAGTAAAAGTTACTGTATATCCAGCATCTTTAGCAATATCATACAAGTTAGGCGAAGGGTTCTCCTTGTCATAACCAGTAGTCTTTTTTAATCCGCCACCTGCAAAATATTCAAAGCCTGATGCTACTAATTCCTCACCGATTTCATAGTAGTTGTTACGACTTGCTTGATGTGCATAAAATGCAGCAGGAGTAGCATGGTTTAGATTAACAGAAGAAATGATACCAACCTTCATGCCAAGCTGTTCATGTACCTTTTCTGTGATGGTTTCATAAGCAGTAGTTCCTGTCTCATCCACATTAATAGTACCAGAATATGTCTTATAACCTGTAGAAATAGAAGTTGCAGTAGATGCAGAGTCAGGTGCAAATGAATTTGAATCATATGTTACAGCTGAACCTGCTGCTTCAAAGTTCATGAAGTTAAGATACTTTGGACCAGCTAAAATAGCACCTTGATTGTCGTCCAAACTAGGCTGAGCCATAAAGTAGTCCTCATCATTTAGCGCTCCAAGATAATCAGCCGTAGACTGAATCTGAGGATAGCTCATACCATCACCAATAAACAAGAACACATACTTTGGTGTCGATGCCTCGTTGCTTTTCAAAGTGTCATCATTTGTTGTTTTATCTGTAGTGGTGTTTACAGCAGGTTCCTTGTTTGTAGTTTCGTCCTGCTTGTTAGTGCCGCATCCAGTAAGCACTCCAAATGTCATACAAAGTGCTAACAAACTCGCAATAGTTTTTTTCATTAGTTAATTCCTCCATTGTGTTTTTCTTATTAGACACTTTAATTATAGTCACAGGATGTTAACTCTAAAATCACATTGCGGTTAAATCTGTGTTAAATACAAACAATTATATTTTTCACCACGCATTTCACATTTATTTATAAAAGAATTATGTATAATTAGTTTCTCTAATACATATATTTAATTTCTTTAAATCAAGAAATCTCTATCGATAAGTTGGTCTTTATCTAATAATATACGCAGTATATGGGGGAATATGCAGACCACCTTCAAAGCTCACTTCATTTCCGGTAATCAAATCCGTTCCCTTACACATTCCAGCGTCAAAATATGCTGTATACTCACTTTCATCTGCGTTAATTGCAAGAAGAACTCTTTCTCCTTCTACTGCTCTTTCAAATACACATTGTTTATTTGTTAAGTGAAGTGATTTAAACGCTCCATAATTCAATGCTTTTTCATTCTTTTTAATATTTGCAAGTTTACTGATATATTCAAATAATTCGTTTTCAAGCGGTTCATCAAAGCATGCCCTTAACGCATGATCACCACTGTTCTTATCTCCTTTTGCACCCCATTCACTACCATAATAAACACATGGAATGCCAGGCATAGCAAACATCATTGCATATAAAAGCGGAATATGTTTTTCATTTTGTAATATTGTTGCAACTCTTGTAACATCGTGATTATCAGCAAATGAAAGAAGATGTTTACCTCTGTATATACACCACTGGTCCGGTCCGAATTGGCGTAGTAATGAATGGTTAATCTCAAACATATTCATAGAATTAAAGCTTGAATACAATCCCTTATAGCATTCATAGTTTGTACAGCTGTGAAGCATTTCATCATTTACAAACTGATTATAATCACCGTGAAGCAATTCACCAATCAATACAAAATCTTGCTTCATCTGTTCAGTCTCTCTTCTGAGTCTTTTTATAAAATCCTTATCAAGACAATATGCAACATCTAATCTTAATCCATCAATGTCAAATTCATTTACCCAAAATCTTACAGCATCAAAAATATGATCTATTACTTCTTCGTTCCTGAGATTCAGCTTAACAAGGTCATAATTTCCTTCCCATCCTTCATACCACAAACCATCGTTATAGCATGAATTTCCTTCAAAGCTTATGTTAAACCAACTACAGTATCTTGAATTTTCTCTATTCTGCAACACATCCTGAAACGCAAAAAATCCTCTTCCAACATGGTTAAATACACCATCTAATACAACTTTTATACCATTATCATGAAGGTTCTTCACTATCTTTACAAAATCCTCGTTTGTTCCAAGTCTCACATCTATTTTTTTGTAATCTCTTGTATTATATCCATGAGTATCTGATTCAAATATTGGTGAAAAGTATATGGCATTTGCACCAATATTCTTGATATGAGGTATCCAATCATTTACTTTTTGTAACCTATGCTCCAATACTCCGTCATTTTCAAATGGCGCACCACAAAACCCTAATGGATAAATTTGATAAAATACACTTTCATAAGCCCACATAGTTATTCCTCCAAAATGTTTGTTAATTTTCTTTATTAACATTGCTTTTTGTTATTTTTGTTAACATTGGTTTTGCTAATTTTGCTTTCACCAACTTGTTTTTTATTAACTTGATTTTTATCACAATTATCTTCTCTAATTATACCATAACCACAATTAAACTATCCATTGTAAATGTGTTTTTTTTCTGATAAAATATCCATATTAAAATAAAAACGGAGTACATGCGTATGCATTTTGGGCATAATTTTATGAGAGAGAAGTTTACAGGAATACTTCTTTCTTTTATACAACTTTTATTAACTATAATATTACTAATACTTTTGCTGATATTTAAGCATTTAACGCTTTACCCATATATCATACTTGTATTTGTATTGTTTATTGCTTTTACTTGCACATTTCTCTCGCAACAATCAAAGGTTCACAGACTTATCGGACGATATATATCACTTGGTATTAATTTTATACTTCTTATAGCTATTGTGGCATGCTTTATTTTCTAGGAAAAAATAAAGTATGTCATTTGTTTTTGCTCTTTTTCATAAATCACTTGCAGCACATGTAATATATATTAGTAATATATGTCAACTACACAAAAGAGTATATCAGCACCACGAAAAAGTATATCATCTACACAAAAGAGGCCGTGCGCTAATACTTAGCACACAGCCTCTTTCAATTGGCAAAGAATCTATATAAATTTGGATTCTATCGTTTATTCTCTACGGAGAATATCTTATTTTCCGTAGTAAGCTTTCAAGTACATTTCCTTCATTTCGCTCATAAGAGGATATCTTGGGTTAGCACCTGTACACTGATCGTCGAATGCTGCTTCAACCATTTCATCAAGCTTATCTAAGAATACCTTTTCATCTACGCCGTAATCTTTGATTGTCTTCTTAATACCAACTTTAACCTTAAGTTCTTCAATTGCCTTGATGAACTTGTTTAATGTATCAGCATCATCCTTACCCTGGATTCCACAGAATCTTGCACATTCAGCATATCTAGCAAGTGTGTGTGGATACTTGTACTGAGAGAATGTACCCATCTTTGTTGGAACTTCTGCTGCATTAAACTTCATGATTTCTGTAATAAGTAAAGCATTTGCAACACCATGTGGTAAGTGATGGTAAGCACCAAGCTTATGAGCCATTGAGTGACATAAACCAAGGAATGCATTAGCGAATGCCATACCTGCCATTGTAGAAGCATCTGCCATTTTGCTTCTTGCTTCAACGTTTGCACCATCTTCGTAAGCTACTGGTAAGTATTCGAAGATGTTCTTCATAGCCTTAAGAGCAAGACCATCTGTATAATCTGTAGCCATAATTGATGCATAAGCTTCAAGAGCATGTGTTAATGCGTCAATACCTGAAGCAGATGTTAATCCTTTAGGCTGGCTCATCATATTGTCAGCATCGATAATAGCCATATTTGGTAATAATTCGTAATCAGCAAGTGGATACTTCTGACCTGTTTCCTGATCTGTAATAACTGCGAATGGAGTTACTTCAGAACCTGTACCTGAAGATGTTGGGATAGCAATGAAGTATGCCTTTTCACCCATCTTAGGGAATGTATAAATTCTCTTTCTGATATCGCAGAATCTCATAGCCATATCATGGAAGTTTACTTCTGGATGTTCATACATAACCCACATAATCTTACCAGCATCCATAGCTGAACCACCACCAAGTGCGATAATGCAGTCTGGCTGGAAGCTTGTCATAACCTTAGCACCTTCGATAGCATTTGCAAGTGTTGGGTCTGGCTGTACATTGTAGAATGTATGATGAGCAATACCCATTTCATCTAATTTATCTGTAATTGGCTTAGCGTAACCATTCATATAAAGGAATGAGTCTGTTACGATGAAACATCTCTTCTTGCCCATTACATTCTTTAATTCATCAAGAGCAACTGGCATACAGCCTTTCTTGAAGTAAACCTTTTCAGGTGTTCTTAACCAAAGCATATTCTCTCTCCTCTCAGCAACTGTCTTAATATTAATAAGATGCTTAACACCAACGTTCTCAGAAACTGAGTTACCACCCCAAGAACCACAACCAAGTGTAAGTGAAGGAGCAAATTTGAAGTTGTAAAGATCACCGATACCACCAAGTGAAGATGGTGTATTTACAATAAGACGGCAAGCCTTCATTCTTAATGCCCATGTATTGATTTTTTCTCTTTCATGAGATTCATCAACCCAAAGAACTGATGTATGACCAAGACCACCGTTATTAACAAGAAGTGCTTCTGCCATATCAAGTGCATTTTCAAAATTCTTAGATTTGTACATACCAAGAATTGTTGTAAGCTTTTCATGTCCGAAAGCTTCCTCTGTATCTGTACTTGTAGCTTCACCGATTAATACCTTTGTAGCTTCTGGTACTTCAAAACCAGCCATCTTAGCGATAGTTACAGGACGCTGTCCAACAACCTTAGCGTTAAGAGCGCCATTGATTAATAATGTCTTTCTAATCATATCAGCTTCTTTATCGTTAAGGAAGTAAGCACCTCTCTTGATGAATTCCTTCTTAACTGCATCGTAAACCTTAGCATCAGCAATAACTGTCTGCTCTGTAGCACAAATCATACCATTATCGAATGTCTTAGAATGAAGAATTGAGTTAACAGCATTAATAACGTCAGCTGATTCATCAATAATAGCTGAAGCATTACCAGCACCAACACCAAGAGCTGGAGTTCCTGAAGAGTATGCTGACTTAACCATACCAGGACCACCTGTTGCAAGGATAAGATCTGCTTCTTTCATAACTTCGTTTGTCATTTCAATTGAAGGAACGTCTACCCATCCGATGATTCCTTCTGGAGCACCTGCTGCAACTGCTGCATCTAAAACGATCTTAGCTGCTGCAATAGTACATTTCTTTGCACGTGGATGTGGGCTGATGATGATACCATTTCTTGTCTTTAAAGAAATAAGTGTCTTGAAAATAGCTGTTGATGTTGGATTTGTTGTAGGAATAACTGCTGCAATAACACCAACTGGTTCAGCAATCTTTGTAATACCAAAAGCCTTATCTTCTTCGATAACGCCACATGTCTTTGTATTCTTATATGCATTGTAGATATATTCTGCTGCGTAATGGTTCTTGATAACCTTATCTTCTACAATACCCATTCCTGTTTCTTCTACTGCCATCTTAGCAAGTGGAATTCTCATTTTGTTTGCTGCAAGAGCTGCTGCCTTGAAGATTGCATCTACCTGTTCCTGTGTGTAAGTAGCAAACTTCTTCTGAGCTTCTTTAATCTCTTTGATACGGATAGCTAATGTTTCCATGCTATCAACGATTTCTGGAGAAGTAACTTTTGTTTCTTTCTTTGCCATTTTAGAATCCTCCTAAAAAATATTGTCAATTTATTAACAATGTGATTATATCTGCTTGTTATTTTTTTGTCAATATACTTTTTCAAAAAAAGTTTTCATATGTTTTATCAAAATGTTTTATACCACCAAAATGATTTATAAAAAATTTATTCTATTTAGATTCAGCAATATTCACACCTATGTTAAATGATTCCAAAGAACTATATTTTTTATGCACTTTTGGAAATGTATCACCGAGTTTTTCTTCATCAGCTTTTCTGCATATTTCTATATCATAAATTCCATCATATATTGAATCATCAGAATCAATATATGAAATGATTACAATACAATAAATATCTTTATCTGTAGTTACATTTTTTATCATATAGCGATATGTACCTTCAAAAAGGATATCACCATTTTCATCAAAAAAGAAATCTGATTCCACATCAATATTGTCTGAACTTTTTTCTTCAATTTCTACAGATTTGCCGTCATAGAAGTCACATAATTCTTTTATTTGTTCTTTTAAATCCGGATTCAGTTCTTTTGCATACTCTGCAAATTCATCATAAATCTCATCTACATCATCATCATTTAACGATTCTTCAATGAATGAATCATACCAGTCATTCGCTTTATCTTCAGGTGTTATACCAAGTATAGTAGTAATAGCCCAGTATCCTGCCATAAAAATAAGAAAAAGTAATTTAGCTATAGTACATAGAATAACCCAAATTATTTCAATAATGGTTTCAAAAATATTTTCCATAATTATCTCCTCTTCATATGTATGAAGTTATTTCAAACATCATCGGAACATTCTATCACATTTTTAAAAGTTTGAAAATTCGAATTCATAACTTCTCCTATAACATAAATCTAATAATGGCCCATGCCATAAATTATGACATGAGCCATTATCTTAATGATATTTTCAAGTACTTTAATTACATGATAACAGGGTCAAAATACCTTTTGACACCAACATCATTACACTTAATCAATATCAAAAACTTGATATCCAGTACTACTTGTATATCCCATTTCATTATCTACTCTGAAGTTCTTTACTCTGCCATCTTCTGTTATTTCAAAAGAGAATACTTTCCAATAATTACCCTCTCTGTTTGGAACATTAAATGTGAGAGCCCTTGAACCATCTCCTGCATAGAACATTACTGTAGCAGATGAGTTTGCAAGTTCCATTGATGAGATTGATGATCTATTTGAGTAATCGTATACAGTAAATGTATATTTACCTGGATTCGGAATATAAACGGATGTTGTCTCCGGACCATAAGAAGTTGTATCATCTACATCAAGTCTTGCAACATATTCACCATCTCTGTATTCACCCTTCTCATTGTAATAAATATGATATCTATATTCATTTTCTAATGGACCATATAAGTGCGAATCAAGATCCATCGGTCTTTCTCCCCATGTAAGCACGATTCTTATTTCACCATCATCAAGAATTGGTGTTGCTGTACCATTCTGATTGTACAAAGTTTCACCGCCAATTACATTTACAACGAAATATGTACTTTCAAATCCTTCTGTTGTAGCTTCAACAGTATAGTTACCTGCTGGAAGTTCAACTTTGAAATTACCCTCTTCATCAGTCATACATCTGTACACAACAGGTCCATCATAATTGTTAATACCATATCTAAATTCAAGAAGTGTTGCCGATACCTTATCTGCATTTAATGCATTTATCATTGAACCCTCTATTATACCGTTTTCGTCTGAAGATTCTAATAAATTTACAATTGGATTATAAATTGTTTCACCATCTAATACTTCAATACCATATACAACTGTATAAACATATTCGTCAGAGAGAACCTCTAATGAATATATACCAGGATTAACTGCTATTTCATATTCGCCTCTTGTATTTGTTGTTGTGTAATATACTTCATCATTTTCACTTGTAAATACAAGTGTACATAAACTTGCAGGTGTCTCTAAAGTATTATCAAATACTACACCACTTACATATCCCAGTCCTTCTGGTGCGTTTGATTCAATATCATCATTATCTTTTGAATCCTTAAGCTCGATTGCTTTTCTTACACAAAGATTTGCATCAACAACAGGACATAAATAACCGTATTTAACTGAATAAATTGAAGCACAATTCTTAACAATTTCAATAACCTGTTCACTTGTTAAGTCAGGATTTGCTGCATACATTAATGCAACTACACCCGTTACATGTGGAGTAGCCATTGAAGTACCACTCATATAACCATATTTATCAAATGAATATGTACTATATATATCTGAACCCGGAGCCGCTACATCGACTAATTCACCATAGTTTGAGAACCATGAGAAGTTATAACATGCCTGTCCATCAGGACCATCAGATGGAACTAATGTATTTTCAATACTTCCGACTACTAATGTATGCTTGCTTGATGTTTCACCAGCCTTAAGATATGCAACAAGAATATCATAATCAGCCGGCATATCATCATTTCCTGCAGCCTTAACAAATACGAAATCATATCCAGCATCTTCGAGCTTTTTGAATGTGCTATCCATATAATTTACAGCATATTCATTAATATCATATCCTGTTCTTCCAGCACATGCACCAACACTATAGTTAATAACCTTTGTACCAGAAAGAACTAATGAACAAAGATTATATGAGAATTCATATGTTGAAGAGTATCCATATAATCTTCCACCTTCATAATCATATGTCCATTCATTTGCATAATAAATATCTACATTATTTGATACACCATTTGCATCATCATCATTGTTGATTTCAGCACCAATTGTACCAATAACATGTGTACCATGATTTAAATAGCTATAAAATACATTATCCCATGTACCTTCTTCATCGATATCTTTGAAGAACTTGTAAAATTCATCTACTGTCTGTCCTCCAAAAATCTTCATATTATCAGATGTCATCTGAAGGTCTTTGTGCTTGTAATCTGCGAAAGAATCCATTACACCAACTTTTACAGGTACTGCATCCTTTGTATATTTCCATACTTCTGGTGCATTGATTACTTCAAGATTCCAGCTGTATGTATGACCAGCATATGGATCTTCAATTTCATCTTCCTCTGTTTCAGCCTCTGTAGTTGTCTCTTTCTTAGATGTTGTATTTTCTTCTGTTGTTGTATCTTCCTCTGGAGTTGTGTCTTCCTCTGTTGTTGTATCTTCCTCTGAAGTTGTGTCTTCCTCTGTTGTTGTATCTTCCTCAGAAGTTGTATCTTCTTCTGTTGTTGTATCTTCCTCTGGAGTTGTGTCTTCTTCTGTTGTCACATCTTCTCCTGAAGTTGTATTCTCTTCTGAAGTTGTATCTTCTTCTGCAACTGTTGTTTCAGTTACCCACTCTGTTGTCTCAAAAGAATCTGTTTCTGGTGGCATAACTGGCTGTTCGTATGAAACATTATTGTTTTCAGCTTCACCGTCATTTAATCCCTCAACAGGATCATTCTCATTTTTGAAAACATATTCAAAATTAGCATCATCAACGATATCTTCTTCTTTAAGGTCGTCTAATAAGTTCTCATATACATCTGAGTCAAACTTAAGCTGTGCTTCACCTGTATAGTAATTCATACCAACAAGCTCTGCTTCATATTTCTCAGCAAGCTTCTTAATGTTATCTTCACTTACCTTGTCTTTTACAGAAACAATAACTCTGTTTTTTACCATATAAAGGCCATCTGCCACTTCCTTGATTTCAGCTTCATCAAGGCTTTCATAATAACCCAACGTATATTTATAATTTACACAAATAGGTTCAGATTCTGAAAAAATACTCTCAATAATGAAATAAATCTTTCCGTTACCTGGCGCAACCTTAAGGTCCTTTATTTGAACAGAAACATCCATTGTTCCATCAAATTCTTTTAATTTTGTGTATTCTTTTTTATCACTTGCATTCTTTGGATTTACTGCATAGTAAACGCTCTTAACTATCTGATTACTTGAAAATTCAAATGTCTTATTCACAACGTTTTCTTTTGTTGTAAACTTATCACTATTTACAGAAATCTTGAATGGAAATGATAATACCGCTGCAATAATTAATGCAACTAGCACCACACCAGCTACGCTTAATCCAATTATTAAACCTTTACGGCTCTTTTTATTTGGATCCTTTGGCGCCTTCTGTTTCTTCTGTTTTTCCTGCTTTGGTGCCTCTTGATTCATAACCGGCTGAATCGGTTGAACTGGCTGAGACTGATTTGCGAATGGGTCTACAGGCTGAACATCCTCTACTTGCTGCTCGGTAGACTGAATGTTTTCTACAGGCTGCTCGGTAGACTGAATGTTTTCTACAGGCTGCTCTACAGCAACAGTATCTTCCTGTTTTACACCACAATTGTTACAGAATATTTGTTCATCTTCTAACTGTGTTCCACAATTGATACAAAATTTCATATCGTTTCCTCCATCTTTTATTGTATATCACCTTTACAAAAGGGCATAAATATGTATAAATATACATACCCATAAAAATATCACAATTGTCATTTATTTTCAAGATTTAACATTTTCTTATTTTACCTATACTTTACATATAGAAAATAATATTTATATATGTTATGATTAAAATGTATAGTAGCGTAATTATCAAAAGTATTCTGGATACTCTTTTGATATCATAAATTGCTTCGTTGCGATGCAACTTATGCAATAGTAAATACTTTAAGAAAAGGAATTATATATGAGCAACAATATACTAAATCGTAGTGTTGAACACATTAGCGAAAAATACGATTCCCTTACAGGGCTTTTAAAATACGATTATTTCGTATCTAACTTAAAGGCTATAATAGACTTTAACCGAGGAAATACGGATTTTGCCCTTGCAATTGTCTACTCCGATTTCAATTACTTTCAATATTTAAATGAAACGTATGGTTATACAACCGGGGACAATCTGTTGAATATGTACTCAAACTACATCTCAAGTGACAGTCCAATATATCTTGGTGGCTGCAGGGTTTATTCAGACAATTTTGTTATGGTAATTAACATTGCAAAAATTCCTTCTATTGAACTATTCTGCAAGCACGTTAATAATAGTGTGGCCCTTTTTGAAGAACAGCTTCAATCATATCTTTTCGATTGCCAGATATCCTTAAATACTGGTGTATATATAATGAAAGATACCTTCAATGAAGATATTGAGACAGCTATAGGCAATGCAAATTTTGCCAGAAAAGAGGCCAAAAAAAGAGAATCTCATGAGTGTGTATTATTTACAGATGATATGATGAAGACAATTATTAGAAATATCGAGCTCTCTTCTTCATTTCCAATGGCTATTGAATCTCGAGAATTACAGGTGTTTTACCAGCCTAAGATTGATTGTGAAACTCTATCATGCAATGGAGCTGAAGCTCTTATACGTTGGCTAAAGCCTGATGGTACATATATATATCCTGACCAGTTTATTCCTTTGTTTGAAAAGAATGGTCTCATTGTTGAATTGGATTATTATGTATATGAAGAAGTATTCAAATTTTTACAGGATTCATTACAAAAAGGACATCATCCTGTGCCTGTATCAATGAATGTATCACGAGCTCACTTTGACAGATCTGGTGAAGAAATCGGATTATTTATTGAACAGTTGATAAATACATATAATATTCCAACAGAATATATTGAATTTGAACTTACAGAAAGTATATATATAGACAAAATAGATAAAGTTATTCCATTTGTGGAAAAAATGCATTCTTTGGGAATAAAGATATCTATGGATGATTTTGGTTCAGGCTATTCATCTCTTAATCTTTTAACAGATTTACCAATTGATATCTTAAAGTTAGACAAGGTATTTCTAGCAAAAGACCAGCTTACAAAAAATCAGAAGATTATCATCTCTTCTGTTATCAGCATGGCACAGCAGTTAAAAATCAAAGTCCTCTGTGAAGGCGTTGAAAGACGTGATCAAATAGAATTTCTTAAAGAAGTCGGATGCAATACCTTCCAAGGATTTTACTTCAGCCGTCCTATATGTAAGCAGGATTTCGAAGTGTTTTTAAGCAAGGAACATTCATAAATTATTTTTGAATAACGAAAAAATATTAAGAGAGTAATCTTTGATATAGTAGTTTCAATGAAAGAAGCTCTGGTCACAAGTGACCAGAGCTTCTTTCATATGCTGTTTTTACAGTTTCTATTTTATAAGTGCCCAGTTCCGGAATCGAACCAGAGACACGAGGATTTTCAGTCCTCTGCTCTACCAACTGAGCTAACTGGGCAAGCAATCAATTGCCCTGTTAGTTTACAGCTAATAAAGAGGATTGTCAACACTTTCTTTCTATTCTTCAGCAAACTGGCTATTATAAAGCTCCGCATAGAACCCGCCTGCTGCAAGTAATTCTTCATGGCATCCCTGTTCTATTATATCTCCATCTTTCATAACAAGTATAAGATCAGCATTCTTAATCGTCGAAAGCCTATGTGCAATTATAAAACTTGTACGACCTCTCATTAAATTGTCCATAGCTTTCTGTATTCTTAACTCTGTTCTTGTATCAACAGACGATGTAGCTTCATCAAGAATCATTATTCTGTTATCGGCAAGAATCGCTCTTGCAATTGTTAATAACTGTTTCTGTCCTTGAGATACGTTATTGGCCTCTTCATTAAGCTCCATATTATAACCTTCAGGAAGTGTTTGAATGAAGTGATGAGCATGCGCTGCTTTTGCCGCCTCAATTACCTCTTCATCAGTTGCATCTAATCTACCATACCTGATATTCTCCATAATACTTCCCTTGAATAACCATGTATCCTGAAGTACAATACCGAAAGCATCCCTAAGTTCTCTTCTATTGAATTCTTTTACATTATGTCCATCTATAAGGATTTCTCCTGAATTCACATCGTAGAATCTCATAAGGAGTTTTACCATTGTGGTTTTACCTGCACCTGTAGGTCCAACAATAGCAATCTTACTTCCTGGTTCAACCTTTGCACTAAAATCATTAATGATTATCTGGTCAGGATTATATCCAAAGTGAACATTCTTAAACTCAACTCTTCCTTCAAGATTTTCTGTACTTGCAGGATTCTCAACTATCTGTTCTTCCTCTTCTTCATTAATAAATTCAAAAACTCTTTCAGCAGCGGCAGCCATAGACTGAATCTGATTTGCAATCTGCGCCATCTGAGTAATTGGTTGTGTAAAATTCTTTACATACTGAATGAATGCCTGAATATCTCCTATTGTAATTGTTCCATTTGCAGCCAGGATACCACCCGAAATAGATACTGCAACATAGCCAAGATTTCCAACAAACATCATTATAGGATGCATAAGTCCTGAAAAGAATTGTGACTTCCATGCTGACTTATATAAAATATCATTTGTTTCATTGAACTGTTTTAATGTTTCTTTTTCTTTTCCATATGCCTTGATTACAAGGTGTCCACTATATGTTTCCTCAACCTGTCCATTTATATGTCCAAGATATTCCTGTTGAGTTTTGAAATATTTCTGGGACCTCTTAACAACAAACGAAACAAGTGATAATGATACAGGAATAATAAGTATTGCAATCAACGTCATCAAAGGTGATATACTAAGCATCATTACAAGTACACCAATAATGGTTGTAATGGATGTAATCACTTGTGTTATACTCTGATTCAATCCCATACCAAGTGTATCTACATCGTTTGTAATTCTTGAAAGCACCTCACCATATGTACGACTTTCAAAGTAATTCATTGGCATACGATTAATCTTCTGTGTAATATCCCTTCTCATTCTATAACAAATCTTCTGTGTAATATTTGTCATAGTCCATCCCTGAATAAATGCAAATACTGCACTGACTACATATAATGCAAGTGTTATTAACAATATCTTTGAGATATAAGAAAAATCAATTCCACCTGTACCAGCAATCTTCAAGGTTAATCCCTCAAATAATGCTGTTGTAGCCTTTCCCATTATCTTTGGTCCAATTACGCTAAATACAGCAGAAATTCCGGCACATACCATTACAATTGCTATGGCAATCTTGTATCTTCCCATATATTTAATGAGATTTTTCATTGTACCTTTAAAGTTCTTTGCCTTTTCTACAGGCATTCCAGGGCCGCCTCCCATAGGGCCGCCTTTTTTATTATGTCCAGCCATATTATTTTCCCTCCTTTAAAGATTCCAGACCAAGCTCTTTATCGGAAAGCTGGGATTTAGCAATTTGCAGATATTCGTCACAATTCTTTATTAACTCTTCGTGAGTTCCTTTTCCAACAATTCTTCCATCATCAAGAACAAGTATCTGATCAGCATTCATAATAGTACTTACTCTTTGCGCAACAATAATTACAGTTGCATTCTTAACCTTTTCAAGCAATTCTTTTCTAAGGATTGCATCTGTCTTCATATCAAGTGCTGAAAAACTATCGTCAAATACAAATATCTTTGGTTTCTTTGCAATAGCTCTAGCAATTGCAAGCCTCTGTTTCTGACCACCTGATACGTTTGTACCGCCCTGCGCTATGGAACTATTATATTTCTCATTTTTCGTTTCAATGAATTCTGTTGCCTGTGCAATCCTTGCTGCTTCAATCATTTCTTCATCTGATGCATCTCTGTTTCCAAATTTGATATTTGAAGCAATTGTTCCTGAGAATAATACGCCCTTCTGAGGAACAAATCCCATGCCCCCTCTTAAATCTTCCATTGAAATATTTCTAATGTCTACTCCATCTACAGTTATAGCTCCTTCAGATACATCATAAAATCTCGGAATAAGATTTACCAATGTGGACTTACCACATCCTGTACTTCCTATAATCGCTGTCACCTTTCCAGGTTCAGCCTTAAAATTAAGCTTTTCAAGTACATTTTCATTTGCCTTTGGATATTTAAACGATACATCCTTGAATTCAACAACACCCTTGATATTATCAATCCTTTCAGGATTTTCCTTGTCTGATATATCGCTATCAGTTCTTAATACTTCATCAATACGTTCTGCTGCAACTCCTGCTCTTGGTATCATAATTGACATTGCTGTAAGCATTAAAAACGCCATAATTATCATCATTGAATATGTAATAAACGCTGTCATCTGACCTACCTGCATCTCACCTGCATCAATCTTATTGGCAGCTACCCATACAATAAGAAGTGTAATACAATACATAATAAGCATCATACCAGGCATCATAAATGTCATTACTCGGTTGGTAAATAACTGAGTCTTTGTAAGTTCTTTGTTGGCCTCATCAAATCTTTCTTCTTCTGTTTTTTCTCTACCAAATGCCCTAATAACACTTATTCCTGTAAGAATCTCTCTCGATACAAGATTTACTCTGTCTACAAGTTTCTGCATAATCTTGAACTTTGGCATTCCAAGAGAAAAAAGAATCATAACAAATCCTATAATAACTACAACTGCAAGACCTATCACCCATCCCATGTTGGCCCCAGTATTCCAAACTTTTATAATACCTCCAACACCCATTATAGGTGCATATAATGCCATACGTAAAAGCATTACTGTCGCCTGCTGTACCTGCTGAATATCATTTGTACTTCTAGTTATAAGAGAGGCTGTAGAAAACTTATCTATCTCTGCATTTGAAAAACCTACAACCTTTTCAAAAACTTTTCCTCTAAGACTCTTACCGATTCCGGCAGCAACCTTTGAGGCAATATATCCTGTTGCTACTGCCGCAAAAACTAATAAAAGAGTCATTCCAATCATTTTAAAACCGGCACTCCACAGATATTTCATCTGAACGTCATCCATATCAATTCCGGCCTTTTTATCGCATGCAACAGCATATGCTACTCCCATAGACTTTATGGCACTGCTTCCCATTGTGTCCATAGTCTTTTCCATAGATGCTCTGGCAGATACTATCATCTCATCTGACATACTTCCATTCTGAATAAATGCATTCATAATAGGTCTTATATCAACATATGTTGAAACATTTCCCTCTTCATCTTCTGCTTCAAAAGAAACTACATCTATTCCAAGCATCTTTTCTATCTCTTCAATTGTCATTTTATCAATACCAGATGCATACTGTGCCGTCTCCTCATTTTGAGAAAGCTGCGCCGCAACCATCTGTTTGAAAGCATTTTCCTCCATAGATGACATTCTATATGTTAGTATAATAGGAACAAGCAATGAATCATCCAGTTCATTAAGCTCTTTTTCACTAAGCTTCTTTATGGTGTATATAGCGTTTGATGTCGCAGCTGATGTTTCACCGGATGTCTCATTTGATTTTTCATATGAACTCTCAAACAACGCCTTTTCGTCATCGGTCATAAAAAGAGTAGCATATTTATACTCTTCTTCTGTAATTTTTTCTGGCAAAATATGCTCAACACCACTATTTCTAATACCAATATCAATAATATTAGATGTGTACTGAGGCAAAGATAAATCACACACCGCTTGAATAATAAGCAATAACACTATTGCTATTACAGACTTGTAATACGGCAACACATTTTTAAATAACTTACCCATATTCTCTTCCTTTTCTAAATAATATCTTTTCCGTGATACGTATTTTGATTTTATACGCAATAATTCAGTTACTAAAATATACTCTTCCAAAAAGAATAAGTCAATTAAAGATTTATTAAATCATTTTTTTGACCAGTCTTGTTCACAGAGACGAGATACGCTTTACGAATCTCGCTCTGATTAGCGGTCGTCAAATGTCTATTCATGCAGGCATGATGGACACTTGACTCGTCGCCATAACAAAAAAGAGATAATCAAAATTTCTTATGATTATCTCTCTTCATATGCCGGCGACCGGAATCGAACCGGTACGGATTTTACTCCGCAGGATTTTAAGTCCTGTGCGTCTGCCAGTTCCGCCACGCCGGCGGATGGATGGAGGTGGATTCGAACCACCGAAGCAAGTTGCAGCAGATTTACAGTCTGTCCCCTTTGGCCACTCGGGAATCCATCCATAACAGCAATGCATATTATAGCATAGCGTTTTTCTTATTGCAAGCATTTTAATATAGGTGTTTTGTGTCTTTTGTCCAAAAATATTAATATTTCTTAAATCAAGCCTTTCTGTATACAGCAGCACTTCTTGGTGGCATAACCATTCTGAACTTTCCATTACTTACATGACTCTTTACAACACCAACATTATAGTTATTCTCACTTGTGAGTATAAGTCTTTCAACATCTTCTTCAAATCCCATTCCAAGAGGTCTGATACTAAAGCACACTTCTTTTTCATAGTCATTGTTATTTACAATGGTAAATACAACGTTGTCTAAATAGAATCTGCCAAATGCAATTACATTATAGTCTTCATGAAGTGGTCTGAAGGACCCTCTCTTCAATGCAGGATTTCTCTTATGAATTCGAATCATATCTCTATGGAATTCAATAAGTTCAAAGTCTTCATGTCCCCAAGGATATGTTCTTCTATTATCAGGATCTGTAAATCCACATACACCCGCCTCATCACCATAATAAATGGTAGGTGCTCCAGGCCATGTCATTTGAACAACAACAGCTTCCTTTAAGACTGATTTCTTAACTCCTTCATTTGCAGCCTCTGGTCCAAGATTTGCAACCCTGCCTACAACTCCATTTGTTCTTGTAAGGAATCTTGAATGATCGTGATTTGAAAGTTCATTCATAGCAACCATTAATGATGGCATCTGAAATCTGGACATATGATATCTCATATTTCTAAAAAAGCCTGTTGCGTCACCCATTAAGTTATCCTGACGGCTGTCAGAATGCTTGTCCATTCCTGTAAGGAACCATGTAAGAGGCTCCATAAACGCATCATAGTTCATAACTGTATCCCACTGATCTCCGGCCAGCCAGCTTTCAGGGTTACCATAATGTTCAGCAAGAATTATTGCATTTGGATTTGCGTCCTTTACTGCCTTTCTAAACTTTTTCCAGAATTCGTGGTTATATTCCCCACTATGCCCTAAATCAGCTGCCACATCAAGTCTCCATCCATCTACATTATATGGAGCTGATACCCATTTTGCGGCAATTCTAAGTATATAGTCTTCAAGTTCTTTTGAATCCTCATAATTAAGCTTTGGTAGTGTGTCATGTCCCCACCAACCATCATATGTATAATTATAAGGCCACTTGTCTTCATCATCTTCATAGAATTTGAAAAACGAATTATAAGGACTATCTTTGGAAATATATGCACCATCTTCATATCCTTCCTGTCCCTCATATATTCGCTCTCTATCCATCCATTTATTAAATGAACCACAGTGATTGAAAACACCATCAATAATGACCTTTATACCACGCTTGTGTGCTTCCTCAACCACATGTGCAAATAACTCATTTGATGCTTCAAGATTTGCTTTGTTTGTCACTCTGTTAATATATTTTGTAGCAAATCTGTTTTCATACTCGCCGTCTGATAACAATTCACCTTCATCAACAACTATCTTTCCAAAGTGTGGATCAATGTAATCATAATCCTGTATATCATATTTGTGATTTGAAGGAGATACAAACAATGGATTGAAATAAATCACTTCAATACCAAGCTTTTCAAGATAATCCATCTTATCTAACACTCCCTGCAAATCTCCACCATAGAACTCTCTAACCCCCATGGTTGCAGGATATTTATCCCAGTTTGTTACTTTTGCAGAATAGTCACCAATATAATTATATTCCTTAGTTTCAACATCATTTGATTTGTCGCCATTATAGAACCTATCCACATAAATCTGGTACATAACTGCACCTTTTGCCCAATCCGGTGTAGAAAATCCAGGAGTTATCTTGAACATATATTCTTCACGCACATCATCTGAAACTCCTGCCCTGTCATAATAACAACTCTCAAATCCTGATACTACCCTGAAATTGTATCTAAACATACTTTCCGAAGCATTATATATAACCTCATAAATATCAAAATTCTTAACTGATGCCAACAAAGTCATAGGCAACTCTTCACCATTAACGCACATATATACTTTATCAACATTGCACTTTCCAGTACGAAATCTTATAGAAACAGAATCACCGGGCATTGGCTCACATGGTGTAACGAAATTCTCCGTACAGTCACTATAAAGCATCTCCTTATCCATCAATGCTCTGATACTCTGTATATATACCAACTTTTTGTCTATATCACTGAACTTATAATTAGTCGAAATCATATCATAACTCCTTTACAAGACCTACTAGTATTTTATTACAACGAAATAATAAATTCAACTTAAAAAGTAAAAAAGACAGTTTTCACTGTCTTTTTTAGGAGAAGGTATTTCGTTTTTATGGGGTGTAGCAAAAACTATATAATGTATTGGGGGGTTTTACGATACGTAGTATAACATCTGAACCCCAATAAGTGTTCACAAAATTCACAAAAACATTTAAATTATTTTGTGCACATTGCACAACCACCATACATTTAAAGTATAATCATAGTATTTTGCACAATCCCATATGTTTTGAAATTTACTTGCACATTTATTCACTTACGAATAATGCATCAAATTCTTCACCTGTAATTTTTTCTTTTTCAAGAAGAAGATTTGCCGAAGCTTCCAATACATCTTTGTATTTAATAATAATATCTTTTGCCTTCTGGTAGCAATCACTTACTATTCTTCTTACCTCTTCATCAATAATAGATGCTGTCTGTTCTGCATATCCCTTTGCATGAGCGAGATCTTTTCCGATAAATACCTCAGAATCATCATCTCCGTAGCAAACCATACCTAGCTTATCTGACATACCAAACTTTGTAACCATGGATTTTGCTATAGATGTAGCCTGCTTAATATCTGCCGATGCGCCCGTTGTAATATCATCAAATGTAAGTTCTTCTGCTATTCTTCCTCCGAGACTTACCATTATTTCCTGAAGCATCTTGCCTCTTGTATAGTACATTTCGTCTTTTTCAGGCCTGTGCATTGTATAACCACCAGCACCATTACCTGTTGGAATAATAGATACTATATGAACAGGATCTGCCTGATCTAATACATGTAGAAGGATTGCATGACCTGATTCATGATATGCTGTAATCTTCTTTTCCTTTTCAGTAACCACTTTGCTCTTCTTTTCTGTACCAATACCAAGCTTTATGAAAGAACGGTTTATATCGTCCTGAACTATAAACTTCTTGTCATTCTTTGCTGCAATTATTGCTGCTTCATTTAGAAGATTTTCAAGATCAGCTCCTGTAAATCCAACAGTAGTCTTAGCAACTGCTGACAAATCAACATCTTCTGCGAGAGGTTTATTCTTTGCGTGAACATAGAGAATCTCTTCTCTTGCCTTTATATCTGGTCTTCCCACAACAATTCTTCTATCAAAACGACCCGGTCTTAAAATAGCAGGGTCGAGAATATCTACTCTGTTAGTAGCTGCCAAAACGATAATTCCCTCATTTGTATTAAACCCATCCATTTCTACCAGCATCTGGTTGAGTGTCTGCTCTCTTTCATCATGGCCTCCACCCATACCTGTACCTCTACGTCTTGCAACAGCATCGATTTCGTCGATAAAGATCATACATGGTGAGTTCTTCTTTGCCTCTTCGAATAAATCTCTTACTCTTGATGCACCCACACCAACGAACATTTCTACAAAATCAGAACCCGAGATACTAAAGAATGGAACTCCAGCTTCTCCTGCAATGGCCTTTGCTAAAAGTGTCTTACCAGTTCCCGGAGGTCCTTCTAATATTACACCCTTTGGAATTCTGGCACCTACCTCAATATATTTTGCAGGATTCTTGAGAAAATCAACTATTTCCTCCAAATCCTCTTTTTCTTCTGTTAACCCTGCAACATCATTAAATGTCTTACCATTCTTTTCAGGATCTATTCTGGTAGCACGGCTCTTTCCAAAGTTCATAAGCTTACTGTTTCCACCACCGCCACCACCTGCAGCATTGGCATTAAGAAGCATGAATAAAAAGAATACCACTATAACTGATAACATTATAGGAAGTACGATTGTTAAAAAAACATTATCTCTTTCTACATCACCCAGAATGTATGTTACTTTTGCCTCATTAATATCTTCTATCGCCTGATTTACATCATTTACATAGAGAAATTTTGTAGTTCCTGACTTGAATTTTACCTCTAAATATCCTGTAGGAATCTCTTTATTTTGCCCTACAAATACCTCAGCAACTTTATTATTACTAATATCGTTTAAAAATTCTGAGTATAAATAGTCACTTCCCTTATCATTTACGTACATTGCTACGACGTACCATACAATAAGTATTCCAATAACTATAAGGAACGACAATCCTCCTCCTGCTTTTTTCTTTTCCACTTTTGTTACCTCCTAATCAAATGAAACCACACCAATATATGGGAGATTTCTATATTTTTGGTCGTAATCCAAACCATATCCTACTACGAACTCATCTGGTATTACAAACCCTGTATAATCAACATTGACATCTACTACTCTTCTGTCAGGCTTATCAAGTAGCGTACATAGCTTAATGCTATTTGGGTTTCTAACCTGTAAGAGTTTCATAAGATGACTTAGTGTTCTTCCTGAATCAATAATATCTTCAATAACCAAAACATCTTTGCCTTCTATCGGATCATCGAGATCTTTAACTATCTTAACTCTTCCACTGCTTTCTGTACCACTTCCATAGCTTGCAACCGACATAAAATCAAACTTAACAGGCACAGTAAGCCTCTTTGCAAGATCACATGTAAAAAAAATACTTCCCTTTAAAATGCATATAAGAGTTATTTCTTTCCCTTCATAATCCTTGCTTATCATAGAAGCAAGCTCATTTATTCTATTTTTAACTACCTCTTCATTAATAAGCTCGCTTACCTTTTCATTCATAGATATACCTCCTGTTTTTTATCTATGCAGTCAATTTTAACAATATTTGTAGTGTCTTCAGATACTTTATAATTTTCACCTATCCTGTAACCAACTACCCAAAGAATCTCATGACCATTTGCCAGGACCAAAATAGCATCTCTTTGTTCCTTAGGTATTTTCATATCAATATAATAGTCTTTAAGTTTCTTCTTTGAACCTGCTTTATCAACTATAATATAGTCTCCTGTCTGTCTGGTTCGCAAAACAAGTTTGCTATTTAGTATATCATAATCAAACCATTTCGTATACTTATTTTGTTTAAATATATCTTCATTAAATCTATCTTTTTCTACATTAAATACCTTGTCTAACTGTGATATCTCATATGAGCCAAAATGATCAATGGTAATATAAATATCATCAAAGCTTGAATCAATACCAGTGATTCTTTCCCTTTCTGTCTCTATACGTATTCCATTATATTCTCTTATTGCAACAAGCTTGTATGGAAGATTAACCATAGATGATACTTCTTTTTGAAGTAGATTTACAACACTTTTAATATGTGTATTTGTCACATCCTTCAAACTGCCTGTAATCTTATTCACTACTTTTCTAATTGTGTGGGACAAAACTATATTTTTCTCACAGGATATTTCCTGTTGTATAAAGATACTCTTTGTTTTATCATCATATAAAATATACTTCTTGTATGCACTCTCTGCAAGTTGATCGATAATCTCATACGCCTCATTGATATCTTCTGATGCACTTACAATATGTTCACTTGCCTTCTCGTTTATATGCTCTTTTACAAATGGCAATACCCTTAATCTGATTCTGTTTCTTGTATAATCATCTTGTAGATTTGTTTCATCAATACAATAATCTATATTTCGTCTGTCGAGATATTCTAGTATCTCATCTTTTGTAAGGCAAAGCAGTGGTCTTACTATTTCATCTCTAACAGGTCTTATACCAGAGAGTCCTTTAATTCCACTACCTCTAAACAAATTAAACAGGATTGTTTCTGCTGTATCATCAAGATTATGTGCAACTGCTATCTTTGCATTCTTATAACAGTCTGCAACTTCTTTAAAAGCTCCATATCTAAGAGTTCTTCCAACCTCTTCAACAGACATTTTTCTCTCATATGCCTCTTTTTTACAGTCAAATCTATATGACTTAAAAGGTATTTTTACACCAAATCTGTTGTTTTTGCAATACTTTTCCACAAATTCAAGGTCTTCTTGTGCACTTTGCTCTCTTATTCCGTGATGAATGTGGACTACTACTATCTCTATCCCCAGTATATTTTTCAATTCTAACAAAATATCAAGAAGGCACATTGAATCCGGCCCTCCTGATACTCCTACTATAATGGTGTCACCTTTCTCAATCATTTTATGTTCATATATGTATTTTAATACTTTTTCTTTCATATAAATAAATCCCTCTTAAATCCTAAGCTTCGTAGGCTACCCCTGCAGAAACCTTGCTCCAGAGGCCTGTTACCATAACTGTCATATCATCCCTTATCTGGTTGTTAACTTTATTCATAACCTTTGATAATAGTTCATTTGCTAATTCCTTAGGCTTAGTCGCTCTACTATCCAAAATAAGTTTTGATATGACTTTTTCTTTATCATCATCTTCTATGCTGTCAATTATACCATCTGAAACCATAATCAGCAAATCTCCGTCATATAGTTTTCTTTTAATACTATCAATATCTGCATTTTCAACCACTCCCACTGGCAACGAAGTTGATTTAATAGCTTCTACCCATTCTCCTCTTTTTATAAATGTAGTGGCAGCCCCTAGTTTCATAATGTTACATACACCGGAATACATATCTATCACGCTTAAATCAAGTGTTGCAGGACTTAACAAATTCTCTTCATTAACAAATAATAGATTTATCATTTTTAATATTATCTCATCGCTAAATCCTAAGTCTTTGAATTCTTCAATGATTTCCACAATAATTTTGCTATCAGAAAATGCCTTGACACCAGTCCCCATTCCATCTGAAATGCTTAAAAATGTCTGACCCCTGTCTAGACTTGAATAAGAAAAATTATCTCCATTTTTATCTTCATATGCTTTTCTCGCAACACCAAACAATGTAACATAATTAACATCCTCCGAAAACACATATGTGTCTTTATGTTGTTTTTTCTTTTCACATATGTACGATTTGTTTAATACTTCACTAACAATTTTCTCCATTCTCTCTATAAACTTAAGATTTGTTTCTGTTCTACGCCTTTCTTTTACTGTAATCTCATATTGTTTCTTTCCATTTATCTGATTAACAATAATGTTTTTGATATTTATTTTCTCATTTCTGAATGCATCAATGAGAAGTCTTGTCCTATACTCATCTTCCCTTGCACTATAAATGATTTCATCCGCTATTGATTTAAATATATTTCCCGTTTCTTTCAGATACATTTCTATTCCCTTATTCTCAACTTTTGCAGATAACGTACGAAAACCACTTGCAACATTACGCAATTTATTTTCTATTGCATAAAAAAGTTCTTGATTGTTTATCTTTTTTATCCTTTTTTCTTTACCTTCTCCCCTAAACAACCTCCCCATTATAATAAAATTAATTATCTCTTTAAACACAAAACTACTACACAGAACTATTGTGGTAAGGCCTCCAATAATTATACCTTCCTTTCTGGAAATTCCAGACATAAGCATATCGCTTATTTCCATAATCACAGTTGAAACAGCTGCGATGAATCCACAATAAATCGGTTGCATTCTCGTTCTTTCTTCTAATAGAAAAATCACTGCACAAGTAACTACCATAAGAAGGGAATATTTTACATATGTAATAAAGTCACCTCTTACAAACATAACAAATGCAAAAGACGCAAGCATTGATATTAGGATTATTATCCTCTTTATCTGACTGCTCATAACTGCGGCTATATATCCAATCATAAATGGAAAATAGCCCATCACTGAAAGTAACGTTGTGACCATTCCTATTATAGCCACTAATAGATTTGATAAAATTTTTTTCATAAAAAAACCCCTTTCCTGCGGTGTATCCGCATTACAAGGGGAAATTATAATCATATATGAAAACAATATTTGTCAAAATCTAAAATCAAAATCATGAAAATATTCGATTTTATGTAAGACAATCTGTCATTTGAGTCGATTTGTAGGAATTCAGATTATTTATTTGGTTTATATATAATCTCATCCGGATATACAAGACCAAACTGTTTTGCGATATCTTCAACATATTTTTTTGTCTTAACGTATACTCTCTTTTCTTCAAGAATTTCTGCCCTTGTCTTTTCGGCATCAAGCTCATCCTCAAGTCTCTGTTGCTTGTTTTGAAGTTCTTTAAGCTCATCTCGTTTCTTTTCAACGCCATTCATCAAAACAATACCCATAATAAGAACAACACCTATTATTCCAAGTATACCTAATGTATTTGATTTTTTATTTTTTCTCATGAACTATTCCATCTTTCTTAGCATATTTATGACACAGCTTATGTTTAAACCCCATTAATTTCTTAAAAATTCTGCATCTGCCACTACATTTACCTCTAAACCATAAACCCAATCTCTTATAAAGAATATTAACTTTTTTATACACTTTTTTCAATACCATATTTTTGACAAATATTAGTATCGTGCTTATTACTTTTACAACAACTCTGCCAATTCCTATACGATATACCAAAACACCAAGAAAAAGAGAAAATGCTATGTAATATCGAAACTCCATATTATTTATTATATATATTAAAATATACATGAATATTCCCATAAAGAACCAATATACAAAGTCCTCTACTGCAATTGCTATTCTATTATGTCTTATGGTTTTTCTAAGAATAGCAATAGGATCATATGAAATCGAAATCACCAGACCAATAATGAAAAAGTATTCACACAAAGTTAACTCATATAGCACATCTTTGCTCATAAAATCACTTAAATATCCTCTTAAAAAAAGACTCTTTTTCTTCCTTTGCCTTTTGAAGATATTCTATGCTATTGATTACACCATCTATATCAATTTCATTCTTTTCAAGATTAAGTCTCTTTACGTGCAGTTCTTTTCCCTTAATTGACATAAATCCTTTATTTGTCTTTATAAGAATTTCGTTAAAATTAAAAGAATCTACATCTATCACTTCATTAATACTAAGATTTCTTCTATCCTTTAATATAACCGTCTGAATTCTGCTATCTTCCACAAACACTCCTAGAAATAACTGAACTATATTAAATTATATTACTTTATACTTAAAGATATTCATACATTTCTTTAGCATCTTCCTTCTTAATTGACTCCTTAATACTAGTCACTCTTACCACAACATTTTTTGTACCAAACTGTATCTCTATTTTGTCACCTTCTTTTACAGTTGTGGATGCCTTTGCAGGCTTATCATTTACAAGTACTCTGCCTGCATCACATGCTTCATTTGCTACTGTTCTTCTCTTAATTAGTCTTGATACTTTAAGATATTTATCTAGTCTCATATTCTTCTCACTCCTATGCCTAAAGCAAATACGTTTACTTCAAATCCATTTAATTAAATTCACGGATTGCTACATGCTTCACACTTTAAAATGCCTATTATGTAAAAGAAGCCTTACTTTCGTAAGACTTCTTTCCGCTCATCCATTAATTTGAAAAAACTTATTTCTTTTTCTTATTAACTTCTTCTTTTAAAGCTTTACCAGCTTTAAACTTAGGTGCCTTTGAAGCAGCAATCTTCATAGACTTACCTGTCTGTGGGTTTCTTCCTTCTCTTGCAGCTCTCTTTGCAACTTCGAAAGTACCAAAGCCAACTAACTGAACTTTTTCACCTTTCTTTAATTCTTCTGTTACAACTTCGATGAAAGCCTTTAATGCTTCTTCAGAAACCTTTTTAGAAGCTCCTGTCTTTTCAGCCATTGCTGCTACTAATTCAGCCTTGTTCATGGATAAACTCCTCCTATGCTTTTTGTTTATATTTTGACTCACTTATGTGAGTTATTTACGGGTTTTTATGTATGTCAACCCATTTATTTATTTATAAACTTTTTAAGCCTTTTTGTCAAGGAATTTAGCATATTTTCAATGATTTTAAACTATTTTTGTTTAAAACTAACGAATTTAAAAATTTTTTTTATGAATAGTGCTTAATTTTCCATCTGTTTTCCAATGAAAACAGCTGCAACAGATGCTAATTTATACTCTGTCTCAGACAATTTTATTTCATTTTTTCCGAGCATTATTATTGCCCCAATAACATCTCCCTCACAAATAATTGGAAATATAACCTGATGTTTCTTATCAATATCATCTATCTCTCTACTATTTATAAAATGCTCCTTATTATCTATGATTTTTATTCCCTTTTGGTCTTTACCTGTTATAAGATTTCTTCTATCGTTCATAAGACCTCTTATTTCCTTAGAAATATGCTTTCCAAGAAGTTCTGTCCTCATTCCCCCTGAAACTGCAATAATTCTCTCCCTGTCACAAATCAGAACAATACATCCGGATACAATAGCAAGTGATTCAGCATATTGTTTTGTAAAATCGCCCATTTCTCCTATTGGAGAATATTTCTTTAAGATGATGTCTGCGCTTCCCTCTGTGTAAATCTCTATAGGGTCACCTTCTCTTATTCTCATTGTTCTTCTGATCTCTTTTGGAATAACTATTCTACCCAGTTCATCTATACGACGTACAATACCTGTTGCTTTCATTTTCCTTATATTTCCTCCATTACTTTCTATATAATTTGATTTGAAAATTCCAAATCCCCTGATATGGAGTTAGTATACGAAAAATGAGTGATAATATTCATGCCTGATTCATTAAATATCTGCTCCTATAAGTATTTGCAAATCATTTCATCCAGACAATTAATGATTACTGGTTTTTCTAAATAATCAGTAAATCCGAGACTAATATACTCTGCTCTCGCTGTTGGTGAATAATTTCCAGTCAATGCAATTACCGGAACATTTTTATAATAATCATCTAGCTTACGTAATTCATTTAATGTTTCAATTCCATTCATACCTGGCATCATATGATCTAAAAAAATCATACTATATGTATCATTTTTCATCATATCTATTGCTTCTTCACCACTTGTTGCGCAACTAATGCCTACTTCATATGGCGTCATTAGTGCTTCAAATATTCTAAGATTTATCTCCGTATCATCTACAACAAGTACCTTTTTACCCTTTATGTTAGTAATGCTTGTTTTTGATTCTAAGATTTCCTTTTTTGTATCTTTCGCAATCCTCTGAGTATCACTAACTTCCTTTTGTACCAATACAAAAGAGAATGTAGAACCTTGTCCATACACACTATCCACATTTAAGCTACTGTTCATTTGTGACAAGAGTCCTTGTACTATACTGATTCCAAGCCCATGTCCTTCCTTATTACGATTCTTCAAAAGGTCTAGTCTTCCATATTCCTCAAACAGTACTTTCATATCCTCTTTCTTAATTCCGATTCCAGTATCTTTAACAGTAAACTTAATGGCAGTTTGTCCTTTTACATCTGCATCACGCTCTACCGTAAGAGAAACTTTTCCTTGTTCAGTATATTTTATTGCATTTGTAAGAAGATTGATAAGAATCTGGGAAATTCTTATTTCATCACCAAAGAGTCTTTGTGGCACATCTTCTCCTACATTTAATTCAAACTCCAGGGATTTGACCGCAAGTTTTTGCTTAATTATATTGCATACTCCACAAAGTAAATCCTCCATATTATATTCCACAGGAACGATTTCCATTTTTCCGGCTTCTATCTTAGAATAATCTAGAATGTCGTTTACAAGACTAAGTAAATATTGGCTCGCATCCTTTACATCCTTTGCATAGCCTCTTATAACTTCATCTTTAGAATCCCTTAGAATAACTTCGTTCATTCCCATAATTGCATTGATAGGAGTACGTATCTCATGAGACATATTAGAAAAGAATTTTGTCTTATTCTTATCTGCTTCCTGAAGTCTTTCATTCTGTTCCTCAATTGCCTTAATCAAACCTTCCTGTCTGATTAACTGTGCTATGTCCTCCGAGATATCCTGAACAGTATAAACAAATCTTGGGTTTTCCCTTGAAAAATTCTTCATTCTGACAAACCTTAACCGGCACCAGATGAATTGACCTTGCATATTCATCATCTGAAGGTCTATATGAAACTGATTCTGCATTTCTAATGTATTAATCACATTCTCTGGTGAAGATGCCCTTAAAAATAATACCTTATCCTCATCTTTAAACATATTAGAAATCATTAATCTCCAGTCAGAATACTTAATATCCATATAATCCTGTCTGTCTGCATTCACTTCTGTTGTATTTGGATTCACACAAGAGTCATTTGCAAGATTTACCATCATTGAAAAAAGGTAAGATTCCTGTATTGTATCAATCTTCTCTAGTTCCAACCTATTACTCTTAGAAAAAGAATTTTCTCCAAAAAACATTATAATTGATTCTGATTCAGAAATTTTCAGAAAACGGAAGAAAAAGCCCTTTTCAACACCATCCACATGGAAACGAATACCGCCTTGATATTTATCCTTCTTGAATACATCTTCATCAATAAACCTGTCATAATTATTCTTACTGCTTTTATTCTGCTGATCACTGTACGAAAACAACACACAATACAAATTTCTTAATGATCCATCCTGCTCAAATACTTTCCCAAAATAGTCATTACATATAGAAACATGATATGTGTGTTTTACATTATCAACTTCTAATATACAAGCAATATCTTCCACAATAGAAGAAAAAATAATGTCATAAAAATTTTTATTTTTATATTCATCTAAAATATTTTCTTCTTTCATCAACTAATTATTATCCTCCTATACACGAAGTGCACTCCACTAACCGAATACTTTGTAATAATTATAGCTGTTTTCATATGAAAAGTCTATTATTTCCTAAATGTCCAAACTATTGTTTAGTACATATTCTATACCAGTATTATTTATCTTGCATAAAATAAAGGGAATCTAATGCCTTTCCTTCAAAATCAAACAATGCCTGGTTATCCCAGCCACTTCCCCCATAATATCTGCCTGCATCCTCGCTATCATATTCTCCGGCAAAACTACTTGCCCAGCCACTTCCATATTGCTCCCATAAAACTGTGTTTTCTTCTTTATTTCTTCCTACAGGAATCCATTCACCGCCCCAATAAAAAACACCAATAGCATCTGCATCATAGGCAGCTTTAACTATATCCAAAATATACTTTTTCTGACCCTCTACAGATACTTCATAATCAGATACCACACTTTCCGAAAAACTGTTTGCAAATCCATCACCATCTTCTTCTGTATATGGCCATGATGTTTCCAAAATACAAGTCTCTTTATTATATTTTTCCTTTACATATAATAAACATTCCTTCGCTCTATCAACTGTATTGCCCCAGAATGTATAAAATGATATTCCAAAGACATCATAATCAATATTATATAAAGCTAACATGTCTGCCTTGTACTTTATAACACTATCATCGCTACTTCCAAAATGCACAACTATTTTTATATCTTTATTATTTTGAGCAGATACATCTCTTACAGCTTTACTAGCTGATGCAAGAAGCTTCATAGCACTTTCCTCAGAATACTCTCCAGCTATTCCTATATCTATCTCATTCCCAATCTGAACCATTCCTATATCAGCACCCTCATCTAATAACATCTCAATACTATTAAAAGTATATTCATAGATGGCTGATACCTTTTCATCTATATTCATTTGCTGCCATTGCTTTGGGCACTGCTGTTTCTTGACATCTGCCCAGAAATCAGAATAATGAAAATCAATCAGCATTTTCAAATCATATTTTGATGCTCTCTTTGAAATCTCTATGGCATTATTAATATCTGTATTTCCTCCTCCATAGCCATTTCCTTCTGCATCATATGGATTATTCCATACTCTTACTCTTACATAGTTAATTCCTGCATCATGAATTATCTTAAAAACATCCTCTTCTTCTCCATTATTATTTTTATATTTAACTCCACTATTTTCCTGAGCAATTGTCATAGACATATCCATGCCAATTATATATCCCTGTGGTAATTTTTTAACTATATTAGCCTCTTTATTACTTTCTGAATTATCTTCTTTTGTGTCGATTTCCAATATTATATCTGACACATTATTATTTGATTCCAAGCTCTTGTCTTCTTCATTATTGAATTTACAACCATACAATAAAATCCCCAATAATATTACCCCTAATAATGAAAGATAATGTACATTTTTTATATTATAACCTTTCATATATGTTATCCTTTCACATCTTTCACATCTTTTTCTTCAAATCGTAAAGTTCCTTTACAAGTACCTTGACTTCATCAGAAGGATTTTTTGACTCACATATTTTTCGAATTGCTTTTTTACATGACTCTTCATCCATTTTATTATTTTTCTCATCTTTTAAAAATTCATATATGGTTTTTGGAAACACCACAAATGCTTCTGCTAACAGCCAACCTGCAGCCATACATGTATAATAGCCATTTTCTTTGAAGTCCCTGTTTACTAGTTCAATAATACGTTCTATATACATCCCCTTTTCTTCATTTGCATATAAATCCTCTACTGAAACACTTCTTTTTCTATTAATCTTTTTACCATTACAGTCTACTTTTAAATAATGATCTAATAGCATTATTAGACCTATTCTCGCTTCATATTCTTTTTTTGATTTTACAAGCTTTTCTAATATCTTAATAAACTCTCCTCTAAAATTGTCCATTACATCAAATGCAGCACAAAAACAATCATTCACAGCCCAATTGTTCACTCTTGGAATAAAGTTTAAAAGGTCTTGTTTTGCCAATTCAAAATTTTTTTCTTTTTTTGTTCCAAGACCTATAAGATATGCTCTTAATATTGTCTCTTCATAGTACATATCTTCTTCCATAAGAAGTATTCTGAAATCATCACAGCTTTTAATTAATTCTTTTGCATATTGTTTAAGTACTGGCTGTCTTACCCCTAAAATATTCTCACATCCCGGTATCAAATTGGATGTAAACTTTCTATACTCAGTCTCTGACATTGAAACTAATTTTTTTCTAATATCTTTTCTCATCTTTTCTCCATACGAATAAAGTTTCTGTGCTTTCTTATATAGATTAGGGTAAAAAAAGTACCTGGTACAAAGACCAGATACTTTTTCATTATTTCATTAGTCAATTTCAAACAAATTCTTTGATGTCATCTTAGCAGTTGTAGAGCCTAGCTTACCATAATAGTCTGTTGCTTCAAGAATGAAATATGCTCCATTTCCAACTACCTTGTCAGCAATATCTGCTTTCTGTGCAGCATTTAATGTATCAATTGTATTTAAGTTAATTGAATACTCTAAATCATTATAAAGAATTCTTCCTGTTCTGCTATATTCCTGAATTATAACATCTTCGCCTTCGTCATAAACACCATTTTCGTTAACATCCCAGATTACTCTACCAGTTTCAAATCTTCCAAGCTTTGTGTAATCTCCATCAACAGCTTCGATTGTTGTTAAGTCAGCATCACTTGCCTTGAAGTTTAATAATAACTTTGATGGCTCTGTATATATTACATAACCTACATTTGCCTTTGCACCATTTGTTACTACTACTTCCGGAGCTGAGTTACCGGCTGCAATAGCTTTGATAATTGTGTTTACAAAAAGCTGTGCTTCTGAAGTAACACCACCGATATCACGATGTCCAGCACCTGTATATGTTACATTTCCATTTGAGTAAATATAATAGTAGTTCTGACCATCCTTTGGATTCTTTTTATACATATCACTTGATGAACTTCCATTATATGCCAATGTATACCATACTACCAAATCATCATCTTCCAAATCAAGCTGATAATACTGTGGATGAGTAGTCTGTACTGAAATGGTATCCTCAATCTTGTATGGGAATCTTGTAATCTGTCCATTATTTACCTTTTCAACTTTATTTGTTTCCCAAAGATCAGAAGAAATATTTACACCCGTAAATGGCTTATATGTCTGTACACCTGTTGAAGAATCATAGCTCTCTGTATATGACTGTGACATTGCATTTCTGTAAATACACCAGTCAGAGAATCCCTGAAGCTCCTGGACATAATTTGATGTTGCATATGAAGGTTTTGCTCCTGAATAATACATTGGTACATCTTTTCCTTCTCTGTCACCTTCCGCAAGAGTAATACCATATCTGTCAAGACCTACTGCATTTCTAAGATTAAGTGAAAGCTGTGTACACATCTTATCATTTGGAATACCTCCACCACCTAATCTCTTGGCACCAGATGCACCCATTCTTGATGTATTTCCATTTACATTAATCTGGAAATAATTGTATGTTGAATTATAACTCATAGTATCATGTGCAAACAATACAGAGTTATTATTCTCAATATAATCTTCTATACAATCAACTGCTCCATACAAGTTTGAAATATCATCACCATCATATGTATCACCGAATCCGATTACAAGCATCTTATACTTATATGTTGATAATGGATCCTTTCCTGTACCATAGTCTGAACCTTTTACATAATGATTCTCACTACCCTCAAAGAGTTTTTCAAACTCTGCAGTTGTCATTGTGTCAACCTGAATGTCATATCCAATATGCGCATTAGTAATATTATCTAAATATTTTCTGAAATTTTTATCATTGTTACTTTGCGAATACCCATTGCCACTCATATTATCTAGAGGATTATATTTCATATTCAAATTTTTATATGATTCATTTTTATATTGTCTACAAGGAATAAGCTGTAAAACCCTTACCTCTTCATCATCCTGACTTCTAACAGATGTAAAGTTAATGTATGACGATCTAAGTGTAGTTTCCTCATCACCTTTCATCATAGATACAACAATCTTATATGCAACTACACCATTCTGCTGTGGTGGTAATTCAGCTGTAAACGAAACATCTGCATGACCATTTGCATCTGTTGTTACCATAATTGTACCAAAGATTTCATTTCTATCATCAGTTATAGCATCTTTGTATTCAGCATAAATACCATCACCATTCTTATCAATAATAAACTTAACTTTATAATCTGTATTTGCATAACTGTCAATTGAGAATGCAAATGATAAATCATGATTTGGTAAATATGATGTCAAAATACCATTTGTATATGATGAAGATGTAACCTGTTGTGGTACCATATTAAAGTTAAGTATTGGCGACATTGCATTAATATGTGCTGCAAAGCCTCCAAGTCTTGAAAGCTTTAATAAGTTTGCTCTATTTCCTGGGTCTGTTAAATAATTACTGATTTCTGCAATATGTGATGTAGGATAAATCTTCGTACCATCATTATCATATACCATATCAGAAACTATAAAGAGCTTACCTGCCTTAGAGAAATCTTTTAATTTCTCCAAAACCTTATTTGTAATATCATTTCCTGACAAACGCATATTTCCGAGAGGATCTGCATACATCTTGTCAGCAGTTACGTAACCACCACTTTTGAATTTACCCTGATTAAAATATGAGCTTGCCTCAATTAATCCAACAAGTGTCTTGCTTCCTGTATATTTTGGCTGATTCAAATAGCTCCACTGATAATCAGTAAACGCAAATCTTGTAGCATCATTTACATTAAGGAATAAATTGTAGTAATGGCTATTATCATTGCAGGTACTTCCACCTGCAAATGAACCCCAACCATAGCTTGAATGAATTCTTGTGCTTGTTGGTGGTGTTACGGCATATTTCAAATCTGAACCTGCATTAAACTGATAGAATCCTGTTGCACCAGCATACATACCCGTTCCATCTGATCCACCATTTATATTAACTATCTTGTACTCTTGTTCAAGACATCCATATAATGTGGTACCACACTTTACGTAATCACCATACGCTAAGTACACATATCCATTAAGAGAACTGTCATTATATACTGTCTCTCCATTTTTCTTTGTAAGCAGATTATCTTGATCTCCGATAATAATTGCATCGTATTCAGATATCAAATCTGTAGTTACACAATTAAGTGTACGTGTTGTCATGCAATCTACTTCAAGGAAATTCTTATAGTAGTTTGCATTAGCAGGTGATTTTGACCACTGTGTTGTGTTTGAAATCAATCCTAAAGCAACACCTAACTCAATTACTTTATCATCAGTATCATATTTAAATGAATTACATGGTTCTACTTCCAAAATCCTAATCTTTCCGAAGTCATATGATACCTTGTATCCTTCTTTACATCCAAGTAAGTATCTTACAACATCAGGAACTGTCTTTCCATCAAGACCTCTGTCCTTTAAGCCAGCATACTGACTCTCACTTACTACAATAGCAAGATTATTTGGAATAAGTCTTGCATCACCATTATGTACCCAATAATCATTTGTAAGACGCTTCTTTGCGTTTGGATTTGGATCGATACATTCTGATATATCAACACACTTTGCAATATCTTCATGTGTAAAGTCGTTTTTGAATATCATATTCACTGGAGGAATAACCGTAGTAGTTTCTTCTGGTGTTGTTTCTTCCCCTGCAGAAGTCGTTTCGTCATGAGATGTTGTTGTCTCTTCCCCTGCAGAAGTCGTTTCGTCAGGAAGTGTTGTTGTTTCTGGTACAGTTGTTTCTGGTGTTGTTGTTTCTGGTACAGTTGGTCCATTTGGATCTGGATAGCATAATGCTCCAGTCACAATACCTGTATCTGATAAAAACTCATTACCTTCCGAATCAACTGTTGATGTATGATTTGTAATAAAATCTTCATACTGATATGATTCTAACATTCTGTAGATTAAAGCGACCTTATACATATTTGATGTATGGTTAGCCTGTTCACTTAATCTTGCATCTAAGATAACAGGAGTCTGGAATAATGTTCCGTCTCCTCTTAAATCTCTACCTGTCTCCATATAATGAAGAAGAGTCTTTGCATTTTCCCATGATATATCTCTGCTTACAAGAGAACCATCTTCCATCTTTTCATAAGTTGAATAATTAATACCACCAAATGGCAACATATTGCCATCTTTATCATATACGTATGTAGTGTCCATACCAGCCTGGTCAACTCCATAGCCATTGTGCCAGAAGTTGTACATCTGAATGGTACTATTATCCTGAGGTGTACATGATAAAACTATTAAATCGGCCTCTTTTAAATCATCTTCTGTTAAATCATTTGCTTCAACAGTATTTACAACGATTTTTCCTTCAAGAAGCGATGTGTATGGCTCAATCAATACATCTTCATTAAATGTCTTATGACATCTTAAATAATATTTATCCTGATATGAATTATATTTGATTTCGTAATTAAAATTCGAGAAGAGGTACTGAATCTTATACCAAGTATTTGGTGTTGGATTTCCAAGCTTTCCGTAAAAAGCACGAAGTGTGTCCTGATCTTTTGATAATATACCGGCTTCGACCTCTGGATCTCCGGCAAAATATCTGAACTCACCTACCCCAAGATATGGTACAATCTCAAGAATTGTGAAATTCTTCTGTTTTCCTGAAACTATTCTGTCTGTAATGTCTGCAAGATATGTTTTCTCTGTCTCAACAGGTTCAACACCTTGCGCATTTGTAAGATTAATTCCAGCAAAAACAGCTCCGCCTATCAACGCAGCAACTAATACTGCACAGATAATCTTTGCACCGATACTCATTTTTAAGATTGATGATTTAATCTTTTTCATTTTCTCCTCCTTAAAGCTACTTAACAGTATATGCGCTGCCGTTTACAGTTACAGTATCAACATCATTTCTAAGTCTGTAAGTTTTTGTATCTGACTTACTGTTACCATTTTCATCTTCGATTACTATAGTAACATTGATGTATATTGGATTGTTATATCCCTTAAATATCAAACTACCCGTTGGTGGTTCCGTTGTGGTCGGTGTTTCTGTTGTCTGACCAGGTATTATCGGAACATACCCCTGTGGTGTTGTTGTGTCTGACTCATATCTTTTACAACTACTGTCAATTTCAAACTTTATACTTGATATATTTTGTGAAATCAAATATCCATTTGTTAAATTATCAATATATGACTTAGATACATATAATGACTTACTGTCTGGATTGTAGGTTAAAATTTTCTCTGTTGTAATTGATGTACCATCAACTGCTCCAAGACTTTTATCATTATTTCTTACTCCTGTATATACTGTGGTAAGTGCGCCATTGTCACTGATATCTACTGTCTTTGCCTCCTGGAAAATTTCTGTCAGATAACCATCTACAACTTGTAATTCATTCTGTAAGTTTATCTTATCTCTTTCTCCTTGATAGAGCTTTGAACCATTTGTCATAAATGCTCCAATCATAACAATAACAATTCCACTTATTGCCAATGCAACCAGTAATTCAATTAAAGTGAAACCACTGTTATTATGTTTTTGATTATTTATTTTTATTTCATCATATTTCATAATCAGTCGCTCCCTTCTAATCTACTGTCATCTCGCACTTACCAGTTACATAATATACTCTGACTCTATACGTTGCTCTGTTATTCTTAAGGATAAATTGTCCTTCATCACCGATATTTCCTGTCGCATCTCCTTCAAGTGCAGAGCCTTTTACACTGATACTCTTTATTCCTCCCTGATTCATCGAAAAAACAAACTTTATCGTTTCATCATTGTTAAGAGTATACGTCTTGTTTGTATATACGTTAAGGTAAGAGAATTCATACTCTCCAGATACCTGATACTTATTTATCTGTGTTGTTTCGTAGTTTGTTACACCATTTTGATCAACCGTTCCAACAACTCTATTAATTACATATTCATATTCGTCTTCTGACTTCTTAGTAATCTCAAGATTCCATTCATCAGCACTAATCGAAGTAGCCTTTGTTCTAATTTCTTCAAACGCATCCTCCAACTTAGTAGCCGACTGTTTTAGTTTAGTATTTGAAACAGCTGAAAATGAAAATGTAGCAATACCAGATACTATAGCAATAATTGCTACAACAATAAGCACTTCAACAAGTGTCATACCTTCATTATTAAGTTTTAAAGTGTTATTTTTTTCTCTCTTTTTCATCACTTTATTCACTATACTTTCTCCAGTTTGCATATCCCACAACATCTGTGTAATCAATTGTTTCAATAACAAGTGGCTGACTATCCGGATCATCATTTATATCTCTATATGCATAGAAAAATTGTCTAAATGGTATTGATACATCATCAGGTTCAACATCTGTTCTTGTTTCATCAATAAATGCATCTTCATTTTTTATAAGATACTCAACCAAATTCATATCTCCAGTTACTCTTGCGTCGTTTGTAATGTTTAAATTACCTTTACAAATAATCAAGCCTTTAAAGTCATGATTTAAATTAACCTGACCATTACATATTATTACACCACCATGTACATAGCTTGGTACTGTATAGTTGGATGTCTGGAATGTCTTAATGAAATTGTATCCTTCCATCTTTACAAGATACGAAGAATTATTATATCCATTTGCGCCAAGTGAGTAGTCAACTATAGTAGTTGTTAAATCAACTGTGTCATTAAATGTGTTTGAACCAGCTTCAAACGAAGGATACATCTCTTTTACTGCATCCTCAGCATCTAGAACTATCCTTGACTCATCCACATCAATGAGCAAGCTTCTAAGTATCTTATATCTGTTTTCATAATTCTGTGACTGTAATGTAAAATCACTAGAACCATAAACACCTGTATTATCTACTTCCTGAAGGTTTGAACCAAGCTTTTGAACTAAAGCTCCGGCTGTATAGATATTGCCTGTATCTGCAACATTAATTGTAATTCCTGAACCTGTCACACCTGATAATACATTTGTAAAATATGCTACCATCTGTGATTTTCTCTCTGAATCCACACCTCTAAGAACTCTTCTTACATACTCTGTTGCACAGTCCTTTGTTCTAAAGTTGTAATATAAATATACTGTATTATCTTTTTTCTTCTCTACATATGGCTTTGCCTCATTAAGAAGACTTCCAGAACCATCTGCAAATAGTGCAGATCTCGTATCTGTTAAAACAATTGGATCTGTACCCGCATCTTCCTGAAGGATTTCCCATGATGATTCTGTCATAGGATTTGATTTACCGCCTCTGATTTCATCTGCTGGAACAAGATATAAATCCTGATCTGCTTTAACTGAAAGAGACTCACCCATCATATATTCATTATTTGAAACATCATCAATAATTACATATGATCTACCAGCTATTGTAAGATTCTCAAGACTCATATTAAGCATTGAGCCTGTTCCTGTAATAATAATAGCACTACTACGCTTATTGCTGTCATTGTCAGCACCATCATATTTATATCCATAATAACTGCCACCTAATCTTACCTGACTGTTATATCCAAAGAGATTAAGATCATCTCGTACATATGTTTTACAAGTATAATTAGTTGTAATATTTCCACCAAGAGTAAGATCATTACCTGATGTATCTTTATTCTGGTCTACTACCAGGTTATCACACCATATATCACAGTTATTTGCCTGGAATGAACTGATACCCAATCTAGAACCTCTTACTACAATGTCTCCTCTTGTTACAATATTTGCATTTGTTAGCATTCCTGTCTGAGTAAGAACCTGACCATTTACAGTGAAATTTGAATCGCGCGATCCTGTCTGTTCTCCAACAGCGACTCTGATGTTTGAACCGGCATATACATGTGCACCTGATACTTCAAGTTTTGTATCATCTACTGCCAATGTTCTGTCTGTGATGATTGCATATGATGCAAACTCATTTAATCTGTTACTTCCTGTAAAATCTACTGAGATTTCAGGATACTCCAATATTAAATCAACTGTAATATTTGAGAAATAGTTTTCATCAGCTCTGTCCTGCTTATATTCAATAGCTACATCCTTAAGTGTAATTGTATACTCACGTGCTGCTATAGACTCTTTATTAGTAATAATTTTACTAATAGACTTTACTCTGGCTGTCTGATTTGTCTCATTGTATCCTTTTATAAATGCATTAAGATAATTAACTGCATTTGCAAGATATACAGAACTATCATCTTCTTTTAAAATATTATCAGGTAAATCTTCCATATTTCCTGTAAGTGCCTGATACATACTTTCAATATAATATTTCTTCATATCAGAGTTGGCTTTTTCATTTGTAGCAACTATCTGATATCCCTGATCATCTTTATATACAAGAGTTGTAAGAACCTTTGTGTACGAAAGTCCAAGCTTACTTAGACCATCTTTGCCAAGCCCAGCTCTTACCTCATCAAGCACTGATTCCGCAGTATAGAAAGTATCTTTTGAGCGATTCTCCATACGCTTCATATTGATGTTGGCAAAAGATGCTGCAAGTATCATGGTTGCAAGTATAGCAACAAAAGCTATGGCCACCAGTGCCATAACCATTGTTGCTCCAGTATTATCTTTTTTTATCCACTTACTTATCATATGACTCCTCCTTACTACTTGTAAATGTAGCAATTACTTCATCATCATATTTTACCGAAATTGTTACTGCAAATAATAGTGCATTATCAAGTTTATCATTATATGTTAATCCTTGAATATTGTTTTCAACAGCCTCATAATTTTCTATATTTGTATATACTTTGAAATTACTTGTGTTTGAATAATTATATATAGGTGTTCCATTTATAAGAACATTTTTATAACATATATTCATAGTAACTCCACCACCTGATGCATACCCACATTCCTGGGCTGCAATATACAAAGATAAATCTGGTGCTTCAACATTTGAACCATTATTATTATATGTATACAATACATTCAAAGAATCGCTTGCATAATAATTTGATCCAACTCTTTCATCCTCATCTACATTATCGTATACAGGCATAACAAAATAGATTGAATGTCCTTCTTCTTCACTATATGTCTTTGATGTAGTTTTTGTTACAACAACCTTTTTTGAAGGGTCTGTCTTTGAAGTATATGTCATATCAACAGCTATCGCATACTTATATATTCCTGAATCATATGTGCATGTTATCTTCATATCTGTACTCTTGGTAAAGTATGTAGCTGTATATCCTGCTTCTGAAACTCCTTGCAATGAAGCATACTCTGACAGATTATTATCTACATTTGTATACTGACCAAGAAGCATCATACACTCAGAACCAAACAGACTTGAAAACTGAGGGCTCGAAATACTGTTTACAGCAATTTTCTTCATTGCATCTGCATCAGATGATGCATCACTGTATGTTGTAGAATCAAGCTTTATGTCAAGAAAATATTCTTCTTCGTCTGCCCCTTCATAATACACATCCTTGAATGTATATATAGGATATTTTTTTCCATCTTTTTCTACATATTCTACTTCAGGATTAACAACCACTCCATCTACATCTTTGTATGTTGTAAGATTAGAAATCTTTTTCATCTGAAGCTCTTCCATTACAGATTGTGCAACAGATGTTGCATTCTGTATTCTTCTTGAATCTGCATTCAAATCCATAGATAGGAAGAAACTTCTTAGAAATGGCACAATTACAATTGCAAGAACTGCTATTGTGACAATTAGTTCTATAAGTGTAAAACCTGAATTATTTAGTTTTTTTGATTTCATTATGAATCATCTCCAAACTATTCGTTGACAAGTACTACATTTCCCTCACGTTTTGAAATAATACATCTTGGATCTGTACCGTCATCATTTAATACACCAACATTTAACTGCATATCTGTTTTATTTACGATTTCTACCATCGCAATAGAATTATCCTTTGTACCCATTCTTGGGCTTCCAACTATAAGGAAATCTAAAGAATCACCAACAACTATTGATGCTCCTTCTTCACTATCTTCAGGATATGAACCATTAATTCCAATAGAATAGCTTACCTTATACTCTCCGTTTGAACCTGTGAATTTAATCTTAACAGTCTCTTTTGAATTAGAATTACATGATACTATTGATTCACCTGTCACATCACTGGCAATACCCATTACCATTGAATCTGCATCAGAAGCAGCATTATTAAGTGTTAAATAAACATCATGGTTTGCCGCCATTACTGCAAGTGAATTCTTACCAGCCTCACTTGCTGAATGTGTACTTGACTGGAAGATATTTTCTGTTCCGATATTCACTCCGTCTACATATGTACCTGGGAAGTATCTGTTTGCACTCTTTACAGCATAATTATATAAATTAATTGCACCGTTTACAATTTCTTCACCTTCACTATACGACATAGTAATTGTATCTATCTTATACTTAATAGGACTTGTATTAATTTTATATATAAGGTCCTTTATTTCTTCATATCCTCCCTCATAACTCAGCGATGTTGATGACGTGTAACCAGTAAAATCAGTTGTATACACAGGTGCTCCCTCATTTGCTGGGTTTGTTGACGAAATAGAACCAAATGTAAAGGACTGTGAAGGAGCAGTAAATCCTGCTGAACTTAACCATACATTCGTTCTATTTTCAAAATCAACTAATGCCATAATTGTTGTCTGTTCATCAAGACCTGTTGCATATCCATTGATTATTTCCTTATATAAAGCATCATATATCTGTGTCTTTCCCACATATGTACTCTTCTGCTTATACTTTTCAGAAACATCATTTTTGACTGTCTGTAATTTATCTATTTCATCATTAACTTCATCTACCTGTGCATCTATCTTATTGAATATAATAAATGCTGCGACTAGTATTACACAAATAAGAATAGTTAATAGAAGTCTTTTATCTTTTGCTGCCAATTTAAAATCAAATTTCATTTTTTTTCCTCCTATCTATTATTCCTCTGTATCTTCTTCCGCGGTTACATCTTCTGCTGCCGCATCAGGTGTTTCAGTTTCAGGCTTTTCTTCCTTAACTGTGTCATCAATCTTTAATTGATCCTTTATAACCTTTACATATTCATCATATTTCGTTCTTAATATTGATATAAAATCTACATCTTCATTATCAAGAAGTGCATCAAAAGTGTTAAAATCAATCAATCCATTTTCTATAGCATAATCAGCAAATGTTACAAAATCCGGAATTTTTGCAAAACTACATGTAAGGGAGAATGTTGTAGTAGAAACACCATCTTCATCTCGTGATTCTGATATAGAGCCAACAAATACATCATCTACCATAGTAAGACTCTGCAATGATATAATAAACTGAGCTACTGTTTCCTTTGTACTTGTAGTAGCAGAGATTGAAACCACACCATTAGAAAAGCTTATTGACTTAATCGCAACATCACTTGCCTGATTTGCCTCCAATGCACAAATAAATTCATAAATAGAATCATTATTACTCTCTGTTAATTGTTTAAAATTCTTTGCTTCAGTAAATTTATCATAAGATGTATAATAATCATCTACAATATCATTAATAGACTCAAGCTTTTTAATATCATCCTCAAGTTTATCCTTTTCTGATTGTGCAACTACCAGCTTTGTAACCGGAATAGCACATGCAAGAATACCTGCCACAAGTGCTGAAACAACACCTATCTTTAACATACGGAAACTATTGACATTCTTTATCTTTTCAAGAGTCTCCTTTGGCATAAAGTTTACTGATGCCATACCGGCGCCTAAACAGCCAACATATTTTGTAACAATCTTATGTAATAAGTCATTTTCATTTTCAAGCTTAACACCATGGAATCTGTTAATCTGTGCAACAGATACTTCAAACTCATTGGCGAACAGATAATCTAAACCATTTAATGAAACTGATTCACCGATAAGGTATACTTTTTCAACAGGCTCATCTGAATTTCTTGAGTTGTAATAGTCAATAACTCTCACAACATTATTGATAAGATGCTTCAACGACTCTGTAACAGGATCTCCATCAAAGGTTTCATGAATATGATTTTCCGTTTCAAGAAGTGTAGCAGCCTCATCTTCATCTATATGCATCTTTTGAGACAATGCCTGAATAGGTAAATTTTTACCATATGGAATTGTTCTTTGTAATCTTAAGATATTATCTGATAGAATATTAACTGTTGTCGTCTCTTCCTGTACCTGAACTACAACTGATGGTTCTGGTCCAATCTGTCTTCTAATCATCTGATATGCTGAGTTACCTGCATAGTCAATAGATTTAACATTCAGCTTAAGTCTTTCAGCTAATTGGAAATAATCATCAATAAGTTCCTTTGGAGCAGCCAAAACAAGCACTCTCTGTCTGTTCAGTCCTTTCTTTGGATTACCTTTATCAAGAACTGTATGTGCAAGAATATAATCTTCCAAATAGATTGGGAAATACTCACTTGCATTTGAATCAATCATCTCAACAAGCTTCTTCTCACTAATAATTGGTGACTCGATTTCCTTTGTAGCAATCTTACTTGATGAAATAGAGAAAATAACATCTGTAGCTGTCATCTTATTCTCATCAATAATGCTACGTAAGAAGTTTTCAGCAGTGAAGAAATCAATGATAAAACCGTCGCTAACTGCTCCTTCCGGAATCTTTGCCTTTAAAATTCTGTTTACAAAAACACTGTTACCACTACCATACTGTAATTCACATATCTTAACGTGTTTTGTACCAATTCTTATGGATAATACCTTAGCCATCTATTTTCCTCCTTATCCCTTACGGTGATATTTCATTTAATCTATATACACGTGAATATCACGTTGTTTTCAAGTCAACTTCATATCTGTCTATACTGTAAACAATGACAGATACCATTCTATAAGCGGTTCTCCAAATAACATTGATATGAAAATACCGGCTGCAAGATATGGACCAAATGCCAATCTGTGCTCTACCTTTTGAATCTTCATCCTTGCAATATGTATTACCGAACCAAGTATACATCCTAATATAAGTGCCAGGACTATCTCCTTCACACCTATTAATAGCCCCGCAGCAGACATTAACCTTACATCTCCGCCTCCCATTGCTCTGCCTTTTGAAAACAGCCTTAATAACTCCAAAAATCCTCCTACTGAAATAAATCCTAGTAAGAGTTCTAATATACTACCATCCATTACTCCACATATAGTAAGAATGAGTCTGACCATTCCAAGCATTCCTATATATACGTTCATCGCAAATGGAATCTCATATGTCCTAAAATCAATTACACTTATAACAATAAGTGCCGAAAAACACAAAGAAAATAATATGCTAGTGATATTGATTCCGTTTACATAAAATATAAATACATACCCGAGTCCGTTTAGTGATTCCACCAAAGGATACTGTATTGATATCTTTGCATTGCAATATCTGCACTTGCCTCCTAGAAACAGGTAGCTGAAGAGTGGTACAAGATCGTACCACTTCAACTGACCTCCACAAGACATGCAGTGTGATCTGCTTACTGCTATATTCTCTTTTTTTGGAATCCTGTATATGCATACATTTAAAAAGCTGCCAATTACAAGTCCATACAAAAAGACAACTATAAATATAAACAAAATCAATTCACTAGACATATCCTTATTTCCTTATACATAAATATTTAATTACTTTTAAGTAGTAGGTTCTTCATTCTTCTGTAAGTAACCAACCCAGAAGTGTTTCTTGCTACCATCGCTATACTCAAGCTTATCACATTCTGTAACACTTGTAGCAGTACCTGTAATTTCTGTTGTTGTAGATAAACCTGTAGCAGCTGCAAATACTGTAATCTGTTTTGAACCATTTACTGACTTAATCTGAACATAGATTTCACATCCATCATTCTTACTTGCACCAAGGTCTGGTATAGAATCTTCAAGATATTCTCTAACACCCTTTGCAAATGAACCGTTATAGTTAGCATTTGATGAATCAAATAAATTCTTAACTGGAATAATTACAAATGTTGCTTTTGTTGTTGTACCAGCATCATCTGTTGTCTTAAGCCACTTAGAATTAAGATCCTTAAGACCTGCTTCATCAGCAAGAGCTGTGTTTACAGCTGTAAGTACTGTATCAAGGTTGTTGATATCTGTTGATTCTCTTGATTTTTCAATGTTACCAATAAGTGCTGGTGCTAATACACCGATGAGTACTGCCATAATAGCAATAACTACGATAAGTTCTACTAATGAGAAACCGCTGTTGTTTGTCTTTTTCATTTTCTTTTTCTCCTTTTATTTATTAAATATTTATTTATATGATATCCACCAGCTCGGGTCTGGTGGGGATATCCACTTTATAACTAGCCAATATCTGAGTACAACTGCATCATTGGTCCGTAGATTACAGCGATGAGTAAACATACTACAACTGCCATTACAACAATAATCATAGGCTCCATAAGGGCTGTCGCCTGCTGAGTTGTCATCTCAACTTCTTCATCATAATAGTTGGCTACATTCGTAAGCATCTCTTCCATATTACCAGTTTCTTCACCGATACCAATCATATGAATAACCATATTGGGAAAGAGTCCGCTCTGTTTAAGTGGTACTGAAAGATTAAGACCTCTCTCTACCTGTTTTGATGTCTCTGCCAAGGCATCTTTAAACAACACATTGTCCATAACATTTGCACATATATTGATTGAATCAATAAGAGGCATACCTGACGCCATAAGTGTTGAAAGAGTTCTTGTAAATCTTGCTGATGCAGTCTTGACAGATAACATACCGAATACAGGAACCTTCAGCATCAGATTTGCAACTACTCTCTTGCCGTTAGGTGTATTTGCATATACCTTATACGCCACAACAATGGCCACAATACCAATAATATAAAACAGCCAATTGTTTTGTAACGACTCACTAAGTGCCAATGCTCCCTTTGTAATTGCCGGAAGATCAGAACCTATATCCTTAAACATCGCCTCAAACTGAGGGATAACAAATGTAAGCATAATGATTACAATCGCTATCATAACAAATATCAATACAATAGGGTACATAAACGCTTTCTTTACCATACCCTTGATTCTTGCATCCTTTTCAAAGTGCTCACTCATACGTTCAAGAGACACTTCCAATGAACCCGATGCTTCACCAGCCTCTATCATACTAAGAAGAATACTTGGAAATATACCTTCCTGTTTCTTCATAGCCTGTGAAAGAGTATCACCCTTTTCAACATTATCCTTTATAGACTTGATAGCTGCTTTAAGAATCTTATTTTCAGTCTGATCACTTAGCATCTCCAGTGCTGCAATCATACTAACACCAGCCTTAAGAATACTTAAGAACTGTCTACAGAATACGCTTAAATCCCTCGGTTTAAGTTTCTTTTTACCAAAGCTAAGATTGATATCTTTATTAAGCATACCGGCTTCGCCAATCTTAATAACCGTAAGATTATCTGCACGTAAAAGGCTTCGAGCCTTATCAATGCTTTCAGCTTCAATATTTCCTTTTTTGGTCTTACCGTCTTTTTCGACAGCTTGATATGAAAACTGTGCCATCTAATACCTCTTTTCTAGTACAACTTCTTCTCTAATCCAGCCTGATCCTGTGCATAGTTAAGCGCTGTATCTCTTGTAATAATACCCTGTGCATATAAATAGAACAATGCATCATCCATAGTCTGCATTCCAAGCTTTTTATTTGTCTGCATTGTCGATGCAATCTGGAATGTCTTATTTTCTCTTATAAGGTTTCTAATAGCAGGTACTGCATGAAGCACCTCAAATGCTGCTACTCGTCCACGTCCATCTGCTGTAGGTAAAAGCTGCTGTGAAATAACAGCCTCTAATACTGTTGCAAGCTGAACTCTGATCTGCTGCTGCTGATGTGGCGGGAATACATCGATTACACGATCGATTGTTGCTGCCGCACCAATTGTATGTAATGTTGAGAATACCAAGTGACCTGTTTCAGCAGCTCTGATAGCAATCGAAATAGTCTCAAGGTCACGCATTTCTCCTACAAGAATAACGTCTGGATCCTCACGAAGTGCAGCTCTAAGCGCATTATCATATGAAAGTGAATCCATTCCGATTTCTCTCTGGTTTACTGTAGACATCTTATGTGTATGTAAATATTCGATAGGGTCTTCCAATGTAATAACATGTGATGAGAGGTTTTCATTTACAAGATTTATAATAGAAGCAAGTGTTGTTGACTTACCACTACCTGTTGGTCCTGTAACAAGAACAAGACCTCTCTTCTTCTTATATAAATTCGCTACTGAAGGTGGTACACCCAAATCTTCAGGTTTTGGAATAATTGTATTTACCAGACGGAGTGCAGCCGATAAAGCTCCTCTTTGTCTGAAAACATTTACTCTGAATCGTCCTACTGTCTGAATCGAGAATGAGAAATCCACTTCTCCTTTCTCTTCTAATATATCAAGCTGTCTTTCATTCATAATACTCTTGATAATTGTATCTGCATCAGTTTTTGAAAGAACTGGATAGCTCATATTCACCAAATCACCGTGTATTCTTGCCTTTGGTGGAACGCCAACACAGATATGCACATCGGAAGCCTTGTTCATCTTGGCCGTATTCAGTATTTCTTCAATAGTAACCATTTTCCTACTCCTCTTCTGCGCTATATGTAGCCTTCATCATCTCTGCCACAGTAGTAACGCCTTCTTTTACATATTTTGCTGCCGAATTCCTAAGTGTACTCATACCATCTTTTTCAGCCGCTCTCTTTATCTCATCGGCATTTCCATTAGCCGCAATTACTGCCTTAACACCAGAAGTAATCGTCATAATTTCATAAATACCGATACGTCCTTTATAACCAATATTATCGCAGGATGGACATCCACAAGGTTCATAAATAGTAAGTGAATCTGTAGGATTCATTCCAAGCTTTATAAGATCATCTTCCGAAGCCTGCACCGGTTTTTTACATTCAGGACAAAGCCTTCTAACAAGACGCTGTGCAATAATACCAACAAGTGAATCACCTAAAAGATACGGTTCAACGCCCATATCAACCAAACGTCCAACAGTACTTGCCGTACTGTTTGTATGTAATGTACTAACAACTAAGTGACCTGTGATAGACGCCTTAACCGCTATACCTGCAGTCTCGGAGTCACGGATTTCACCGATCATAATGATATCCGGATCTTGTCGCAATATAGAACGAAGTGCACTAGCAAATGTAAGGTCTGCCTTTACATTAACATGAACCTGATTAATACCATCAATATTTGCTTCTACAGGATCTTCTACCGTTACTATATTAACATCTTCTTTATTCAATTCACTAAGAGCTGTATAAAGAGTTGTAGACTTACCACTACCTGTTGGTCCGGTAACAAGAATAATACCATTCGGATTCTTTAGAATATTATCAAACTGTACCAAATCTTCCGGTCTAAGACCAAGATCCATCTTATTTTTATTAAAACCTTCTTTTGAAGCAATACGCATTACGACCTTTTCACCGAACACAGTAGGAAGGTTAGATACACGGATATCATACTCTTTTCTGTCTACCACCTGAGTGATACGACCATCCTGAGGTTTTCTCTTTTCCGAAATATCCATACCTGATATAATCTTGATACGGGCTATTATAGCGTTAAACAACGCCTTATCATACTGAATAATCTCTCTTAACGCGCCATCGACACGGAATCTTACACGAACATTGTATTCGAATGGCTCTATATGAATATCGCTGGCTCTCTGACGAACAGCCTGCTCAATAATACCCTTAACAAGTAAAACGATAGGAGAATTCTCAACTTCCTCTTTACGGGCTTCGTCTTCAATTTCTTCCTTATCTTTGCCTTTCTTACCACTTTCAAAGTATGCTTCCTGTTCCTTTTTGTACTGTTCAGCAACGGCCTGTGCCTGCTGTTTACCAAAAATAGCATCTATCTTTGCATTAATCTGAGAAGTTGTACTAAGTACAGGCTCTATCTGGCAGCCACTGACAATACCTAAATCGTCAATTGCATAAATGTTCATAGGATCCGCCATAGCAACTATAAGTACATTAAAATCTGTATCCGATCTTCTAATAGGAAGAGCTGTATATTTCCTGATAACATCTTCAGGTAATAAATCAAGTACCTCAGGTTCAATCGTTTCAACCTTTCTAATGTCGAGATACTCAATACTAAGTTGTTCACAAAGTGTATCGATAATCACCTGCTCGCTTACATATCCCAGTCCAACCAAAGTCTCACCAAGAAGACCTCCGGTATTCTTCTGTTCTTCAAGTGCTGATGCAAGCTGTTCATCCGTGATAAATCCCTGTTGTACAAGTACATCACCGATACGCACTCTTTTTCTGAAACCAGCCATTTTTCTTTCCCCTTTTTTCAAAGTAATCAACCAAAAACCAACAAGTATGTATAATAAACTACCTATTCATAGCATACCTATCTAGGAATATTCTACTATAAAAATTATTATAAAGCAATTGATTTTTATAGTCATAAAAGTTATTATTCGCACTTTTTTATTGATTTTGCACAATACAAAATATGCTACTTTTTTTATTTTAATCCCAACATATTGTGAATGTAACTTTTTTTCCACATTTTACCGTATTTTTCCACATTTTTTTCATAACTTATCCCCAAGTTATCAACATTCAGTTAAGTTAAAAATATGTTAATTTTGTGAATTTTAACCAATTCATATAATTTTAGAGCTTATTCATTTACATTTTATAATTTTTATTTTTATCATTTTTACAAACACACTTATGACTTTAGTCATGATATGACTGCAAAAATTAGTTTGAATCTAGTACAAATGTTTTAAAAACATCTCCACGTTCTTCAAAATTTTTAAAATATCCATAAGACGCTGCTGCCGGTGACATTACACATGCCTGCCCTGGTTTTGTTACTTTTTTAGCCTCACGGACAGCTTCTTTCAAATCATTTACTAGTATTATTCTGTCTTTGTCTTTAAAATCATGATGCTTTTCAGTTATTTCATTATATATTCTTTTTCCTGTTTCATACATTAGAACTATATTTTCAATTCCAGAATCATCAAGATACTCTATCAGCTCCGAGTAATCTATCCCCCTGTCCATACCACCTATTAATATAGTAGTAACATCAGGAACACATTTCATCGCCTGAATAGCTGTATCACATATTGTTGAAATGGAATCATCATAATATTTAACGCCTCTACTTGTTCCCACATACTGAAGTCTGTGTGGAAGTGCTTCAAATGTCTTAAGTGCTTTTTCAAATTCTTCACTTGTAACTCCAAGAAGTGCCAACACACCAAAAGCCACTCCTATATCATAGTAATTGTGTCCTCCAAATATCTGTATTTCCTTTACAGGAATCTCATATTCAAATATATGACCAAAGCTATTAAATTTCACCTGATTTCCATAAACCGACAAGAAGGAATCTTTTCTATCAAGTACCTCTTCTGAAGCCTTATCGCCCTCAAAATCAGAGAACAGTTCTACAAGCTTGCCTTTAGATTTTGCCCCTAAAAGTGCATTTACAAAGCATATATCATCACATTTCTGGTTCAGATATATATTTTTCTTGGCATTTACATATTTCTCCATAGTTCCATAATGGTCAAGGTGTTCTTCATGTATATTGAGAAATACACCTATGTGCGGAGCAGTAGTCATATATTCGAGCATATGTGATGACATTTCAAAAACTATTATTGTATCATTCGAAATAGAGTCAATAATATCAAATGCAGGAATTCCTATATTTCCTGCAAGCACGGCATCCCTGCCATTTTCCTTTAATATATGATAAATAAGGGCCGTAGTAGTACTCTTCCCCTTTGTACCTGTAATACCAATAATCTGTTTACTATATCTTTCAAAGAAGATTTCTGTCTGACATAGTATTCTGCATTTATATTCTTCAAAGTTCTTTTCAAGGACTATTCCCGGACTCTTTATCACAATGTCATAATCATCAAGCTTTTTCTGATACATTTCTCCATAAACAATCTCAACATCATTATATTCGCTTTGAACCTCATTTATGTCCAGAACCGATATGGAATCGTATCCACCAATCTGTTCACACAGTCTTAATGTAGACTTTCCTTCTCTGCCAAATCCTAGTATGGCAACTTTTTTACCAGCAATATATTTCCTTAAAACTTCTTTCATATTATGCCTCCACAGCGTTTTCCCTTACAAGTTTTGCAAATTGTTCAGGCAAAAGATTCTCATCATTATATTCGCTAAAAAATGTATATTCTCTGTCTTTATTTTCATTATATAAATGTGTAGTTTTGTAATACTCAAATAAATATGGAAGCTTCATCCCTTTACTTTCCATATCTCTAATAGTCATTGTGACAGCAGCATTAACTTCTTCCCTGCTGCCAACACATTCAAACGGCTTTTCTTCAACCATTCCAATAAGTTTTTCAAAATCTTCCTGCATGTTCTGATCATCTGTCATTCTGACGCCAAATATCTTTACAAGCTCTTCATCCGATAAAAAAGGCGACAATATCAAATATACAAACAAACACTTGGAGCAATGACCACACCATATATCTTCTTTACTTCCAACATTGCAGCTTCTGAAAATATCATGGTACTGCTTCTGTTTTGCAAAAAATCTGGCAATCTGGAATTCACTTAATGGTCTAAGGAGACTAAAATACATAGTTCCACTTCCAAGGTATTTTTCCTCATAGTGATGAAAGTCTTTTTCAAATTTGAAGCTCTTTGAATATTGATGATTAACATCACTGCCTTTTACTGTACTTTCATTTGCGCTAGCCTCATTTGATAGTGTTATATATCTTAATTTATTTAAATATGCTACTATAGTTGTAGAGAATGCAACAATGGCAGAATATGGAGTGTGTCCATTTAAAAATCCCTCTCCATTTAGTCTTATCATATTCTTATCCAGTATTCTTTTAGCTGTAATCAGCTCATCATTAAATCCACCAACTGATACTGTATTCAACGTTGCCCCTCTTGGATTAATAATAAATGGTCTTATCCTATTATTGGTCTTTTTCAGCAGTTCAAGAGAAACCACAGAATCTTTTCCCCCTCCAATTGGCACAAGGCATCCTTCAAACATTTCTTCGTTTATTTTTTTTACATTATCATCAACAACGTATTTTTTCTCACCTTCTGGAACAATCGTCATGAATTCTTCCACAGATGTTTCAATATGATTTGTATAAAAATATTCTCCAAGTCCCAGATAATATAGCTCTTTCCACCATTTTATCTGTTCATCATTTAAAAATCTTCCTTTTATAATGACCTCTTTAGGACAGCATATCTTCCAATAGCTGATAAGCTCTACCATTCCAAGGGAAAATACCATATTATCAAAGGTTTCATCTATCATTAGTTCATCAATATTTCTTTTTCCCATATCGAATTTCCAATATGGGGAGAAATGGTCAAGCCCATCAATATCAAAATCATATACTACCTTAAGTAACCCATCTTCAATAAAATATTGATATCCTTCATATGTAAATGTCTTATACTTTTCCCTAAATTCCAAATACTTTTCCATTTATTTTTCTCTTTCTAATACATTCTGATTTTTACTACTTATTTAAACTCTTTTCCATATTACACTTTTAAGCTCTTTGCCACACTACACTTTTCATATTTTAAAACTTTAACATTTCTACAAGTCTTAAGAATCTGTATGTTTATAGATTCTCTTTACTCTTTCAGAGATAGAACATACATATTCATAATTAAAACTATATGCCATATCTGCTATTTCTTCTACAGGTATCTCTCTGTCCCCATCTTTTCCAAATAAAGTTACGACATCCTCTATCTTAACTCCATCTATATCTGAAATATCAACCATCATCTGATCCATACATACTCTTCCAACAATAGGCGCGAACTGTCCATTTATAAGAACTCTTCCCTTATTTGAAAGTGCCCGCTTATAACCATCCGCATAACCTACAGCAAGAGTAGCTATCTTCATAGTTTTCTTGGTAATAAATGTTGCTCCATAGCTTATTCCAACGCCTTCAGGCACATCCATTATATTTACAACATGGGTTTTAAACTCCATTGCAGGTTTAAGATTAAGCTTCGTCTTATCAACATCTTCTGATGGATACAATCCATATGTGATAATTCCTGAACGCACCATATTGAAATGAAGTTCATCATATTCCATAATAGAGGCACTGTTAGCAGCGTGTTTAATAGGTATATTAATATTTTTTCTATCACACTCTTCAAAAAACTTTATAATTTTCTCAGACTGTTTATTATGATATGCGTTTTCTCCCATATCGGCACAGGAGAAATGTGTAAAAGCACCCTCAAGTTTTGCATGTTCAAGTCTGCTAAGCTCTTCTATCTCAGCAATACTCTTTTTGATTCTTTCATCTATAGGAAATCCTATTCTTGTCATTCCACTATCAAGTGCTACATGAAACTTGCATGTTTTGCCTTTACTTTTAGCAATTTCATCAAGTTTTATTCCATCTTCCAAACTATAAATAGTCTGGGTAACATCATAATCAACAACAAGTTCAAACAATGATGGTGATGTGTATCCAAGTATAAGAATAGGCAGATTAATTGACGCCTGGCGTAGTTCAATAGCCTCATCTATTGTAGCCACTCCAAAGTAATCCACCATATTTTCCAGACATTTGCCAACCGTAACCGCTCCATGTCCATATGCATTTGCCTTAATAACAGCCATAACCTTTGTATTTTCATTTATCTTGTTTTTTACTTCTTTTATATTATGCTTAATAGCATCTAAATCAATGTTTACATAACATCTGTCATATGTTTCCATTCTTTTACCTTCTTTTTCTATATATACACATATTCTGGATTATTATATCCCACTTTATTTATATTTTCCATAGTGATTTATACTATTTTCCTTGAATTTTCAAATTATAGAGATTATGATATTAGTGTCAAAAGTCAAAAAGCTTTCTGCTTGAAGAAAATCATTTAGACTTTATTACATGCGAAAACATTTGAAAGTAGCAATTCTCAGGGAGGTCATTATGTATATAATTGCCGGTTTAGGAAATCCTACAAAAGAATATGAAGGTACAAGACACAATGCCGGATATATGGCAATAGATGCTATTGCAAATCATTTAAACATAGATGTAGATACTGCAAAATTCAAGTCTCTCATTGGTCAGGGATTCATTAATGGTGAAAAGGTGTTACTAATAAAGCCTCTTACATATATGAATCTTTCAGGAGAGGCAATTGTTGAAGCTCTTAACTACTATAAGCTTGATGCCGAAGATGAATTAATCGTTATTTATGATGATATAAGTTTAGATGTTGGTAAGCTTCGTCTTCGCTCAAAAGGCAGTGCTGGTGGTCATAATGGAATCAAGAATATAATCGCTCATTTAGGCAGCGATAAATTTAAGCGTATAAAGATTGGTGTCGGTGCCAAACCTGCACATTTCGACCTTGCCGATTATGTTCTCGGACATTTCTCAAAAGAAGATATGGATATAATGAAAACTGCCTGCAATAATGCATACGAAGCCGTATGTGTCTCTATTTCAGATAGTTTTGAATCTGCAATGAATAAATTTAATTAGAGACATGCTAATCAACTATTTTGAGGTTAATATATTATGATAAACGAATTATTAGACTCACCTGTACTCTCTCACAACACTATTCAGGTTGTCAGGGAAGTTCTTGAAAAAAATAATAAAAACCTTCAGATAACCGGTGTTGTTGACACCGGTCTTTCTCACGTTATGAGCACACTTTCAAAAGACCATGATTTCAATGTAATTATAACATTCAGCGAAATCAAAGCACGTGAGATATATGAAACACTCAAATATTACATACCGGATGTTTTATACTATCCTTCAAAAGATTTTATTTTCTATAGTGCTGATATTTCCGGAAAAACAACTGTATCTGAACGTATAAATGTTATGAAAGCCATAAATAGTGGACACGCCACAATAGTAACAACCGGAAGTGGGCTTTTAGACAAGCTAATACCTTTCGATATGGTAGAAAATAATATGTTTACCATCGATATGGATTCAATAATAGAGATTGATGCTCTTAAAAAAAAGCTTGTATCCCTTGGATATTCACGTACCGACGAAATTGATGGTAAGGGTCAGTTTTCCATCAGAGGAAGTATTGTTGATATATTTCCTCTTACAAGTGATACTCCCTATAGAATAGATTTATTTGATGACGAAATTGATTCAATGAAATCCTTTGATATTGAAAGTCAGCGTACAATCGAAAACATTACTTCCTTTTCAATATCTCCCGCCAGCGAATATATCTTAACAAAAGATATGATTTCTGAAGGTATAGAAAAAATCAAAAAGGATTTGAATAAGCAGGTATCCTTTCTTAGAAAAGAAATGAAGACCGAAGCTGCTCACAGGATTGAAACAATTACAAATGAATTTATCGAAAACATTAATATTAGTACAGATTATGTTTCAATAGACAGCTACATAGAATATTTCTATGCTCATACATCTTCTCTTATTGAATATCTGGGAGATTCTGCGCTATATATGATTGACGAAACTCCACGTGTAATGGAACATATGGATGCAGTTTGTACAGAATTCAAAGAAAGTATGATTCAACGATTAGAGCAGGGATATTTGCTTAAAGGTCAGACAAATATTCTTAACATGCCTGATACCGTTTATGATATGCTTTCAACTAAAAAGGTAATTCACTTCACCGCTCTTGACCAGAAAATAAAAAATTTCAAAATAGACAGTTCTTTTTCAATATCTATGAGAAATATTAGTTCATTCAACAAAAATATGGACATCCTGACAAAAGATCTTAAGTCATATAAAAAGAATGGCTATAAGATTCTTATATTGTCACCCTCAAGGACAAGAGGACAACGCCTTGCAGAGTCATTGTCTCATGATTATGATATAAACTGCTACTACAGTGAATCAAAAGATAAGCCTCTGATGTCTGGGGAAATTATGATTTCATATGGTAATATTCATGCTGGATACGATTTTAAAGAAATCAAACTGGCCGTTATTGCAGAAACAGATATTTTCGGCTCTAGGAAAGAGAAAAAACGCAGAAAAAAATCTGCATACTCCGGTGAAAAGATTGCAAACTTCTCTAACTTATCTATTGGAGATTACGTGGTACATGAAAACCACGGTGTTGGCATCTATAAAGGTATCGAGAAAATTGTTGTAGATAAAATCGAAAAGGACTATATCAAAATAGAATATGATAAGGGAGGGTGTCTGTATATCCCAGCAACCTCTCTTGATATGATTCAGAAATTTGCAGGAAGCGATGCAAGAAAGCCTAAGCTTAATAAGCTTGGTTCAAAGGAATGGACAGCTACTAAGTCCCGTGTAAAATCAGCGGTAAAAGATATTGCTGCTGATCTTGTAAATCTATACGCAAAAAGGCAGGCAAAATCAGGATTCCAGTTTAGCCCTGACACCATATGGCAAAAAGAATTCGAGGAGCTATTCCCTTACGAAGAAACATCTGACCAGCTGGCTGCTATTGAAGATACAAAAAAAGATATGGAAAGCAAAAAGATAATGGATCGTCTCATTTGTGGGGACGTAGGCTTTGGCAAAACAGAAATAGCTATCAGAGCTGCATTCAAGGCTGTTCAGGACGGAAAGCAAGTTGTAATACTGGCACCTACTACAATTCTTGCAGGTCAACATTTCAACAACTTTGTAGGTCGTATGAAGGATTATCCTGTTACCATTGAGCTATTATCACGTTTCAAATCAAAAAAAGAGCAGAGCAAAACAATTAAAGATATAGAAAATGGCTTTGTGGACATTGTCATAGGAACTCATAGAGTTTTATCTGACGACATCAAATTTAAAAATCTCGGTCTCCTTGTCATCGACGAGGAACAGCGTTTCGGAGTAGCACACAAGGAAAAGTTAAAGAAATTAAAAGAAAATGTGGATGTTCTGGCTCTTTCAGCTACTCCTATTCCAAGAACTCTGCATATGTCGCTTGTAGGCATAAGAGATATGAGTGTTCTTGAAGAAGCCCCTTTTGACAGAATGCCAATCCAGACATTTGTAATGGAATACAATTCCATTATGGTGAAGGAAGCAATCGAAAGAGAGCTTGCTCGTGGCGGTCAGGTTTACTATGTCTATAACCGCGTCAATAATATAGAAGAAATTACCACAGAGCTTAGACTCTTGCTTCCCGATGTGGTAATTGAGTATGCTCATGGCCAGATGAGTGAAAAGAAGCTTGAACAAGTTATGTACGATTTTATCAATGGCGATATAGATGTTTTAGTTTCTACTACTATAATTGAAACAGGTCTTGATATTTCAAATGTCAATACAATGATCATACATGATGCTGACAAACTGGGGCTTTCCCAATTATATCAGCTGCGCGGCCGAATAGGACGCTCAAATCGTACTGCCTATGCTTTTCTAATGTATAAAAGGGATAAAATGCTAAAAGAGGTTGCTGAAAAAAGACTTATGGCAATCCGCGAGTTTACAGATTTGGGTTCCGGTTTCAAAATCGCCATGAGAGATTTGGAAATCCGTGGTGCCGGAAATGTTTTAGGTGCTGAGCAAAGCGGACATATGGAAGCTGTAGGATACGACCTCTATTGTAAAATGCTAAATGAAGCTGTCATGTATATGAAGGGTGAAATCAAAGAAAAAGATGATTTCGAAACTGTTGTTGACTTAAATGTTGATGCTTTTATTCCTTCTAAATATATTAAAAACGAACTACAAAAGCTTAACATTTATAAGCGAATCGCTTCAATAGAATCCGAAGAAGAATACAATGATATGGAGGACGAACTTCTTGACAGATTTGGTGAACCTCCCAAATCAGTATCAAATCTGCTTGATATTGCACTTATCAAGGCATCTGCACACAATGTATATATTACTGAAATATCAGGTGATAAGAGTGAAATTTCACTATCTCTATATGTAAAAGCACCAATTAATGTTTCAAAGCTTCCTATGCTGTATGAGCGATATAAGCGTGGTCTCAAATTCGTACCGGGTTCAGTTCCAAAATTCATTTTTAGACCTGAACCAGCCTTTAAAGATGTAAAAGATATGAAAACGAGACTTTCTGAATTCTTTGTGAACATGCTCATAATTATTGACAACAATTAGGTGTAATATGCTATAATTAGCGCATTATAATATATGAAAGGATAGCAAAAATACATTATGAAGAATTTTAAAAAATATTCTGCATTATTCCTTTCTGCATTTACAGCCTCAACGTTACTATTTGGTGGCTGTAGCGATGAACAGGACGACAAGAAAGATGCAGATTTAAGCAAAACGTTTCTTACAGTAGGCGATGAAGAAATATCCCTTGAAGTAGGCAGATTTTACGCTTTGAATCAGCAGGCAAGCTACGAAGCCTACTACCTTGCAAATGGATATTCTATAGATTGGAACTCTACATCATCAGAAACAAATGGAAAGACTCTTCAGGAGGCTGTAAAGGATGATGTATTAGAACAGATTAAAATATTCTATACTATTGCACAGTACGCAAAGGAAAATGGTATCACTCTAGATGATTCAGACTATGAAGATATTGACAAACTCATTGAAGAATATTTTTCATCTTCCGAAAATGGTTTAGATAATCTTATTAATGCAACAAATATCACAAAAGACTTCTTGAAGAAAGTTTACGAAGTAGAAGCATACTACAACAAAGGATGCGATTATATATTAAAAGATGAGACTTTCGACCCTCAGAGTGACGATATCAGAGTTGCAGATTTATACGCGATTGAGATCACAGAAGACACTCATGATTTTCCAGAAGATACAGCAAAAGCTATTGTAGAAAGAATTAATAATGGTGAAAAGCCAGAAGATGTGGCAAAAATTTATGGTCTACAGGCAATTGAAGGCAATCTAGCCAAGGGAGATTTTAATGGCGATCCATTTGAAGTATTAGGTCTTTCTTTGCAAGCCGGAGAATGTAACTATGTTAATGTTGATGGCGAATCAGTTGTAATCTACTGTGTATCCCCATATGATGAAGAAGCATCTCAAGACAATTTGAACTACATCAAAACCCAAAAGATTAAGGCTTTCTATGATGAATATTCAAAGAATGTTAATTACAAGCTGGATGAGGATTTATGGGCAACGATTAATTACAATACATCTATTTTTACCGAAGATGATTTAAATAAAATTATTTCCGACCAAATATCAACTATTGAGACAACATCACAAGATCAATAATAAAAATTAAGGCTATGATATACCCCTGTCAAATAGATAGAGTACACATCATAGCCTTAATTTTATTTTCTGTTAAATTGTCTCTTGTGCTATAGAGTTATTGTAAAGTGTCTTTCCAATCACCCTAACTATTATTGCAACTACTATCAGCACAAAACCTACAACTAACAATGGTGTTGATATTCCTGAGAAAAATGATGTAATCATTGAAATCATTTCTGCGTCTTCATTTGAATTCTCAAGAGAAACTTTAATTAAAGCACTAATTCCCTTTACTCCAAGTCCCTCAAGCAAAGTAAATAAACCCGATATAAAGAAAGGACCAAAAAATCCCTTAATAGTCATTCCAATATTCTTATCAAGTATAAACTGTATAACAGCTATGACAATCACTGAAATAATCAGAATCAGCAACATTGTTTTAAACACAGTACCAATTCCTAAAACAACATTCGATACATCTGCTACATCTTCTGACATATCATTTATTGTCTCCTCAAGTTCCCCATATGCTTCGTCTATAAATTCGTCAAAAACCTGTTCTTGTTTATTTATCTCTTCTTGAATATATTTCTTTATTTCTGACTTATTACTCTTGTTTATTTCAATATTTGTTCCATATTCTTCAACCAAATCATCTGCGATATAATTATAAATCTCATTACCTAAATAATCCTGTAAAGAGACGTCTCCATTGCCCGAAGTAATACTAAGAACACCGCCCTTTTCAATTGTTTCATCTAACAAAGCGTCAATGTACTCATCTGAATACCAGTCAAATATTACTTTGAAGTTTTCCTTTATTTCACTCTTTGGTGGCATTTCACCCTTAAATGCTGATTCAAAAACAAGTCCTATCGTGTCCACTGCAACATCAACTACTTCATCATTAACTTCAAAATCTATATCTGAATTTTCCATCATACTATCCATAAACAGATTTTGTAAATTGTCACGAACAGCACTACTCTTCATCATCTCTCTAATGTCACCACCTGCAAACGAGCCAAAATTAAGTGCAATCATTGGCGCCAACACAATCATTATAAATCCGAGTAAAACGCTTAGGAGAACAGCAGCGGTATTCCTGCTTCTCTTAATCATTGGTGGATTTGGAACAGGGTTATAATATGTATTATACTGACCTCCATATGGCTGATTAAAATTGTTGTTCTGATATCCCGTATTCATCTGATTGCTGTTCATATTCTGATATCCGAAGTTATTCATCTGATTGTTATCCATATTCTGGTATCCTGTACTCATCTGGTTATTATCCATATTCTGATACCCGTAATTATTCTGCTGGTTATTAAAATTATTATCCATATTCATTCCTCACAAATTGTTCTTACAATTGCAAAGTGCCGAAACCACATAATCGTTTCAGCACTTTGCATTTTACTCTTCGACCTCATCAGGAGTCTGCTCATACTTCTCAAGTATAAGTTTCTGCAAACTCTGTCTTGTCTCTGAATTAATCGGATGAGCTATATCTCTGTATTCACCATCCGCAGATTTCTTGCTAGGCATTGCTATAAACAATCCTTTTTCGCCCTGGATAACCTTTATGTCATGTACAACGAAGATATCATCTATCGTAATAGATACAACTGCCTTCATTTTGCTATCCTTTGAAACCTTTCTAACTCTTACATCAGTTATCTGCATGTAAAATCCCCTTTCATTATATAGTTTTATAGTCCAATACGGTCATTATTTTCTACAACTATCTTAATCTGACCGTTTTCACCCACATATCTTGTATTTGCTTTAATAGTACCCCTACTTTCAACAATACAATTCTCAATATATGTGTTATCTCCAATATACACATTATTTAATATAATAGAATTCTTTATTACACAGTTATTTCCAATAAACGCCTTCTTGAATAAGATAGAATTCTCAACCTGACCATTAATAATACATCCACTTGATATAAGACTGTTCTTAATATTTGAACCTGGATTGTATTTAGCAGGTGGCATATCATCAACCTTTGAGAAAATATCCGGATACTGTTTGAAGAAATAATTTCTTATCTCAGGCTTAAGGAAATCCATATTTGTTTTGTAGTATGAGTCAACGGAAGAAATACTATTCCAGTAACTGTCAATCTTGTATCCGTATATTCTCTTTATATTTTTGTATCTTACAAGAATATCATTTACAAAATCATATCTTTCTTCTTCTGCACATTTCTCAATCAGTTCAATTAACTGTCTACGTCTTATAATATAGATGCCTGTTGATACTGTTCTTGAATCAGATACCATAGGTTTTTCTTCAAATTCAACAATTCTTGAATCTTCATTCATCTTTACAAGACCATATCTTGTAACATCTGTGTTCTGTGGCATTTCCTTACATACAACAGTAATATCAGCCTTTTTCTTTATATGATATTCCAACGCCTTATTATAATCCAGCTTGTATACACCGTCACCAGCTGCAATAACAACGTATGGCTCATGACTGTTCTTTAAGAAATTAATATTTTGCCATATACTATCTGCTGTACCTCTGTACCAGAATCCATTATCTGCTGTAATAGAAGGTGTAAATACATACAAACCTCCCTGTTTTCTGCCAAAATCCCACCATTTTGATGAGCTTAAGTGTTCATTCAAAGATTTTGCATTATACTGTGTTAAAACAGCTACTTTCTGAATATTTGAATTCGACATATTACTTAAGGCAAAATCAACGGCTCTATAGCTACCCGCAATAGGCATCGCTGCAATAGCTCTTTTAGCAGAAAGCTCTTTCATTTTGTTGTTATTTCCACCTGCCAGAATAATTCCTATTGCTTTCATTAAATTTCACCTGCCTTAACTATATATTCACCACTCTTTAAAACATCTGAAGCGTAATCTTCCTTTGTGGTAATACCGGATATTGCTGTATTCTTTCCTATTGTAACACCTCCTGGAATAACAGAATTCTCACCAACAGTAGCTAATCCAAATGCATAAATTCTTGGATCCAGCTTACTCTCAGCCTCTTCTCCTACACCAATCTTTGAATAAGAGCCAATCTCTACATTTTCTGCAATAATAGCCTTTTCGACATATGTTCCCTCACGAATAACCGTGTTTTGCATAATAATTGAATCTTTTACCACTGCTCCCTTTTCAATAGTTACACCTGCACCTATAACAGAATTATATACATCACCATAAATATCGCAGCCTTCTGCAATAATACTTCTGCTGATATGACTATCTGCCGAAATGTACTGTGGTGGCAATGTACTGCTGTTTGTGTAGATTTTCCAGAACTCTTCATACAGATTGAATACAGGAATCAAATCAATAAGTTCCATATTAGCTTCCCAATATGAGCCTAATGTTCCTACATCCTTCCAATATCCATTGTATTCATATGCGAATATTCTGTCTCCTTTTTCATGGCAATAAGGAATAATATGTTTACCAAAGTCACATTGTTTCTGATCTTTCAAAGTAATAAGTGCTTCTTTAAGTACTGACCATTTAAATATATAAATACCCATGGATGCTAAATTACTTCTTGGATGTTCAGGCTTCTCCTCAAATTCTTTGATTCTTTTCTCATCATCTGTCAGAACAACACCGAATCTGCTTGCCTCCTCCATTGGAACCTGCATGCACGCAATTGTAATATCTGCGTTATGCTCTTTGTGATAATTTAACATTGTCTCATAATCCATTTTATAGATATGATCTCCCGAAAGAATAAGAACATACTCCGGATTATATTGTGCCATATAATCAATGTTCTGATATATAGCATTTGCCGTACCAGTATACCATTCACTATTTCCATTTTTTTCATATGGCGGAAGTACTGTAACTCCTCCTATATTCTTATCAAGATCCCACGGAATACCTATACCGATATGTGCATTCAGCCTAAGTGGCTGGTACTGTGTAAGAACACCTACTGTGTCTACACCAGAATTGATACAGTTGCTAAGTGGGAAATCAATAATACGATACTTTCCTCCAAATGCAACTGCCGGTTTTGCAACCTTTGAAGTCAAAACTCCAAGGCGGCTTCCCTGCCCTCCTGCAAGAAGCATAGCTATCATTTCTTTTCTTATCACGTAATCACCTCGCTGTAAATATTATGTCTGTAAATATTATGTAATAATTGTATCACAATTATATAAATAATGAAACAATAAAAAGTCAATATTTGTATCTATTTATTAAGATTGTTAAATTGTATTTTCAAATCATTATTAAGGTAGTATAATAGGTAAAAATTCAATCTCTTTCAATAGGAAGAATGGAGGCAAAAATGAGTGGAAATTACAGTCAAATTGACTTAAACAATATAGAAAATATCCATTTTATCGGTATTGGTGGTATATCTATGAGTGGTTTAGCAGGTATCCTTTTATCAAAAGGAAAAACTGTTACAGGTTCTGATCAGAATGAATCAGACCTCACAAAATCACTCATTAATCAAGGTGCAAAAATAGTATATGGTCAGTCAAAGGAAAATATTACCACTGATACGCAGCTTGTTGTGTATACTGCTGCCATCAAAGAAGATAACGAAGAATTACAGGCTGCCCTTTCACGAGGTATCCCTGCTATTCCACGTGCGACACTTGTCGGACTTATTATGAAGCAGTATAAGACTGCAATTGGTGTTTCAGGAACTCACGGCAAAACCACAACTACTTCTATGATTTCACACATCCTTCTTGCAGCGAGCAAAGATCCAACAATTATGGTTGGTGGTATCCTTGATTCAATCGGCGGCAACTTAAGAATCGGTAAATCTGACACATTTATTACAGAAGCCTGTGAATATACAAACAGCTTCTTATCCTTTTTCCCAACTATAGGTGTCATACTAAATGTTTCAGAAGACCATATGGACTTTTTCAAAGATATTGACGATATCAGAAATAGTTTTAAGCAATACGCAAGCCTCATCCCAAAGGACGGTACATTAATAATTAATTCAGATATTCCGGACTTATCTTATTTCACAAGGGATCTTTCATGTAATATAATAACTTTTGGTTCTGATTCATCAAAAAGTAATCTCTATGCAGAAAATATCATGTTTGATGAATTTGCCCGTGGTAGCTATGACCTTGTTGTTGATGGTGAAAAAAAATGCAGGATTGAATTATCTGTTACAGGTATGCACAACATTATAAACTCCCTTTCTGCTGTAGCATGTGGCATGGCTCTTGGCATAGATTTCAAAACAATTGCTATAGGACTAAAGACATGTGTTGGCTCTGAAAGAAGATTTCAATATAAAGGCAATATGAACGGTGTAACAATTATCGATGACTACGCACACCACCCTGATGAAATTAAAGCAACACTTACAACAGCAAAGAAATATCCTCATAATAGAATTTGGTGTGTATTTCAACCACACACATACACACGAACATATGCTTTTCTTAAAGACTTTGCACAGACTTTATCTTTAGCAGATGTGGTAGTTCTTGCCGATATCTATGCTGCACGTGAAAAAAATACAATAGGAATATCATCAAAGGATTTACTTTGTGAACTTCAAAATTTAGGAACAAAGTCCTACTATTTCCCTTCTTTTGAAGAAATAGAAAAATTTTTATCAGAAAATTGTATTAACGGTGACTTGTTGATAACTATGGGTGCCGGAAATATTGTAAAAGTCGGCGAAGATTTACTTTCAAACTAGTTTTCCACTTATCCACATATTTTTATTAAGTAATTTAAGAAAAAATATGTGGATTTATTTCTTTTTATCTTTTGTTTTACTTTATCGAAATTGCTACATTTTTCGACTTTCAATTTCTGATATCATTTTTTTAATCCACTTTTTCCACTTTTTCCACTTTATCATAAAAGGCGGGAATCCCTTGTTTTTACGCCCTTTTTAACTATTCACTTCTTAAAAAAACTATGCTATACTATGGAAACATTGGCAAAAGACTTTGCCTAAATTTGGAGAGATGATTATGAAAAAGATTACATTAAATAAAAATACAACTATGGATGTTACCGTGGTTTCAAACTATTTTTTAGACGAGTATATGATTAAAGCAAATGGAGAATACGTTAAAATATATCTTCATCTCTTAAGATGTTGTGGCAGCAATATACCTATTTCCATAGGCAGTATAGCAGATACTTTCGAATACACAGAAAAAGATGTAATACGTGCATTAACTTATTGGGAACAGATTGGCCTTCTAAGTTTAGAATTTGATAAAGATCACAGTATAACACATATTTCATTAAAGGATATCAGACAGGATACTCCTGTAACATTTACATATGTTCCACATAAGGCCGAAAACGATACAATTATCCTGAATATTGAACAAGCCAAATCAGATTCCAAAGACGATGGCACATGCAGGATGATTGCTGACAGTCCAAACTCGTATGAATGTAGCAATAGTCCCATTCCATCGAAACGTACCTATACTACGGAAGAATTGGCAGTCTTCAGCTCAAACGAAGATGTTAAGGATCTTCTCGATATGGCGGGAACATATCTCAAAAAGAACCTGAGTCCATCAGATACTAATACTCTTCTGTTTATATATGATGAGTTAAAATTTGATATCGATTTAATTGAATTCTTAATCTGTTATTGTGTAGAGCTTGGAAAGGCAAATATAAAATACATTGAAAAAGTAGCAATGGACTGGCACAGCAGAAATATCTTAACTCGTGAAGATGCCAAGGCCCACGTTGACAGATATTCAAAAAAATACTATCCAATTATGAAAGCTCTTGGATTAAACAATAGACAGCCTGCTACATTAGAGCTTGAATACATTGATAAATGGACTGAACAGTATGGTTTTGATATTGCTATTATTCTGGAAGCTTGCAACAAAACTATTGTAGCTATTTCCAATCCAAGCATTGCATATGTTGATGGGATACTATCAAAATGGAAAAACAAGGGAGTTACTTCTCTTTCCGATGTAAAGAAGTTAGACGAGCTTCACGCTGCAGAAGCAATTGCCAAGAAGTCAAATTCAAAATCAACAAAAAGTAGTATTAATTTCAACAATTTCCAGCAGCGTACATATGACTATGACGCCCTTGAAAGAGAGCTTTTAAACAGAAATTAAAGAAAGGGATTTGGTAAAAGAGATGTCAGTTTCACAGTCACAATATAATGCTATATTACGACAATATGATAAAAAAAGACTTATTCTTAGACATATACAGGAAGAAAAACAAAATGAAATATATAGGAAAGTTCCAAGAATAAAGGAAATTGATGATACTATTTCTACTCTTTCTGTGACAACAGCCAAAAGAATCTTATTTTCCAATGATTCTTCCCTTGAAGAATTTAAGGAAGAAATGGCAAGTCTAAAAAAAGAAAAAGAATCCCTTATGCTTGCATATTTTCCAAAAGGATTTCTTGATTTACCATATGAGTGTAGCGAATGCAGAGACACAGGCTATGTAGGTAATAGAAAATGCAATTGTCTTAAAAAGCAAATTATTGATGTTTTATATGAACAGTCAAATTTAAAAGAGATTTTAACAAAAGAAAACTTTGATTCATTTGACTTAAGCTTATATCCGGACGATGTTATTGATCCGGCAACATCTATGTCTGCAAGGGAAAATATGCAAAAAGCTGTTACAAGTGCAAAAGGTTTTATACAAAATTTTGATAATTTACATGAAAGCGACCTGCCAAATATTCTGCTTTACGGCGAGACAGGTGTTGGCAAAACATTCCTATCAAACTGTATTGCAAAAGAATTGATGGACAAATCAAAGTCCGTTGTCTATTTGTCATCTATAAGACTTTTAGAGATACTGGCAGATAGTGCTTTTGATAAAGAACCCTACGCAAAAGAGCAACGCATAAATATCTTTGAAGCCGATTTACTTATCATAGATGATTTAGGTACAGAAATGACAAATAATTTTTCAGCTTCTGCGCTATTTAACTGTCTAAATGAACGTTATCTTGCAAAAAAGCCGGTTATTATTTCTACAAACCTCTCTCTTTCGGAAATACGTGAGCGATATTCCGAAAGAGTATTTTCAAGAATAACCAGTACATATAGAATTCACAAAATCTATGGTTACGATTTAAGACTTAAAAAACGTCGGTAGTTATTGCAATATTATATAAAATCACATATAATATCTTTGCTATTTTAAACAATCACACAAATGGAGGAACATTATGTCATTAGAAGAATATCAAAATGTTGAAACTATCCCTGTAGGTCCTTTAGGTATTATTGCATTGGACAGCTGCAAGCAGTTGGGTGAAAAGATTGATAATTATATCACTAGTTGGAGAAATGAACGTACCGAACAGCATCCACATACAATTGCTTTTTCAGGTTACCAAAAAGATTCATTTCTTGTAAATGCAAAGGTTCCAAGATTTGGTTCAGGCGAAGCCAAAGGTCTTATCAATGAATCTGTCAGAGGTAAAGACTTATACATTTTAGTAGATGTAGGAAACTACAGTATGACTTATTCTTTATGTGGTTATGAAAATCGTATGTCTCCTGATGATCATTATCAGGATTTAAAGAGAATTATTGCTGCTGTTGGTGGTAAAGCCAGAAGAATTACAGTTATTATGCCTTTCCTTTACGAAAGCAGACAGCATAAGAGAACAGGCAGGGAATCTCTTGACTGCGCTCTTGCATTACAGGAACTTACAGCAATGGGTGTTGAAAATATCATTACTTTCGACGCACATGATCCAAGAGTACAGAATGCTATTCCACTTAAGGGATTTGAAACTGTTCAGCCAGCTTATCAGTTCATTAAGAATCTTTTAAGAGTTGAAACTGATTTACAGCTTGATGCTGATCATATGATGATTATCAGTCCTGATGAAGGTGGTACAGGAAGAGCCGTTTATTTAGCAAATGTACTTGGTCTTGATATGGGTATGTTCTATAAGAGACGCGACTATACAAAGATTGTAAATGGCAGAAATCCTATAGTTGCTCATGAATTCTTAGGAACTTCTGTAGAAGGCAAAGATGTACTTATCATTGACGATATGATTTCTTCAGGTGAAAGTGTACTTGAAGTTGCAAGTGAACTTAAAGCAAGAAAAGCAAGAAAGGTATTTGTAGCCACAACATTTGGTCTATTTACAAATGGTCTTGAAAAGTTTGATGAAGCCTATGAAAAAGGTCTTATCGATAGAGTTCTTACAACAAACCTTACTTATCAGACTCCTGAACTTTTAGAAAAGCCATACTACATTAACTGTGATATGAGCAAGTATATTTCACTTATCATTGATACATTAAATCATGATGGCTCAATAAGTGAATTGTTGAATCCTGTAAATAGAATTCACAAAGTTGTGAATGAATATAAAGAGAAAAAATAATAATGTAAATAACTAGAGGCGGTAGCTTTAACGAATGTACTTCGTAAAGCTACCGTCTTATTTAATCCTATAAATTTTACCAACTCTCTGTATACATCTCATCTTCGAATACTGTGGTGTACTCTTCCCATTGGTTTGGAGGTTGCGTCTGATTTTGTGTTGTATCGTTACTTTCCCCTGTACTTGCATCTCCTCCTATATTTTCTTCTGTATCCTCATCTGTATTTTCCTGTATAATCGTATTTTCTTCCATTTCATGTATAATATCATCCTGTGACATTGTACTTTCATCTATCTGCTCCCATGGAATAGTATTTTCTTCATCTTGGAAATCAATATTATCTGTTTCCGGTTCAGGCTCATAATCAGGATAAACAGATGGAACATCATAATATTTTTCAAAATCAACTAAAGGAAGACCTTCATGAATTTTCTGCATATAATTCTGCCATATAAGTCCTGCACAATGTCTTCCATATTCTTCATCAATAGCCATCGGTATATCATACCCACACCATACTGCAGTTGTATAATATTTGCTATATCCAACAAACCATACATCTTTTGTATCATTTGTTGTTCCTGTTTTCCCCGCACATATAGCATTATTTATATTATATCGCACTCCTGTTCCTTCTGTAAGAACTCCTTTAAGTACATCTGTCATCATTCTTGAGGAGTTAATCTGATATATCTTCCTTTGATTTTTTGTATTGTCCGTATTATCAACTATAGTATTTCCTTTTGAGTCTGTTATCTTAACAATACATGTTGGATTCCTATATATACCATCATTTTCAATTGTTGCAAATCCTGCTGCCATTTCATATGTTGATACACCATATGTGAATCCACCTATTGCAACTGCCGGGGACAAATAATCTTTTGAAACTATTTTACCAAATCCCATTTCCGTTAAATACGATAAATTGTCTGATGTGCCCATTTCCTCTAATAGTTTCCAGGCAACTGTATTTAATGATCTTTCAACTGCATATCTTACACTTGTTTTTCCTACATAATAGTTTCCGGCATTTTTAGGTCCACCTTCAAACTTCTCATCAACTACCTGGGTGTCTGGCTTATATCCCATATCAAAGGCAGGTGTATATACAAGAAGAGGCTTTATAGAACTACCCGGCTGCCTATGACTCTGATATGCCCGATTAAGAGTATAGCCTGGAAAATCCTGAGATCTTCCTCCCACAATTGCAACTACATAAGATGAAGCATTATCTATACATGTAGCACTACCCTGAAATGAATATACTCCTTCATTATTTGTCGATTCATACTGACTTAATGTATTATCTATCGAATTTTGCAAGTTTTTTTGCATTTCAAGGTCGATAGATGTATATATCTGATATCCTCCTGTAAATAAAGTCCTGTTAAAACTACTGTAATATTCATCGTATTTTTCATCATATTCTTGTTTTTCTTCTTCATTTTTAAAACTATATTTGAATTCAAAACCATTTGCTCTCATCAATTCTATAGTTGCACAATATCTGATAAATGTTTCTTCATAATTATATACTTTTTCTGTTGTATGAGAAATCGTGATATCCTGATTTGTCGCTTCAATGTACTGTGCCTGATTTATTCTTGACATTTCAAGTAACTGTTTTAATATCCTGTCTCTTCTTGCAATTGTATTATCGATATTGGTAAGAGGATTATACATGGTTGGATTATTTGGTATTGCACATATAAACATCTGTTCCGATAGTGTAAGTTCATTTACACTTTTTCCAAAATATCCTTGTGATGCAGCCTCAATTCCATAGTAACCATTTCCAAAATATATATTATTAATATAAAATTCCAGAATCTGTTCTTTACTATAAATACTTTCTAACTTTCTGGCAATGAACATTTCTTTTATTTTTCGTTCGACACTTACTTCATGACTTAAATAAATATTCCTTGCAAGCTGTTGAGTAATGGTACTTCCACCTTGCGTAATCTCTCCTTCATTCTCCACATATGCCACAACAGCTCTTACA
>JBGVOD010000053.1:0-2116 GCA_045126215.1 Lachnospiraceae bacterium | reverse complement strand
AATATTCAAGCCTTAAAGAAGCAACAAAAGATTATGCTGAATTAAAAGAACAGAATATTTCTTTAAAAGCTGAAAACGAAAAATTATCACAATTTAAAGCAGACATCGACAATAAAGAAAAAGATGCTATGATTGATAGTTTCTATATGTTATCTGATGAAGATAAAAAAGATGTCATTGAGAATAAAGCAAATTACTCACTTCAACAGATTGAAGAAAAACTTTCTGTTATTTGTGTAAGAAATAAGGTTAGCTTCTCTGAAGAAAAAGAACCTACAGAAGAAGTTATGACTTATAACTTACAAGAGGAAGTGGTTCCAGCTTATATCACTGCTTTAAGAAATAACAAGAAAAATAATCAGTAAAATGGAGGGACTATAAATGAAAAGAATTGGTTTTGGACAAGTAGAACCTAATCATCTTTCTGCTCAGCGTACAGGTCAAATTTACGCACAGCTTCCAGCTCATGAAATGAAAGCGGAAGGCGATGCAGTAGCAACTGCCGCAACAATAGATATTCTTGAAAACGGTCAATTCGTTAAGTATGACTATGCACATAATGAAGTAAACTTTACTGGTGCTGGCGAATGGATGTTAGTTTTCAATGAAGTAAAACTTTATGATGAATGGAGAGAAACTTATAAAGACTTTGCTTTACAGGCAAAGAATTTCACTCCAAGTAGTGATATTACTCACTATGGTTTAACTCTTGATGGTAGAATGTATCCAAGAGTATTTAAGACAAATATTGGTGATATTTATACAACAAACTGTCTTAAAATAGGTAATACTTCAGGTACAAATGAAGTAACAATGGAAGACCTTGAAGTTGGCGATATTCTTCAGCCAAATGCAAAAGGTTATTTAACAAAAGCTGCTTCTACAGAAGGTTTAACTGGTATGCAGTGGCAGGTTGTACAAGTTTATACAATGCCTGATGGTCAAGATGGCGTTAAAATTATGAGAATTGCGTAAGGAGGAGAAGTAACATGGCATTAGATTTTAAAAATTTAACTACACTTGCTAAACTTGCAAGTTCCGCTAAACAAGGTGCTGCAACATCTTTCTCTTTCAATAATGAAACATATTCTTGTGCAGAATTAAATGAGACTCTTCGCACAGAGCTAAATAAATATGCTGGAGATTATCATACATTCTGTCAGAATAAACATCAGATTTTCAAACTTATGGAAGAAGTAATTGATGATGTACTTCCAGTAAAGGTAATGGAACAGTACGGTCAATTTGCAGAAATTAAAACATTTAAACAGGGCGATAAGCCAGTATTTACACAGAGAATTACAGCAAGATCAAAGCGTAGAGCAAAACAGTTTATTACAAAAGTAGGTCTTGCAGGTATTTATGAAGTATTCAAGCTTGATGGTAGAAACTATGAAGTAGAAACAAGTGCTTACGGCGGAGCTGCTCAGATCGGTCTTGAAGAATTCCTTGATGGTCGTATTCAGATGTCAGATGTTCTTGATATTGTTCTTGAAGGTCTTGATGAAGCTGTTTATGTTGAAATCGAAAGAGCACTTAAGGCTGCTACAACAAGTCTTCAGAATGCTAACAAAATAACTCAAACAGGTTTCGTAGAAGAAAAAATGGATGCTCTTCTTCAGGTTGCTGATTCATATGGCGAAGGTAAAGCTACAATTTATTGTACTTTTGAATTTGCTGCAAAAATGATTCCTTCAGAAGGTTGGGTATCAGATGAAATGAGAAACCAGAGATGGGCAAATGGTTATCTTGGTAACTATAAAGGACATAATGTTGTTGTTCTTCGTCAGTCTTTTGAAGATGAAAAGAATAATATCAAAACTATTGATCCTTCATATGCTTATATTATTCCTGGTTCAGCTGAAAAGCCAATTAAGATTGCTTTTGAAGGTCAGACAATTGTTGACGAATATGTAAACAAAGATCGTTCAAGAGAAGTTCAGGCTTATAAGAAAATGGGTGTAGTTGCAAAAGTTGATAATGATATTTGCTTATATATCGATTCTTCTTTAAAACCAGCTGCTTAATTAAAATTTAACTAAATAAAAAGGGGAGATAATTTAATAATAAAAGATTATCTTCCCTTTTGTACAATAAAATATTTATAAGAGAAAAA
>JBGVOD010000052.1:0-3326 GCA_045126215.1 Lachnospiraceae bacterium | reverse complement strand
GGAATCTCAGGAGATATATTAACAATAAAATCAAGACCTTTCTCAGTTATTTTGTTAACATGATTTGCCTTAACATAGTCAATCATATCTCTAAAAACAAATTCTCTATTTTCAAGCTTTAGTTTACCTGCATCAAGTTTTGAAAAATCAAGAATGTTATTTATGATGGCATTCATATTTGTACATCCCTGTCTTATCAATGATAACAGTCTGAGCTTCTTTTTGTCATCTTCTATTCCCTCAAGCTCTTTTGCATTTCCTTCAATGCCATTAACAGGTGTTCGAAGCTCATGTGTAACATTTGCAACAAACTCTGCTTTCATCTTCGATGCCGATAATATCTCCTCTTTTGCTCTGGCATTTTCCTGTTCTAACAGTCTCTGCGATGTCGAATCATAACAAATAACTATATACTTATCCTGTAAATGATAAACTATTGATTTTGTGGGAAAGCATGTATTGTTTTTTCTGTATGCATTTATCTCATAATTTCCTTCATACATATCCTTTGGTATTTTTATTTCATCATCTTCAAGATATATATCTGTTTTGAAAATTTCAAACATTGTAATATCTGCATCTTCAGAAAATTCCAATATCGTTCTTGCCTTTCTATTAGCATCAGTCAATTTTCCATTTTTATCAAATATTAATGCAAGCTCTATAGAATTGTCCCAAAAAAACTTATATAACTCCTCGTTCAAGTTATTACCGCCTTTATATTAATTGTTTTTTCTTTTATATTAATTGTTATTTTCTTTTATATTCAGGTACTCTTCAATCTCTGTCCTGATAGCCATAAATGCGTCTACTACTTCTGGATCAAATTGCTGTCCTTTTTCATCATTTATAATCTTATATGCATCCTCAAGTGAGAATGAATCTTTATAACATCTTTTTGAAATAAGTGCGTCAAACACATCAGCAACGCTCATAATTCTTGCACATAAAGGAATATCTTCTTCGCTAAGATTATCAGGATATCCTTTTCCATTCCATTTCTCATGATGGTGTCTTGCTATATTTCTTGCAATCTGAACGTTTTCTTCAGGTTCAATCTCATTTAATATACTATTAACAATCTTACCACCCTCAACAGTATGAGTCTTCATAATTTCAAATTCTTCCGGTGTTAATTTTCCTGGTTTCAAGAGAATTGTATCTGATACAACAATCTTTCCAACATCATGAAGTGGAGCAAATCGTTTTAATAATGATATGTATTCATTTGTCATATGGCTCTTGTATTTGCTTTCTTTTGCCAACTGTTTGGCAATCATTTCAACATATGTAGCTGTATTCTTTACATGAGTACCTGTATCACCATCTCTGCTTTCAACAAGTTCTGCCAAGTCAGTAATTGTCTTTTGCTGCATGGCAATGATAGCCTTTTGATGGTTACGTTTTTCATTATCAAAAGTATCCATAAGCTTTCCTGAATACTTAATAAAATACGCAATCAAAGATATCATTCCCAATAATGATACTGTAACAACTATGGTAATCAATGTTCTGTTTATTACATTGCTTGTATCAATATCTTCCTTTGCTTCCACAATATTATCCACAACAATTTCATCAAGTTTCTTAAGGCTTTCATTCATATCTTTCATTTTAAGCTCAAGGATTGTATTCACATAATAGTGTGCTGCTTCTGAACTTCCAATATCAATAACTGCCGCCCTCTCTGATGAAAAATAGAGATAATCCGTATAAAGGCAATAGAAGATTTCCTCAGCCTCAGTACTTCTAAGATTCTTTCCTAAATATTCAAGAATCTCCATATTTTTTTCCTCAAGCTGATCAATCTCAGCTATATACTCGCTTCTTGACACATCATCATTTGTAATCATTACAGACAAAGTCAATGATTGCATACGATATATGCCTTCACTTAACATACTCATCTTATCTTCCATTTGAACATAATTATTCAAAATATCGGAATATCTTTCCTTCATGCTATATATGCTGAAAAGCAAATAACAATTAAGTACAAGATTGATGAAAAATACAATTATCAAACTAATTATTAATGACTTAAGCTTTTTTCTCATATGTTTATCCTACTATTGCGTAATGGCCACAACTGTTATGTCAAGCAATTCCTGCAAATCCATATTATCTTTATTTCCAGATGCAATATATGCACCAAATACTTCCATCGGTCTCCAGTATGACTCAAGTACATTTTGAACTATTGCATATTGATTCTGTTCAACAAGTGCCTGGACTGTTGGAAATTTACTAACCTTTTCAGAATTAAGCAATTCAACATTTGCAGGAGCCTCTTCTATTTCATCAAATCTTATCTCCTGCTGTTCTTTTGATGTGATATATTCACATAACTCTTTAGCAATCTCCGGATATTTTGTACTTGAATTCACTCCATAATATCTGTATCCAGAAAAACTACTCATCTGAACATCATCGCCATTCAAATTGTATGTTGGTAATTTTGATGCCGAAACATTTTCTTTTCCCCATGCATTACAAATCAATTCATAATACCACGAACCTGAAACAATAGCTATAATGTCACTAGACATAATCATTTCTTCAGCTCTGTCCTTTACAATATTTTGAAATCCAGCATGTGTTGCAATTTCAATTATCTTTTCAGTGACATCTACTCCTGTATATTTTCCTTCAGTTCTATTAAAATCACATACATTTTTTGTGCCATCTTCATTTGTATGTACGCTCATCCCTGCTGCACCAAAGAATGAATACATATACCAACCACTACACAAATCCATTCCAAATTTTTTATTCTTGGCAGCTGTTATTTCCAATATATCTTCAATTCTTAATACGTCGTTCTCACTTAAATAGCTGTTGTTGTAATATAAAAAATAACCATTTCCTGATGTAAATGGATATCCATATATATCATTTCCCTCTGAGACAGATTGTATAATTTTTGAATCTTTACCACCACAGGCATCTGCAATTTTATCAGCCTCTGAACCAATAGGAAGCAAAGCCTTTGCATTTTGCAAATCAAAAAACTGATCATCCGCAAAATTATATACATCAGCTGCTATATCTTTATTATTTACAACCAACTTCTTTGCAGAAGAAACATCCTGTGCCTGTACCTTTATCTGCAAATCATACTGATCACTGTACTCCTTTGCGAAGGCATCTACAGCCTCCTGTACACAGTTAACCTCTTCTGAACTGGTCCATACAAGTAATTCAATTTTTTCTTTTTCCTTTTCACATCCTGTAAATGAAATGCAAAATGTTACAAAAAGAACACCTGCAATCATTAATGTAGAATATTTCTTATATCTATATCGTTTCGTAAAAAACAACTCCTT
>JBGVOD010000051.1:0-105060 GCA_045126215.1 Lachnospiraceae bacterium | reverse complement strand
CTTTTCTTATATATTTACATTCTATCCGGTGCTTCGAAACCTAAGATATCAATACATGTTTCAAGTACCTTCTTTGTTGCTATCAACAGGCTGATAAATCCATATTGTCTATTTGCATCCTGCTCAGCCAAGATTTTATTTTCATGATAGAAACCATTGAATGTATTTGATAAATCATATATATATGAACAAATTTTATGTGGAGCAAGTTCCTCATAAGCAGAATCAATAACAGAATTATACTTTGAAAGTTCCATCATAAGTGTTTTTTCTGTTGATGATAACTTTTTATTAAGCTTTATTTCTCCAACTTTTCCACCATTTTCCGCATATTTCTTTAAAATAGACTTTATACGGACAAGTGTATATAAAATATATGGGCCTGTATTTCCCTCAAATGATGTAAATCTTTCTGTATCAAAGATATAATCCTTTGAAGCCTGATTTGATAAATCACCATATTTAATTGCAGAAAGACCCACAACTTTGGAGATTTCTTTTGCTTCTTCTTCTGATATTTCCCTATTTTCCATCATTTTTTCATATACAGCATTATTGATATCACTAATCAATGTTTCAAGACGCATAACACCGCCTGCTCTTGTCTTAAACGGCTTTCCATCTTTTCCATTCATTGTACCGAAACCAATAAACTTAAGCTGTTCATTTTCATCAGCAATACCTGTTTTCTTTGCAACTCTGAATACCTGAGTAAAATGCATCTCCTGACGTTTATCCACAATGTAGATTACCTCATCAGGATTAAAATCTCTCTTTCTCTGTACCAGTGTTGCAAGATCTGATGTAGCGTAGAGAGCTGCACCATCTGACTTTCTGATAATACAAGGTGGAATTTCCTTCTGGTCTGTTTCTTCCATTACATCTACAACCATAGCTCCCTGACTCTCATGAGCAAAACCTCTGTTTATTAAATCATCAACCATATCTGGGATGAACTCTTCTGCATCACTTTCGCCCTTCCATAAGTCAAAATCTACATTTAGATTTTTATAATTCTTTTTTAAGTCCGCAATCGAAACTGTTAATATATGTTGCCATAAAGCCCTATACGCTCTCTTGCCCTTCTGTAATTCAAGTGTTGCAGTCTGAGCCTTCTCTTTGAATTCTTCATCTTCTTTTGATCTTGCGCTGGCAGTCGGATAAATTTTTTCAAGTTCAGAAATTGTAAAAGGTGGTTCACTTGGATATTCACCTTCATATGTATCATCAAAATAAACAAGATCAGGCTGTTCTACTCTTAACTGTTCAATAATAAGACCCATCTGAAGTCCCCAATCGCCTAAATGAACATCACCTATTACCTTATCACCTTTGTATCTCATCAATCTCTTTAATGTTTCGCCGATAATTGCTGAACGTAAATGACCTACATGTAAAGGTTTTGCGACATTTGCTCCACCATAATCAATTACTATTGTCTTTCCTTCAGTTTTTTCAACACCAAGCATCTCATCTTTTGATAATTTATCTACATATTCACTTAAATATTCTTCTGAAATCTTAATATTAATAAATCCAGGATTTACAACTACTATTTCATCAAACATTTCATCATCTTTTAAATTTTCTACAACTGCATTTGCTATCATTGCAGGTGCGCATTTGTACTGTTTTGCAGAAGCCATTGCTCCATTACACTGATATTCACAAAGATCTGGTCTGTTTGAAATTGTAACCTTTCCATATTTTTTATCATATCCTGCTTTTTCAAAGCTTTCGCCAAGCTTTTCAGATAATAATTCAATTAAGCTTTTCATTTTCTTCCATCCTTATTATTCTATAATAATACACCATTTTCTTTTAATAACGCCTTTGCAGAATCCACTGAATCTACTCCGGTCTTGTTCTTAATAGGTGCAAATTCTTTATTTCTTTCTACCTCGAATGGTAAACAACTATCCATCAAATGAATCATATCAAGAATTAATGTTTCAAACTTATAACCATTTGGACTCTCAGGTTTAATTAAATTTGCTGCTTCATCAATATATGGAATCTTCTTTTCAACAATATGTAATGGCATACTTTTCTCCATAATTTCAAAGAGACCATTTACATCAAACAAATAATTGAGAATAACTCCATAGTTGTATGCATAGTCACCATTTTCATCTTTAGCATGCATAAGTTCATCTGTTAATTCATAATATTCAACAATAGAAGGTTTTCCATCCTCAAGACACATAACGCCAACCTTTTCGTCTATTGTTGCCTTTCTAACTACCTTTGATCCAACTGAACAGTTTTTAGCAATTGTAGCTCCAATAAATACCGGATCAGCAATTCTTTGAAGCACATTATCAACAGCAAATACATTAAGCCACTGGATACCTTTTTCTTTTACAATGTCAAGAGCACCACTCTTGTTCATCGATGAAAACCATCCACCATTTCCATTAGGTGATGTAGACATCTTGTTCTTTGCTTCAAGAAGTATATTTCCGTCATAATCAGTTGCAGGGGCCATATCCTGAATAAAGAATGTTATATAGTCTTTATCATATCCAAAATAATTCTTCTCTTTGAAGAAATTTACTGTTGTATCATTATTTTTATCACTTGTCATAATAAACAAATGAATCTTTGTTTCTGTTGCATTTACAACATCCATAAGATTTGAAATGAGTCTTTCAAAAATATACACATCTTTTGTTTCTCCGATATTGTACATTCCTTTTGGATCATCACTTCCAAGTCTTGTTCCCATACCACCTGCTAAAAGAACAGCGGCAACTTTTCCCTGCTTTATTGCGTCTCTGCCTATTGCATAAAACTCATCGCGTCTTTCATTTATTTCACTAAGCTGCATAGCTTGTAATGGTGTAATTTCACCTTTCTTTGCTGCTTCATTCTTATTCTTGCACATCTTAATTACTTCAAAGTCTGTATCCTCAATCTGCTTAAGTAATTCTTCTTTTTCACTTTCAGATAACACATCATAATACTTTAAGATATGTTCCTGTCCATACTTTGATAATTTTTCTACTGCTTTACTATAGTTCATTACTTTCCTTCCTCCATATTACGCTTTCTTTAAGAAAACTTCATATCCTTTCTTTGTTTCATATACATCCGATTTGCTTGTAACCTCCCATGGTGCATGCATATTTAGCACTGCTACTCCACAATCAATTACTTCCATTCCATACAATGAAAGAATATAAGCAATCGTTCCGCCTCCACCAACGTCTACTTTTCCAAGTTCAGCCAACTGATATGCTATTTTCTCATCATCCATCATTTTTCTAATAACGGCAATATACTCAGCATTTGCATCATTTGAACCAGACTTTCCTCTTGAGCCTGTAAACTTACTAAATACCATACCATGTCCAAAGTATGATGAATTTTTCTTTTCAAATGCACTTGCAAAAATAGGATCATATGCAGCATTTACATCTGATGACAACATTCTTGAATGAGCTAAACATCTTCTTAAATTCAGTTCATTATACTCGCCCATTCTATCCAAAATCTCTGAAACAGTATTTTCAAAGAATTTCGATCTCATACCTGTAGCCCCAACGCTACCTATTTCTTCTTTATCAACCAAGAGACAGCATGATGTTTTATCCACATCTGAAACATCAAGCATAGCCTTAAGAGATGTAAATGCACATACTCTGTCATCCTGTCCGTATGCCATTATCATACTTCTGTCAAATCCCATTTCTCTGGCTTTTCCTGCTGGAACAACCTCTAGTTCAGCCGACATGAAGTCTTCTTCTTCCATGCCGTATTTTTCTTTAAGTATTTTCAAAACATTTGCCTTTACTGCATCCTTATCTGAATCCTTTAATGGCATAGAACCAACCATAACATCAAGCTGTTCGCCCTCAATTACTTTAGATGCTTTCTTTTCCATCTGTTCTCCGGCAAGATGAATCAGCAAATCTGTAATACAGAATACCGGATCATTTTCATCTTCACCAATTTTCACATCAATTACCTTGCCATTTTTGAGAGCTACAACGCCATGGATTGCCAATGGCAATGTAACCCACTGATATTTTTTCACGCCACCATAATAATGTGTATCAAAATATGCAAAATCCGAATCTTCATAAAGAGGATTCTGTTTCACATCAAGCCTTGGTGAATCAATATGGGCACCAAGAATATTCATTCCTGACGAAAGACTCTTCTTACCAATATTGAACAATGCAATTGATTTATTCATCCATACAGCATAAACCTTATCACCAGCTGATAGCTTCTGCTTCTTTTTAATAACACTGTCAAGATCTCTATATCCAGCTTTTTCAGCCATATCTATAGCAGCCTTTACACATTCTCTTTCAGTCTTTCCTGCATCAAGAAACTCTCTATATTCTTTTGTAAGCATTTCTAATTCTTTATGTTGCTTTGGTTTATATGATTTCCAAGAATTTTCTCGTTCCATATCATTCTCCTCTTCAAATATTTCTTCGCATACTTAAGGAAAAGTATACCACATATATATAAATACTACCATAAAAAATTAAAATTTAGTTTAGCATTTAATTAATCTTTAATATTACACTTCCATATGCTGCTATACCATTATCTTGTCCTAAATCACCATATATAATACTCATTTCTGATAAATTTTCACCATTAAGAATGATTCTTTCACTGGAAAAATTGTGGATTACAAGCAATTTTTCAATATCTGTATATCTTATATAACTCATAACTTTATTTGAATCATTATGAGGCAGCTCATATACATCATACTTTCCACTTACAAGTGCTTCATGATTCTTTCTTAGAGAAATCATCTTTTTATAATGATTGTACATTGAATCGTTGTCATTTTTCTGAGTCTCAAAAGAATCAATCTCACCTATGTAGTTATTTTCTACCCAGGTTGTATCAGTTCCGCTTCCATCCTCAGTCCATATAAAAGGCTCCCTCTTATTCAAATCATCTTCTTCACCCTTCATACCAAGTTCTTCACCATAATATATAAATGGATTTCCAGGCAAAGTCAGATATATATTTGCTAGAAGTTTTGCTTTATCAGTAGATTCTACCTGTGACATAATTCTATCCTGATCGTGATTGTTTCCAAAAATTCCGTCTATATAGTCATCACCACTGACATCCTCATAGTCTGAAAGTATCATCTTAAGACTTTCTTCCAAACTACATTCAAACGTTTCAGATACCGACTCCTCATTTATAATTGCTTCAATCATATCCTGTTGAAAAGTAAAATTAAACTTTGTGTCAAATGGCTGGGTATATTCTTCAAACATATTAGAATTTTCCCAAGCTTCACCTACAAGATATACATCTGGATTCACTTCTTCACAGGCTCTTGCAAACTCATTCCACCACTGTATATTATACTGCTCATTACTATCAATCTGATTGAATTCTCCCACACCATAAATATGTATAGCTGCATCAAGTCTAAAACCGTCAACACCCATTTCTAACCATTTCTTTGCAGCATTTTTTATCTCTTCCCTTACCTTGTCATTATTATAATTTAAATCAGGCATATTTCCACTAAAAATGCCATAATAATAATCACTACCATTTTTATGCCAAACTGTACTTCCCCAATCAGACTTCTGGCTTATATCAAAGTCAACACTATCATTTGACTTTACCCATCTGTAATAATTCCTATATTCATTATCCTCAGATTTACATGCTTCAATAAACCATGGATGTTCACTGCTTGTATGGTTAATGACAAAATCCATAATAATCTTAATATCTCTTTTATGGGCCTCATTCAGAAGTTTTTGAAAATCTTCTTCTGTACCGTAATCTTCATTAAGTGAATAATAATCTGTTACATCATATCCATGGTATGATGGAGACGAATTAATCGGCATAAGCCAAATTCCATCTATACCAAGCTCTTTTAAGTAGTCAAGCTTTTCTGTAATACCATTAAAATCTCCGATTCCGTCTCCATTAGAATCTGCAAATGATCTTACAAATATTTCATAATACACGCCCTGTTTTTCCCCGACATTTTCTTTATCTCTAAGAATAAGTTCATGTTCCTTTACATCATATTCATCATAAGAACATTCTGTATATTCCACCTCTTCATGCTCATTCAATAGAAAATCTTCTACAGACATTTTATATATCTTGTCAATACTATCCCAATTTGTAGTAACATGAAAAAATACATTTTTTCCACTAAACGGCACAGAAATATTCACTATATTTTTATTTTCAAGTTCAGCAGGAAGATACATCTTCTCATACACAGATGAATCAGCTAATTTATTCTTACTAACTAATGATATTTTTTGAATAATTCCATCTTCACTTCCGGATATCAATAAAATCTTATCTGTTCCGTCTATATCTATCAAAGCAGTGGAATCAATAATTATTTTTTCTGTCTTTTCGTCTGTTTCAAGAGTTTCACATAAGTATGACGAACCTGCAACAGATGCAATATGTGGCTTTGGATTTCCTTCTTTATCAACTGCCATAAAATAAATTGTTCCATCCCCTGAAACGTCAGAAACAGAATTTATCAATGCAATATTAATATCATCCATTTCCTCAACATTGGTGAAACTGTTATTTTCTACATTAGCTTTATATGCTTTATAGTACACTTCACCTCCTGACATAAAATTGCTAACATCTTTGGACATATATCCATTTAATACAAAAGAATCATCACTACCATTATAAAAAATATTTGTAAAATAATACTCTTCGGGCACCTTTATTTCTACAATATCTCCATACGTTTTATCTTCCTTTGGAAGCATAAAAAAATGATATTTACCATCATAATTTGTTCTATTCACCCCACACATATAGATATTTTCTTTTGCATCTTCCTCTATCATCAAAATCGAATATCCAGATGGTATTTTAAATTCTTCTATACACTCAGCAACCTTCTCCTTTTTTTCCTGTATACATAAAGACTCACTCTCCTTTTCACCATTTTCTCCAGAGCAACTACATCCCGCAAATGTAAGCATCACAGCACAAATCAAACACAAAATCCTTCTCCTCATAAAACCTTTCCTTTCTCCATATTTGGGCACACTACGGCTTATCTATAAAAAAGTATATCATATAGAAATATGCAGTTATTATTTATTGAGTGAATTATATTTTTTTCTGAGCGAATACTACTAAGTGTTTTACTTTATAATATTTGACCATGAAAAGGTACTTTTGTAAATTCACGACGGCATATTTCACAAAGTATATAGGCATTTGTGACTTTTGGAGGATATTAGAGTTTCTAGATGTTCACGCAAGCTACAAGCCATAACGAATGGAGCAATGTACTTTTGAGAGCTTGCTCACGCAAAGGTACATTTGCGACATACTATAGGGCGACAGCCGTGACTGAGTGACCGTTAGGTCACGAAGTTATGACTTGTAGCATATTTAGTTTAAAGGCTGAACTGAGCCATGGATGGCGAATTTCAGCCGGTTGCGTCCCTCCTTACAAAAGTAACATTAAGAACATTTAGAAACTCTTATATCCGTAAAACGGAACAAATTCCTATATACCTTGTGCAATATGCGTACAACAATAAAATAACTTTGTCCCTTATAAAGTAAAAAAGGCAACACACTTGTTGCCCTTTTTTATAGAAAATCTATTAATTTTTTCCTCTGCTCTCAACAGTTGCAATATCAATTAATGTCAACTCATCAATGCTTGAATTTTCCAAGCTGTCAAGCAAAGCATTAACTGTATCAAGTGATGTAAAACAGTTTACTCCTGTTTCGATTGCAATACGTCTTATAAGGAAACCGTCTCTTGTCTTATCTCTACCCTGTGTAGGTGTATCGACAACAATATCAATCTTATGTTCAAGCAAAAGATCGATAACTGTTGGTGATTCCTGAGAAAGTTTATTAACTTTGATTGCATTTACACCATTTTCCTGAAGAACCTTTGCTGTACTTCTTGTTGCATATACTTCATAACCAAGTTTTTCAAATCTTCTACCTATTTCGATAGAATCTTTCTTATCAGCATCATTAACTGTAATAATCATTTTCTTGTGTCTTGGAAGATTTACGCCTGCACCTAGAAATGCTTTGTATAAAGCTTCTTCAAAAGTTTTAGCAATACCAAGACATTCACCTGTCGATTTCATTTCAGGTCCAAGGCTGATTTCTGCACCACGTAATTTTTCGAATGAGAATACTGGCATCTTTATAGCTACATAATCACCATTTGCCTGCAATCCCGGTTCATATCCCATATCTCTAATCTTCTCGCCAATAATAGCTCTTGTGGCAAGCTTAACAATTGGAATACCTGTAACCTTGCTGATATATGGAACTGTTCTACTTGAACGTGGATTAACTTCAATAACATACACTTCATTTTTATACACGATAAACTGAATGTTTATCATACCCTTTACATGAAGCGCTCTTGCAAGTCTCTTTGTATATTCTTCAATTGTATCTATGATTTCCTGTGAAATTGACTGTGCTGGATATACTGAGATACTATCACCTGAGTGAACACCAGCTCTTTCAATATGTTCCATAATACCCGGAATAAGGATATCTTCACCATCACATATAGCATCAACTTCAATTTCTTTACCCATAAGGTATTTATCTACAAGTATTGGATGATCCTGTGCAATTCTATTGATGATTTCCATAAATTCTTCGATTTCATCATCATTTGTAGCAATCTGCATACCCTGTCCACCAAGAACATATGAAGGTCTTACAAGTACTGGATATCCAAGTCTGTTTGCAACTGCCTTAGCTTCTTCTGCAGTAAATACTGTACCACCTGCAGCTCTTGGAATCTGACATTCTTCAAGAATTTTGTCAAACAATTCTCTGTCTTCTGCAGCATCAACATCTTCTGCCTTTGTACCAAGGATTGGAACACCCATCTTCATAAGAGCTTCTGTAAGCTTAATAGCTGTCTGTCCACCAAACTGTACAACTGCTCCGTCTGGTTTTTCAATATTTACAATATTTTCAACATCTTCTGGAGTAAGTGGCTCAAAATAAAGCTTATCAGCAATATCAAAGTCAGTACTTACTGTTTCAGGATTGTTATTTACAATAATTGTTTCATATCCAGCCTTCTTAAACGCCAATGTGCTATGAACTGAACAGAAGTCGAACTCAATACCCTGACCAATTCTGATAGGACCAGAACCTAAAACGAGCACTTTCTTTTCCGGATGTGTTTCAACAGCTTCATTTTCAACACCATATGCTGAATAATAATATGGAGTTGAAGCTTCAAACTCTGCTGCACATGTATCAACCATCTTATATCCGGCAGTAATTCCATATTCTTTTCTAAGATTCTTAATCTCATCAACGCTTTTTCCTGTAATACGGCTGATTACTGTATCAGGGAATTCTATTCTCTTTGCTTCTTTTAAAAGGTCCTTTGTAAGTTCTTCTTCCTTAAGAGCCTTTTCCATTTCTGTAATGATTGCAAGCTTATCTATGAACCATTCATCAATCATAGTGATATCATGAATCTTCTCGTATCTTACACCTCTTCTAAGTGCTTCAGCAATAACCCAGATTCTTCTATCATCTACAACCTTAAGCTGTTCTTCCAGTTCTTCATCTGTAAGAGAAGAAAAATCATAATCAAGTAAACATTCAACATGCTGTTCAAGAGAACGAATAGCCTTCATAAGAGCACCTTCAAAATTATGACATATACTCATAACTTCACCAGTTGCCTTCATCTGTGTTGTAAGGGTTCTCTTTGCTGTCAGGAACTTATCAAATGGAAGTCTTGGTATCTTAACAACACAATAGTCAAGAGTTGGTTCAAAACTTGCATATGTCTTTCCTGTAATAGCATTCTTAATTTCGTCCAATGTATATCCAATTGCAATCTTTGCAGCAACCTTTGCTATAGGATAACCAGTTGCCTTTGATGCAAGTGCTGATGAACGGCTTACACGTGGGTTAACCTCAATTACACAATATTCAAATGTTTCAGGATGAAGAGCATACTGTACGTTACATCCACCAGTAATGTTTAATTCACTGATAATATTAAGTGCTGATGTTCTAAGCATCTGATATTCTTTATCACCAAGTGTCTGTGAAGGAGCCACAACGATTGAGTCACCAGTATGCACACCTACTGGGTCAATGTTTTCCATATTACATACTGTAATACAGTTGCCTGCACTATCACGCATAACTTCATATTCTACTTCTTTCCAGCCTGCGATACATCTCTCAACAAGAACCTGACCTACACGGCTAAGTCTTAAACCATTTTCAAGAATGTCTGTAAGTTCCTGAAGATTATGGGCAATTCCACCGCCACTGCCTCCTAATGTATATGCCGGACGAAGAACTACAGGATATCCAATCTTATTTGTAAAAGCAATACCATCTTCTACATTTTCTACAACTAATGATGGCGCAACAGGCTCATTGATTTTTTCCATTGTCTGTTTGAATTCAAGACGGTCTTCTGCCTTCTTAATTGTCTCAGCTGTTGTTCCTATAAGTCTTACACCATGTTTTTCAAGGAAACCTGATTCAACAAGTTCCATACCAAGGTTAAGACCTGCCTGACCACCAAGTGTTGGTAAAACACTGTCTGGCTTTTCTTTTAAAATAAGCTTTTCAAGTACCTTTGCAGTAAGAGGCTCAATATAAACCTTATCAGCAATATCCTTATCTGTCATAATTGTAGCAGGATTAGAATTTACTAAAACTACTTCAATTCCTTCTTCTTTAAGAGAACGACATGCCTGTGTTCCAGCATAGTCAAACTCTGCAGCCTGTCCGATAACGATAGGACCAGAACCAATAACTAAAACCTTTTTTATACTAGTATCCTTTGGCATCTTCTTATCTCCTTTCGTCCATCATCTTAATAAATTCATCAAACAATTTGCTTGAATCCTGTGGTCCAGGACAAGCTTCCGGGTGAAACTGAACAGTAAATACCGGTTTCTGTTTATATCTTAATCCTTCTACTGTTTTGTCATTTACATTTATAAATCCTACTTCAGCAATCTCATTATTTATTGTATTTTCATCAACAACATATCCATGATTCTGTGATGAAATATATACTTTTCCACTCTTAAGATCTTTTACAGGATGATTTCCACCTCTATGACCATACTTCATCTTATGTGTATCTGCACCTGTTGCCAGTGCCATAAGCTGATGTCCAAGACATATAGCAAATATTGGAACATTTGAATCATACATTTTTTTAATTTCTTTGATTATCTCAACACATTCCTTTGGATCACCAGGTCCATTTGAAAGCATAATACCATCAGGATTTGTTGCAAGAATCTCTTCAGCCTTTACATCTGCAGGATATATTGTTACTTCACAATCTCTTTCATGAAGGGATTTAGCAATATTTTTCTTAGCACCAAAATCCATTAATGCCACTTTATATTTTCCACCATCAAGTTTAGAAACCTTATCACAAGTTACTTTTTTTACTACACCTGTTGGTGAATACTTCTTGAGTTCACTAATAACATCATCTATATTAAAAGCTTCATTTGTTGTTATCATACCATTCATGGTACCTTTTTCTCTGAGGATTTTTGTAAGAGCACGAGTATCTATTCCTGCAATACCAGGAATATCATTCTTTTTAAGAAAATCTTGAATAGTGCCTTGACATCTGAAATTGCTAGGCATTCTTGATAATTCACGAACAATATAGCCATCTGGCCATGGTTTTAATGACTCCATATCATCATAACATATACCATAATTTCCGATTAACGGATAAGTCATCACAACTGCCTGTCCAGCATACGACGGGTCAGTTAATACCTCCAGATAACCAGTCATTGAAGTATTAAATACTATCTCGCTAATAATTTCTCGTTTTGAACCTATTGATGTACCTTCAAATACATGTCCATCTTCTAGAATTAGAAAAGCTTTCATATGTTTCTCCTTCTGCCTAAAACGGCTGTATATTAGTGATTTATATATAAATAAGAAAACCTGTTTCCTTATTTATGCTCAAATTGATAAGATTATACATTATACATCAATATTTTTCAACTGTTTTTTAATAAAATACGTGATTACCAATTATTGTTCCCTGAACAATATTATTGAATGTTCTGAAATACAGCCAATCACCTGACCTATACCCATTCTGAATGACTTCTATAGCTGCATCTATACAAGACTGTTGCATATTATCTATCGCAAGCGCAATAGCATATAGCCCCATTTCATAAGGAGTAAACTGATAAGGCTGTGCAATAACTTCTTCTATTGTATTTGGAAATTTACTGCTTTCAACACGATTCATAACTACTGAAGCAACTGCAAGCTGGCCTTCATATGGCTCACCACGTGCTTCACAATATATAATAGCCGCAAGTTTTCTAACATCTCCATCAAGATATTGATATGCATATGTTGTTTCTGTGATTCCCTGTTCAGCCATCTGTTGCTTTCTTAACTCTTCAGCAACTCTTCTAGATTCTTCCTCTTTAAGCTTCTCCACCGAGTTTCTTTGTTCTTCCATTTCTGCGACCATAGCTCTTGCTATTGACTCCGCTTCATCTATCTGTGACTGTTTTGCCCCTATATTAACTGACGCCTCAGCCATCATAGATTCCATTTCTGTTCTTCTGTTGTCCTGCTCACTCTTTAACTTCTCAAGTTCAGCAATTTCATCCTCAGCCTTTTCTTTTATCTGATTATTTTGCTCTATTTCAGCCTCAATTTTATCTAAAGCTTTTCTATCATACTCTATAATATCATTATAATAGCTTACCATACTTATCACATCTGAAATGGACCCCGCATTAATAATCATAGATATAATATCCATAGAGTTATTTTCATATATGAATTGTATTCTCATCGCCATATTATCATAATACTCTTCAATCTCTATTTCTTTTTCAGAAAGTAAAGTATTAATACTTTCAATCTCGAGATTCTTTGAAGCAATCTGCTCATCAAGATCATTAATAACCGAAAGTATTGTATTATAACTATCATTTAAATTTGCAATATAAGATGCCATATCTTCTTTGCTATTATTTAATATATTAAGTTTTTCCTGTATTTCAGCATATTTTGATTCATTTTCGTTTAGCTTTTCTTCCATCTCTGAAATATCTTCACTGGCTGTTGCACCACTTACATTTCCAAGATTACATATAACTACAGCAAAAATAACAATCGTAAATACTGCTGCTATAAAATACTCTTTCTTCATTTTTATTCCTCAATATATTTTTGGATTCACCCTGACTGTTTTTTATTTTAACATATTAGTATTTTTTTTACCATAACAAAGTAATATTCCCATAAATTTAATAATAGTATTTAAAAAGACTTTTTAAGGAATATATGAATACAAATTTAAACAATATTGATACAGGATTTTTAAAAATCGAAATCAACACATCAACCGGCACTCCTATTAATAACGCCTCTATCTACATTTCTTATACAGGGGGACCAAATACTATAATTGAAAATCTAAATACCAACTCCGCCGGTCAGACTGAGATTCTATCATTAAGCACACCTCCATTAGAATACAGTTTAAACAGCAATAATATTTTGGAGCCATATGCAGAATATTCAGTCCTTATTAGAGCTGATGGTTTTGAAGATAAATTAATAGCCGGTGTAGAACTTTTTTCCGGTGAACTTGCTATTCTTCCTGTAACATTATATCAAAGCGAACGTGAACGCTATACAAATGATATCGTAATTCCCCCACATACATTATTTGGAAATTATCCTCCAAAGATACCGGAAGACGAAATCAAACCAACAAACGAAACAGGAGAAATTGTCCTTTCAAGAGTTGTTGTTCCCAGTACAATCATCGTACATGATGGTGCACCATCCGACTCTACTGCCACAGACTATTATGTACCTTACAGAGACTATATAAAAAATGTTGCAAGTAGTGAAATCTATTCAACATGGCCTGAAGAAACCATCACAGCTAACATTCTTGCAATTATGTCATTCACCCTTAACAGAGTATATACAGAATGGTATCGAAACAAGGGTTATTCTTTTACTATTACTTCTTCTACTGCCTATGACCACAAATGGATATATGGAAGAAATGTATTTGAAAACATTTCCCGTATTGTTGACGAAATATTTAACAATTATCTGTCACGACCTAATGTAAATCAACCTATTCTTACACAATATTGTGATGGAAAGAGAGTTACATGTCCTGACTGGATGAGTCAGTGGGGTTCCAAATACCTTGGTGATATCGGATATTCTGCTATTGAAATCCTTAGAAATTACTATGGTAGCTCAATTTATATAAATGAAGCCGAATTATTAGAAGGTATTCCTTCTTCATGGCCTGGATACAACCTTACAATAGGTTCTACAGGTGACAAAGTAAGACAGCTTCAAAACGAGCTAAATGCCATAGGAAAGGTATATTCAAATATTCCTGTTTTGACAGTAGATGGAATATATGGAGCTAATACAGCTAATGCCGTTTCAACTTTTCAAAAGACTTTTGATTTGCCGGTAAGTGGTGTAACAGACTTTAGAACATGGTATCGTATTTCTAATGTATATGTAGGGGTTACCAAGATTGCAGAATAATGAGACTATATTAGATTAGATTATATTAGACTATACAAGACTATATAAAACTTTTTATATATTTTATGATTTCAATAAGTATCTTTTGTTCATTACAATTGATTACGGCTAAGGCAGTAAAATATGAACGATGCAAGCCGAAAAAATTTGAATAGACAAGTAATAAAAGAGTAAAATCAAGAAAAATAATCAGGGATTTTCGGCTAAGACAATGTAATACAAGACTTCAAAGTCGAAAAAAATGAAAAAAACAAGTAACAAAAAATTAGAATAAATGGAAATAATCAAGTTTTTTCGGCTAAAATAATGCAAAACAGGACCTCAAAGCCTAAAAAAACTAAAAAAAACAAGTTATGAAAAAGTGGAATCAAAGGAAATAATCCAGAGATTTTCGGCTAAGACAATAAAAAACAAGACTTCAAAGCCGAAAAAGCCGAAAACAGCAAGTAATGGAAACGCAAAATCAAAAGAAAAAAATAATGGGCTGTTTTCACAGCCCATTAATAATATATAAAACATTTTAAAGTCTATTTTTCGTCATCATCTGACCATATTATTTCATTCTCTACGAAACCATTCTTCTTTTTATGATTAACAATAAGTTTAACAATAAAGCCACTTATAAATACTAATGCTGATACCAGCCATCCTCCTATACATTCTGCCCACATGGCATATCCATAATTTCCGTTATTTTTAACGAAAAGATCATACATATTCCAACAGAATAATATAATAAGTGCAATCGGAGCAATGTATCTTATTGCAAGTCTGAACCACATTCTAGGCATTTTGAAATTCACTGTATTTCTATTAATCTGATGTAATACTTTATCAAGATTAAAGCACCAGCCAATTGCAATACATTCAAGTATACCTATAAGGATAAGGTTTATCATATTTGTCCAGTGATCTACAATATCAAGCCATGCAAGTCCGGCTTTTGTTGCATACAAGAAAGATATTACAGCTGCAACCAGACATATTACTTTAGTTGTCTTTCTTGGGTTCAAATGGAACTTATCTGATATAGAAGCTGATACACCTTCAACAATTGAGAATGCCGAATCTATAGCTAATGTAACAAGCATCAGATAAAATACAATACCAAATGCTGCATTGAACCAACCAATATCTGTCAGGTTAACTATAGCCTGTGGATATATAATAAATGCTGTTGCAATGCCTGAATCTGATATTGAGTCAAGCATTCCTACACCACCCATTGTAGAAAACATAACTACACCGGAAAGTACACTAACAGCTGCATCTGAAACTGCGATTATTATACAGTCAACAGCTACATTAGCTTTTTCATCAAGATATGAGCCATACGCAAACATAATAGCCATCATAATTGACAAACTGTAAAATACCTGACCTACAGCATCAATCCAAAGTGAAGGATCATAAAAAGCAGATACATCCGGTATAAAAAATTGCTTCAGTCCCTCAGCTGCTCCACTCATTGTACAACCTTTTACAGCCATCATGACAAGAAGTATTATTGGTAAGAAAACTGTATATTTTACTACCTTTCCAACACTGTGTGCACCATTTCTGATACAGTAGTATATTGCTATCCAAGCCACAAACAATACAATTAACATCTGTATCGGGATAGAATATCCCGTAACATCCCATGTGGTCTGCGTTGCATTTGCAAACAGATTACTTGCTGCGGCAGAATTTCCTGTCATTCCGGCAAATTTTACTGCTTCAAACACCATAAGAATAACCCATGCAAAGACAATTGCATAATAGGTAACAATTACAAATGCATTAGCTGTTGCAGACCAGCCTATAAATTCTGTTTTTTTGTTAATTCCTCTTAAAGATTCTCCTGCCCCTTTGTGCAGTTTTCTAGCAATAGATATCTCCATCATTAACATTGGAATACCTATCAAAAACATTGCTATCAAATAAACAAGTAAAAATGTACCGCCACCATGTTTAGCTGCTAAGCCTGGAAATCTCCATGCATTTCCAAGTCCAACTGCTGAACCAATTGCTGCAAGAATGAATGTACCTCTTGAAGCCCAGCTATCTCTCTTTTTTTCCATAACATTCTCCCAAAAAAATTATTATGATTATTTACCAAAAAAACCTTTCTTCTTCTTTTTTTCTTCTTTTACAGTTTCTTTTCCTGATTCCTTTCCTGACTCTGAATCATTATCAGGCGTTGCATTATTCTTTGTATCCTCAGTTGTTCCACCCATAGCAGCATCAAACGCCATTAATGCTTCCTTTTGTTCACTTGTAAGTTTCTCTGGAACCTGAACCACAAGTGTAACATAGTGGTCACCTCTAGTAGTCTTATTTCTAAGATTTGGAACACCCTTACCACGAAGTCTGATTTTTGTATCAGTCTGTGTTCCTGGTTTAATGTTAAATAACACATCACCATCTACAGTCTTAATACGTACATCTCCTCCTATTGCAGCCTGAACAAATGATATTGGTGCAGTAGAATAAATGTCATAATTTTGTCTCTGGAAAATTGGATGACGCATTACAGATACTTCTACAAGTAAATCTCCTCTTGGTCCACCATTTTTACCAGGTTCACCCTTACCAGCAATCTTTATTGACATACCATCATCAATACCTGCCGGTATAGTAACAGCAATTTTCTTTCTACTAGATGTATATCCTGTTCCTCTACAATCAGGACACTTTTCTTTAATAGACTTTCCTGTACCATTACATTCCGGACATGTCTGTACCTGCTGTGTAACACCAAAAAGTGTCTGCTGTGTATATACAATCTTACCTGTTCCTTTACATCCTGTACATGTAACAGGTGATGTTCCAGCTTTTGCACCAGAACCTCCACATGTTTTACACTCATCTTTTAATGTTACTTCTATTTCCTTTTCACATCCAAACAAAGCTTCTTCAAAAGTAACTCGTACACCAACTCTGATGCTTGCACCTTTCATAGGTCCATTGTTTGCTCTTCGGCTTCTTCCTCCACCAAAGATATCGCCAAAAATATCACCGAAAATGTCACCCATATCGCCGAAATTAAATTCAAATCCACCAGCTCCAGGGCCACCAGAACCACCTTCAAATGCAGCATGACCAAACTGATCATACTGTCTCCTCTTATCAGGATCACTAAGTACAGCATATGCCTCTGATGCTTCTTTAAACTTTGCCTCTGCTTCCTTATTACCTGGATTTGTATCAGGATGGTATTTCTTTGCTAACTGTCTGTATGCTTTCTTGATTGCAGCATCATCAGCGCCTTTTTCAACACCCAGCACTTCATAATAATCTCTTTTATCTGCCATTTGGAATTACTCCTTTTTACGAAATAAAACTAATTCAAAGCGGACACAAAATCCGCTTTGAACATTCATCAAAAATATAGTTTATTTTATACTATACTTCTTTGTATTCACCATCTACTACATCATCTGCTGATGACTGGCTTTCTGTTTCTGTATAAGAACCAGTTGCTCCTGCTGCACCTGCTGCTCCTGCATTTGCTGCCTGAGCCTGCTCATACATCTTTGTAAATAAGCTCTGAGCACCTGTCATAAGTTTTTCCTTAGCAACCTTGATTTCTTCTGCATCTGCTTCTGTCATTGATTCTGCAGATGATTTTGCAAGAATATCTTTGAGAGCCTGTAAATCAGCTTCTACAGATGCCTTTTCATTTGCATCAAGCTTATTACCAACTTCATTAATAGCTTTTTCTGTCTGGAATACCATTGAATCAGCTTCATTTCTTGCTTCAATATTTTCCTTACGCTTCTTATCAGCTGCTTCGAATTCAGCAGCTTCTTTTACAGCCTTATCGATTTCATCATCTGACATATTTGAACCAGATGTGATAGTAATGTGCTGTTCTCTACCTGTTCCAAGATCCTTAGCTGAAACATTTACAATACCATTTGCATCAATATCGAATGTAACTTCAATCTTTGGAATTCCTCTTGGAGCTGGTGCAATACCATCAAGTCTGAATTCACCAAGAAGTTTATTGTCTTTTGCGAACTGTCTTTCACCCTGTACAACCTTGATATCAACTGCTGACTGATTATCTGCTGCTGTAGAGAATACTTCACTCTTCTTTGCAGGAATTGTTGTATTTCTTTCGATAAGTCTTGTAGCAACACCACCCATTGTTTCAATTGAAAGTGAAAGTGGAGTAACATCAAGAAGAAGGATATCACCTGCACCTGCATCACCAGCCAATTTACCACCCTGAATAGAAGCACCAATAGCAACACATTCATCTGGGTTTAATGACTTAGATGGTTCATGACCTGTAAGCTGTTTTACCTTATCCTGAACTGCCGGAATACGTGTAGAACCACCTACTAATAAAACTTTACTAAGTTCTGAAGCTGTAAGACCAGCATCCTTTAAAGCATTCTGTACTGGAATGGCTGTTCTTTCAACAAGTTCATGTGTTAATTCATCAAATTTAGCTCTTGTAAGGTTCATATCAAAATGTTTTGGACCATCCTGGTTAGCTGTGATGAATGGTAAGTTAATATTTGTTGTTGTTGCAGATGAAAGTTCTTTTTTAGCCTTTTCAGCTGCTTCTTTTAATCTCTGAAGAGCCATCTTATCTGTTGATAAGTCAATTCCTTCAGCCTTCTTGAATTCATCAATCATGTAATTTGTAATAATGTTATCAAAATCATCACCACCGAGTTTATTATCACCTGATGTAGATAATACTTCGATTACACCGTCACCGATTTCGATTACAGATACATCGAATGTACCACCACCTAAATCGTATACCATAATCTTCTGTTCATGTTCATTATCAAGACCATATGCTAAAGCTGCAGCTGTTGGCTCATTGATAATTCTCTTAACATCAAGACCAGCAATCTTACCTGCGTCTTTTGTTGCCTGTCTCTGTGCATCATTGAAGTATGCTGGAACTGTAATAACAGCTTCTGTAACTTTTTCGCCTAAATAGCTTTCAGCATCTGCTTTTAACTTCTGTAAAATCATAGCTGAAATTTCCTGTGGTGAGTACTTCTTATCATCAATTGCTACTCTGTAATCTGTACCCATATGTCTCTTAATTGAAGATATTGTCTTGTCAGCATTTGTAACAGCCTGACGTTTTGCAGGATCACCTACAAGTCTTTCACCATTCTTTGTGAAAGAAACGATTGAAGGAGTTGTTCTGATTCCTTCTGTATTTGCGATAACTGTTGGCTTTCCACCTTCCATAACAGCTACACAAGAGTTTGTTGTTCCTAAATCGATACCAATAATTTTGCCCATTTCATTGTCCTCCTAAATGATTAAAATATATATAATTTGACTAGTTAGCTACCTTTACCATACTATGTCTTACTACGCTGTCTCTATACATATAGCCTTTCTGAAATTCCTCGACTATTATGTTTTCACCAAAATTTTCATCTTCTATATGCATTACTGCATTATGAAAATCTGGATTAAACTCAGCGTTTAATGCTTCAATTGGCTTAACGCCCACTTCCTCAAGAGAAGTAATCAACTGTTTGTATATCTTATCCATACCTGTTACAAATGGATCTTCTTTGTTTTCCTCAGGAACAACTGCTAATCCTCTTTCGAAGTTATCTACTATTGGAAGAATTTTTTCGATGATATTCTTTGCTCCAACCTCGAACATTGCTGCTTTTTCTTTTTCAGTACGCTTTCTGAAATTATCAAATTCTGCAAATGTTCTCATATATTTATCATTTAACTCTTCAATAAGTAAATCTTTCTTATCTTTCTTTACTTCTTCTGAACCCTCAGAATCATCTGTAGCAGTTTCTGTCTGTTCTTTAGTTTCATCTGTTTCATCTGTAACCTCAGTTTCAACAGTTTCAGTTGTATTTTCTACAGTTTCATCAACTGTTTCTTTTACTTCCTGTTCCTGATCTTTAACCTTAGTTTTATTCGACACTTTCTTCACCTCTCACAATATTTTCTTTTGGTTTATGATATACATTCTCGAGTTTATCTTTTACAGAACTTATTGCCTCAAGTGCTTTCTCATAATCCATTCTTTTAGGACCTATTATACCGATTGTACCCTTAAGTCCATCTTCCAATTCATAGGTTGCAGTAATAACACTGCAATCTTTCATTGTTGTAACAGGTGTTTCATCACCTATATATACCTGAATACCTTCTTTTCCTTCAACCGGAACAAGAGATGTTAATAATTTCTTTTCCTCGAAGGTACTAATCAGCCTGCTTGCATTTATACTATCACTTAATTCAGGATACTTAAAAATATTTGTTGCACCACTTGTATATATCGGCATATCCTCTTCACTGCCAATTACCTGAGCAACAATATCAAGAATCTCTTTTATTATAACCGAATGTTCACCTGCCTGAGCAGTCATCCTTGATATAATGCCAAGATTAATCTCTTCCATCGTAAGTCCTGATAGTGAGCTGTTGAGCATTATGTTAAGCTTGAGTATTGTTTCATTATCAAGTATTTCCTCAACCTCAATGATTCTATTCTTAATGATATTTCCTTCCAAAACCATAACACACAAAATTTTATTGTCATCAACCTGTGATAGCTGAATAAATTTCATTTTATTCTTATGGTATTTTGGACCGGTAACCATTGTAGCGTAATTTGTATTTGTTGCAAGGGACTTTGCCATATTCTGAAGGAGTGTTTCTACTTTGTCTACTCTTTCAAGAAGCTGTTCCTTTATTTCATCAACCTCTTCGACTCGGTTTTTTAGCTCTGCTTCCTTTTCCCTCATCATATCATCTACATATAATCTGTATCCCTTATCCGAAGGAATTCTGCCTGCTGAGGTATGTGGCTGAACTATATAACCAAGCTCCTCCAAATCCGCCATTTCATTTCTGATAGTTGCTGAACTTAAGTTTAAATCAGTGTATTTTGAAATTGTCCTTGATCCTACCGGCTCACCTGTTTCCAGATAGTTTTTAATGATAGCCTTTAGGATTTTCATTTTTCTTTCATCTAATTCCAAAAGCTCACTTCCTTTTATAAGTGTAGTACCTTTTTGGTACATATCCTTTAGTATGTGCAAATGTTTTTGTTTTATTAGCACTCAACTTTTAGGAGTGCTAACATCTAGATATAAATTATCACTCACATTTATCTATGTCAAGTATTTTTTCTAAGAAATAAAAAAAAAACTAAAGAAAACACGTTTTAGATATCTGTAATATCCAAAAGGCGATTGCACTTTTGCGCAACCGCCTTTTGAATACTTTTCGTTGTTTTTGCGGGTCAACTGGACATAAACCCTCCTGCAAGCATACTTGCATCGGATTTTATGTCTATTTGACCCTGGTATTAAAATGAAAAAAGAGATACCAAGGATTGCTTCGTGTTTCACACTCACGCAATCCTAAAAACACCTCAAATCCGCCCATTTTTCTACGAAAAATGGCTACTTTTCGTTGTTTTTGCGGGTCAACTGGACATAAACCCTCCTGCATGCATGCTTGCATCGGATTTTATGTCTATTTGACCCTGGTATCTACAAATTAAATATTTAATAAATCACTATATACCTTAAGGGCACCTTCTGTCTCGTGAGCAAGTACTTTCTTAGCTAATACTTTTCCAAGCTGTACACCCTCCTGGTCGAAACTGTTGATGTTCCATAAGAATCCCTGGAACATAATCTTATTTTCAAAGTGAGCTAAAAGTGCACCAAGAGATGCAGGATTTACCTGATCACCAATGATGATACTTGATGGACGACCACCTTCAAAGTTCTTATTCTTGTCATCGTTTGACTTACCGCAAGCGAAAGCTACAATCTGAGCAGCAACGTTTGCACAGAGCTTCTGCTGGCTTGTGCTATCCTGAATAACAACATCTGTATCAAGCTGATTGTTCTTGAAGCCAATGAACTGAAGTGGAACAATATCTGTTCCCTGGTGAAGTAACTGGTAGAATGAATGCTGACCGTTTGTACCTGGTTCACCAAAGATGATTGGACCTGTAACGTAGTTGATGTCTCCACCATCACGATTTACAGACTTACCATTTGATTCCATATCTAACTGCTGAAGATGTGCTGGAAAACGGCTAAGTGCCTGTGAATATGGAAGAACTGCTGTACATGGGTAACCAAGTACATTTCTTTCATATACACCGATTAATGCATCAAGCATATCTGGGTTTGCCAATACATCTGTATTCTTTGCAAGCTTGTCTTCTTCTGCTGCACCATTAAGGAACTGAGCAAATACTTCAGGACCAAATGCAAGTGATAATACTGCCCCACCAACTGCAGATGTAGAAGAGAAACGTCCTCCGATATAATCATCCATAAAGAATGCAGCAAGATAATCATCACTCTTAGCGAGTGGAGATGTTTCACTTGTTACAGCAATCATATGCTTAGAAGCATCTAAACCTGCCTTTGCCAAAGCATCTTTAACGAATGATTCATTTGTTAATGTTTCAAGTGTTGTACCTGATTTTGAAACAAGTACGAAGATAGAATGAGCAACATCAATTGAATTTAATACTGCTGCTGCATCATCAGGATCTACGTTACTGATGAATTTTGCTTCCATCTTAAATGTATTATTCTTTTTAGCCCAGTTTTCAAGTGCTAAATACATAGCACGTGGACCTAAATCACTTCCGCCGATACCGATTTGAACAACTGTTGTAAACTTTTCACCAGCAGCATTTGTGATTTCACCATTATGAACCTTGTTAGCAAATTCAGCGATTTTTTCCTGCTGTGCTACATAGAAAGTACGCTTATCAACACCATCAGCTTCAACAGCATTACCAAGCTGTCCACGTGTCATATGATGAAGAACAAGACGCTTTTCACCTGTATTAACTACTTCACCATTGTAAAGAGCTTCGAATTTTTCTAAAAGCTGTGCTTCTTTAGCTAATTTAATAAGAGCATCAAGAACTGTATCATCTACCTGCTTTGATGCATAATTGAATGAAAGACCAGCTGCCATAGGTGAGCTATACTTCTTAACACGTTCTGCGCCGTTTTCGCCTGACATTGCGTCAATAAGATTTACGCGATTAACATTTTTTACATCCTGATAAGATGCAAGTGTATCTAAGTTGTTCCATGATACCATTTGGAAATCCTCCTATTTTTCGATAATTGTTTTTAACTATGTGATTATACATTTTTTTTTTGTCAAATTCAAGTAATGTTCATATTAAATTACAACTTGCGATTTTTACCTATAAAATGTATACTATTACTACTGTTGTATTAAGTAAATATATACAATATAACAATACTTTATCTGTTTTAGGTGTTCATAGCCTAATCAACCATTATTTAAATTAGGAGATAAAAATGTCAGTAGATCAGAATAAAATAAGAAATTTTTGTATCATCGCCCACATCGACCATGGTAAATCTACTTTAGCAGATAGAATCATTGAAAAAACCGGTCTTCTTACTTCAAGAGAAATGCAGGCACAGGTTCTTGACAATATGGAGCTTGAAAGAGAAAGAGGTATTACAATCAAAGCTCAGACTGTCCGTACAGTATATAAAGCAAATGATGGTGAAGAATATATCTTCAATCTTATTGATACTCCAGGTCATGTAGACTTTAATTATGAAGTATCAAGAAGCCTTGCAGCCTGTGATGGAGCCATTCTTGTTGTTGATGCAGCACAAGGTGTTGAAGCACAGACTCTTGCCAATGTATTCCTTGCTTTAGATCATGACCTTGATGTTATACCAGTTATAAATAAGATTGATCTTCCAAGTGCAGACCCTGACAGAGTTGCAAACGAAATCGAAGACGTTATTGGAATTGAAGCTCATGATGCGCCACGTATTTCTGCCAAAACAGGACTTAATATAGAAGAAGTTCTTGAAGCTATTGTAAACAAAGTACCTTCTCCTGTCGGTGATAAAGATGCGCCATTACAGGCATTGATATTCGATAGTCTTTATGATTCATATAAAGGTGTTATTGTATTCTGTCGTATCAAAAATGGTACTGTCAAAGCTGGTACATCAATTAAAATGATGGCTACTGGTGCTACAGCTAATGTTGTTGAGGTTGGTTACTTTGGTGCAGGACAGTTTATCCCTTGTGATGAGCTTTCAGCAGGCATGGTAGGATATATTACAGCTAGTATCAAAAATGTAAAGGATACTTCTGTTGGTGATACTATTACAGAACTTAACCGTCCTTGTGACGAGCCACTTCCAGGCTACAAAAAAGTAAACTCAATGGTTTATTGCGGTTTATATCCAACTGACAGTGCAAAATATTCTGACCTTAGAGATGCTCTTGAAAAATTACAGCTAAATGATGCTGCGCTTTCGTTCGAGCCTGAGACATCTATTGCTCTTGGCTTTGGTTTCAGATGTGGTTTCCTTGGACTACTTCATTTAGAGATTATTCAGGAACGTTTGGAGAGAGAATATAACCTTGACCTTGTTACTACTGCTCCAGGTGTTATATATAAGGTACATAAAAATGATGGTACTGTATTTGAATTAACAAATCCTTCTAATCTTCCTGATCCTTCAGAAATAGATTTTATGGAAGAACCTGTTGTATCTGCTGAGATTATGGTTACAACAGAATTCATTGGTGCGATTATGGAGCTTTGTCAGGAAAGACGTGGCGAATATCTCGGAATGGACTATATAGAAGGATCAAGAGCATTATTAAAATATAATCTTCCATTAAATGAAATCATCTATGATTTCTTTGATGCATTGAAATCCCGTTCAAGAGGTTACGCTTCTTTTGATTATGAATTAAAGGGATATGTACAGTCTGACCTTGTAAAACTTGATATTTTAATCAATAAGGAAGAAGTTGATGCACTTTCATTCATCGTTCACTCTTCTACAGCATATGAACGTGGAAGAAAGATGTGTGAAAAATTAAAAGATGAAATACCTCGTCACTTATTTGAGATTCCAATTCAGGCTGCAATAGGCAGTAAAATCATTGCAAGAGAAACAGTTAAAGCTATGAGAAAAGACGTTCTTGCAAAATGTTACGGTGGTGATATTTCCCGTAAGAAGAAACTTCTTGAAAAACAAAAAGAAGGTAAAAAGCGTATGCGTCAGGTTGGAAATGTTGAAATACCACAAAAAGCCTTTATGTCAGTTCTTAAGCTTGATCAGGAGTAAAAAATGGAACATCATAATAACATAATCAATAATAAACTTGATACAACCAATTACACAAAAGATAACTCTATGGGGATATATTTACATATCCCCTTTTGTGTAAATAAATGTAAATATTGTGATTTTCTATCATTTAAATGTGATGAAGATACCAAATCAAAATATGTCGATTCTCTAATAAAAGAGATTATCTTAAGGAGCCAGTTACATAATAACAGACAAATATCTACAATATTTATTGGTGGTGGCACTCCTTCTATTTTAGAATCAAAAAAAATATATAATATTATAAATACAATTTCAAAATATTATCATATAGAAAAAGATGCAGAAATTACAATTGAGTGCAATCCGGGAACGCTTAATCTATTAAAGCTTAATGATTATAAATATTCTGGTATAAATCGCTTAAGCATTGGTCTTCAATCAGCAAATGATGATGAACTTAAAGCTATTGGAAGAATCCACTCATATGTTCAATTTATGGAAAGCTACAATGATGCTATTGATGCAGGCTTTTCAAATATTAACATCGATTTGATGTCGGCTCTTCCCTATCAGACGCTTAAAAGTTATCTTGAGACACTTATGAAGGTTGCAAAGCTTAATCCTACTCATATATCGGCTTATAGTCTTATATTAGAGGAAGGTACACCTCTCTATTCTTTTATATATGATGGTCATGAAGATTTACTTCCAGATGAAGATACTGAAAGAGAAATGTACTATAAAACTTTGGAAACATTAGAATCATTTGGATATCATAGATATGAGATATCAAATTATTCAAAGCCCTCTTATGAATGTAAACATAATCTTTCATATTGGGAGCGTAAGGATTATCTGGGTATGGGGCTTGGAGCTTCTTCTCTTATTGACAATATAAGATACAAAAACATTGATGATCTTCATAACTATATTGAAAATAGTTCTTCACCATCTGCCATTATGACTGACATAACAGAGCTTTCTCTTAAAGATCAAATGGAAGAATATATGTTTCTAGGTTTAAGAAAGATAGAAGGCGTATCTATTCCTTTATTTTATGAACTGTTTGGTACAAATATGTTAAACATCTATAAGGATGTACTACCCAAATTACAAAATGATAATCTTATAAAAATAGAAAATGACTATATAAAATTAACACCTATTGGAATTGACGTAAGTAATTATGTTTTATCCGAATTTTTGTTATAGAAGAAAGGATCTGACTCTATGAATTCTGTAAATATATCAGATATTAAAACATTTATGGGGAAACTTCTGACATATACAACCTTTGATGAATATCTTGTAGAAGAGGTTTCTATCACTACATATAATACTTTCAATATTAATGGACATCTTTACAAACCATTTTTTACATCAGAAGAATATAATTTACTTGAGGAAAAGGAGCTATCTCGCTGGTCATCACTCAAGCCAATTTGTTATCAAATAATAAAAGGAAAAAAAACACCTTCAAAGTTCTTACTTGTTTTTAAACTTCCAATTAAACATGTTGAACAATTTCTTACTCAGAATGGAATAGACATAAATAACGTTGACGAAATATCCGGACTATATATGAATATACGTTTTGAGAATGGTACTCTTGATTGCATATCAGCTACTTCACTTAAGAGTTTCACTCTTGATAAGACTATTGAAAAGGCTTTCGATTCATATGCTGAAAGAATAATTTTGTCTTCTTTTTAAAATTTCATTTTTTTCTTTTAGGAAAAGATTTTTTAATGATAATTGTTTCAGCTTTAAGTTTTTATTAGCACTCATTTGACTTGAGTGCTAATTTTCTCTTGACATATCCTTTTATAGTGATAAAATGATACCAGGGTCAAAATACCTTTTACCCCTAACATCATAAAATAACACTAGTGCAAATGTAAAATCTAGAAAGGAAGTAAAGAAAAAATGGCAAAAAAAGGTAGTCTTTCAATTAACAGTGAAAATATTTTTCCAATTATAAAGAAATGGTTATATTCAGACCACGATATTTTCTTTAGAGAACTTATCTCTAATGGTTGTGATGCAATAACAAAGCTTAAAAAGCTTGAAATTATGGGTGAATACCAGCTCCCTGATGATAATGAATTCAAAATCGAAGTTTTAGTAAATGACAAAGATAAGACACTTACATTCATTGATACAGGTCTTGGTATGACAGCAGATGAAGTAAATGAATACATCTGTCAGATTGCTTTTTCAGGTGCAGAAGCATTTTTAAATCAGTATAAAGACAAGACAAATGAAGATCAGATAATAGGTCACTTTGGTCTTGGTTTCTACTCTTCATTTATGGTAGCTGACAAAGTTACAATTGATACTCTTTCATACAAAGAAGGTGCTACTCCTGTTCATTGGGAATGTGATGGCGGTACAGAATATACATTAGAAGATGGTGACAAAGAGACTCGTGGTACAAAGATTACATTATACTTAAATGAAGATAGTCTTGAATTTGCCAATGAATATAGAGCACGTGAAGTAATTAACAAATACTGCTCTTTCATGCCAGTCGAAATCTTTTTGACAAATGAAACTGCCGGACCACAGTATGAAACTGTTCTTGCAGAGGAAGTTACAGAAGATGATACTGTAATTGAAACAATCGTTGAACCTGAAAAAACAGAAGAAAAAGAAAACGAAGACGGAACAAAGGAAACTGTTGTAATTACTCCAGAGACAAAGAAGGCAAAAATTCTTAAACGTCCTGTTGCATTAAATGATACTACTCCTCTTTGGGCTAAACATCCAAATGACTGTACAGAAGAAGAATATAAGGCTTTTTATACAAAAGTTTTCAATGATTTCAAAGAGCCTCTCTTCTGGATTCATTTAAATATGGATTACCCATTCAACTTAAAGGGTATCCTCTACTTCCCTAAGATTAATACTGAATATGATTCTATTGAAGGTACAATCAAGTTATACAACAACCAGGTATTTATTGCTGATAATATTAAGGAAGTTATTCCAGAGTTCTTAATGCTCCTTAAAGGTGTTATTGACTGCCCTGACCTTCCTCTTAATGTTTCAAGAAGTGCCCTTCAGAATGATGGCTTTGTAAAGAAGATTTCTGAATATATTACAAAAAAGGTTGCCGACAAGCTTTCCGGCATGTGCAAGACAGAAAAAGAATCATATGAGAAATACTGGGATGACATCAATCCATTTATCAAATTTGGTTGTATCAAAGATGAAAAATTCTGTGAAAAGATGTCAGACTACATCTTATTTAAAAATATTGATGGCAAATATTTAACTCTTCCAGAGTGCTTAGAAAAGAACAAAGAACACCATGAAAACACAGTATTCTATGTAACAGATGAAACTGCTCAGGGACAATACATCAAGATGTTCAGAGATCAAAATATGGACGCTGTTATTTTAAATCATAACATCGACAATCCTTTTATTTCTCAGCTCGAACAGAAAAATGAAGGTGTTAAATTCTTAAGAATTGATTCAGACCTTACAGACACATTTAAGGAAGAAACAAAGGAAGAAGATAAAGAATCATTTGAAGCAAATGCAAAAGACTTAACTGAAATATTCAAGAAAGCCCTCAATAATGATTCCTTAGAAGTTAAAGTTGAAAATCTCAAAGATGAAAATATCTCTTCTATGGTTACTCTTTCTGAAGAAACACGTAGAATGCAGGATATGATGAAGATGTACACAATGATGGGCATGGATCCAAATATGTTTCCAACAAAGCTTACTCTTGTGCTTAATGCAAAAAATGCACTTGTAAAATATATTCTTGAAAATAAAAACAATGAAAATGTACCATTATTCTGTGAACAGCTTTATGACCTTGCTGTAATTAGTCATGAACAGCTTACTCCTGAAGCTATGACAAAATTCATCGAAAGAAGCAATAAGATTATGCAGCTATTATGTAAATAATAAAGTGTATATGTAAATATGTGTATTTAATGGTATAAAACCTATTAAATTTAGAATTGCATAGAAAGAGGTCGCTCTAACAAATAAACTAAGAAATCGTTGGGCGCGACATCTTTCTATGTAATTATTTAAACTTTTTTCTTCTGAGGATTTATCTTGAATTATATATAATTCTTTTACATTAGTGTCTTCCATAATTGTTTTAAGTAATTTATAATAAGATCGTGATACATAAATTTGTTTATGTGTATTTTTGAATTCGATAAGACTCGATGCTGTAAGATTTTTTTGTATCGAATAAATCTTATCAGAATTTACTATTGAGGACTTAGAGATTCTTACAAACTTTCTTGGAAGTATTTCTTCTAACTCATAAAGTTTGTACTTTACTTTAAATACGTCATCTGCAGTATGAGCATTTACAGTATTTCCATCTGTTTCGAAAAACAGGAGTTCCGATAAGTTCAGAAAGTATTCTGATTCGTCTTTATATAATACGAACTGATTAGTGCCACTTTTCATCTTCTCAAGAGTTCGTTGAATATTTAAAACATCTTCGTCAAGAGTTTTGCAACGAATGATTACTTCGCACTCAGATGTATCATCATTCATTTCAATTCGTATTTTCATCCTTTCACCTCATTTCGTATATTTTTTGTTTATGAGTTTATTATAGCAATGAAAATTTGAATGTAAATACGATATATGTAAGAGGTAAAAAATGATGGGTAAGAAAAGAGGTAATCACTATGAAACATAGTATGTCAAAAGCATTGTGGGGAATTTTATTTATTGCCCTTGCTGCAATTATAATTTTAGAAGGAACAGGTATTTTACCAAATGAAGCTGACACATTTGGAATAATATTATTAGGAATTGGTGCCATTATGGCTATTCACTCATTATATGAAATCACATTTCCCGGATTCTATACAGGTATTGCCATTGTATATTATGAATTAAGTCGAATGATTGACTTACCATTTGTTCCGGTTAAGATTCTTATTATTGCTGTAATACTCTTATCTATTGGCACATCTTTGCTTATTCCATCAAGCCTAAAATACAGTATAAGAGAAAGAAGAATGAAAAAATACAAAATTGGATATCAATACAATGATGAAAATGCAGCATATGAAGACCCAGATCGTATTGGTAAATATCAGCAGGTAGAAAATCGTGATAGTGAAAACTTTGCATACTGTAAGAATACATTTGGTGCTACATCAAAATACATCTCATTAAATGATTTGCAAGGTGCTACACTTGATTGCAAATTTGGTGAACTTAAAGCATATTTTGATGGTTCTGTTATTACAAATCCTCCTATTGATATTACTGTACACTGCAGTTTTGGTTCAATTGAACTTTATGTCCCAAAATCATGGAAAATTAATCCAATTGCAAATGTATCACTTGGAAACATCGAAGAAAAAAATAAAAATGTCAATGCCGATGGTCCTGTGGTAAATCTTATGGGAAGTGTAAGCTTCGGTTCAGTTTTCATTATATACGTTTAGAATCCAGCAAACTATATTAAAAACATTTATGACTTTATATATCTTGGCATATTGCACAAAGTATATAGTCATTTGTGACTTTTGAAGAATATTAGAGATTCTTATATTCAAAAACGGAACAAAGGGCTATATACTTTTGTGCAATTTACAAGTATTTATCCAAAAAAATCTGATAGCGAAAGCTGATTACTTTCAGGTATGTCACCAAACAAACCAAGATCATTCATTAGTTCAATAACTGTCTTGCTGACCTTTGTTCTATCTCTAAAATCGTCCCTTGAAAGAAATGGTCCATCCTTTGCAGCCTCTACAACAGCTTCAGCGGCCTTATCACCCATACCATCTATTGTACTAAAGGATGGCATAAGCTTATCTCCTACTATCTGAAATCTTGTAGCTTGGGCAGTATATAAATCTATCTTTGTAAAATTATATCCTCTTGCATACATCTCTTGAACAAGTTTCATATCTTTTAATGTATCCTGCTCTTTTGCAGACAATTCACCCAGAGCATCTCTCTTCTTATATATGTCCATATAATACAGAAGTTTATCCTGTCCCTGACACATTATCTCATAGTTAAATGCTGATGCACGAATACTGAAAAATGCAGCATAGTAAGCAAGTGGATAAAACACTTTGAAATATGCTATTCTATAGGCCATCATAACGTATGCAGCTGCATGTGCCTTTGGAAACATATATTTAATCTTTTTACATGACCATATATACCAATCCGGAACATCATTTGCTAGCATCGCTTCTTCCCATTCAGGTTTAAGCCCCTTACCCTTACGAACAGATTCCATAATTGTAAATGAAAGCTCCGAATCCATACCTTTATTAATAAGGTATGTCATAATATCATCTCTTGTACAAATAGCTGTAGAAATAGTCGCCTTTCCCTCTTCAATAAGAGTCTGGGCATTCCCAAGCCAAACATCCGTACCATGTGATAGTCCTGAAATTCTTACAAGATCTGAGAATGTTTTTGGCTTTGTATCCTTAAGCATCTGTATAACAAACTCTGTACCAAATTCGGGGATTCCCAATGAACCAAGTTCACATCCTCCTATATCTTCCGGCTTTATGCCAAGTGCATCTGTGCTTGCAAAAAGTGACATAACCTCCTGATTATCAAGTGGTATCTTCTTTGCATCTATTCCTGTTAAGTCTTCTAGCATTCTAATCATTGTAGGATCATCGTGTCCAAGAATATCAAGCTTTAAAAGGTTATGGTCGATAGAATGGTAATCAAAGTGAGTTGTAACTGTCTTTGTAGTCATATCATTTGCAGGTCTTTGAACCGGCGTAAACTTATATATTTCATTACCGTATGGCAATACAATAATACCACCAGGATGTTGTCCTGTTGTTCTTCTGATTCCTACACAACCTTTTGATATACGTTCTATTTCACAATTCCTCTTAACGATTCCACGCTCTTCAAAATAATGTTTAACATAACCATATGCTGTTTTTTCAGCAACTGTACCGATAGTTCCTGCTCTGAAAGTCTGTCCTTTGCCGAAGATAACTTCCGTATATTCATGAGCTTTACTCTGATATTCACCTGAAAAGTTCAAGTCAATATCCGGTTCCTTATTTCCTTTAAATCCCAGGAAAGTCTCAAAAGGAATATCAAATCCAGCCTTTTCCAGTGGTTCCCCACACTGCGGACACAATTTATCCGGCATATCACATCCTGCACCACCTGCAAACGGCTTAACTTCATCGGAATCAAAATCAACATAATGACACTTTTTGCATAAATAATGTGGCCTAAGTGGATTAACCTCTGTAATACCTGCCATTGTTGCTACAAACGAAGATCCAACGGAACCTCTGGAACCAACCAGATATCCATCTTCATTGGATTTCCATACAAGTTTCTGTGCAATAATATACATAACGGCAAATCCATTGGATATTATGGAATTAAGTTCTCTTTCAAGACGTTCCGTAACCACCTCTGGAAGATTCTCTCCATACATTGCATGTGCCGTATTATAACAGATTGTTCTAAGTGTTTCATCTGAATGAGGGATTACAGGAGGTGCCTTATCCGGAAATACAGGTGATATATTTTCAATCATATCATTTATCTTATTTGTATTTGTAACCACAACTTCATATGCTTTATCACTTCCAAGATATGTAAACTCCTCTAACATCTCTTCCGTTGTTCTAAGATACAAAGGTGCCTGTTTATCAGCATCATCAAACCCTTTACTTGCCATAATTATTCTTCTGTATATCTCATCTTCAGGGTTAAGAAAATGAACATCACAGGTGGCCACAACAGGCTTATTAAATTTCTCGCCAAGCTCACATATTTTTCTATTAATATCCTGCAAATACTCTACAGTACATTCTCCCTTGTCCACCATAAACATATTGTTTCCAAGTGGCTGTATCTCAAGATAATCATAGAAATTGACAAGTCTTGTTATTTCTGCATCACTCTTTCCACCATATACTGCCTGATATAGTTCGCCGGCTTCACATGCAGAACCAATTATTAATCCTTCATTATACTTTAAGTACTCACTCTTAGGTATTCGTGGAAATCTATTAAAATACTTTATATGTGCATCAGAAACAAGACGATATAAATTGATTCGTCCTACTTCATTGCATGCCAAAATAATAGCATGATGTGTTGCCATCTTCTTTATAGACTCAACTGATGACTTACTGAATTCATTTACCTGATTCAAATCATATACCTGTCTAAGCTTAAGCATTTCTACAAACTTTACAAATATTTCAGCAGTACATCCTGCATCATCTACAGCTCTATGATGATGTTCAAGAGATATTCCAAGTGCCTTTGCAACATTATCTAACTTATATCTTGCAATTGAAGGAATAAGAACTCTTGCAAGAGCAACTGTATCTACGTAAGTTGGTTTAAAATCAAGTCCTAACTCCTCTGCATTGTGAATAATAAAGCTCATATCAAAATCAGCATTATGGGCAACCATAACAGCTCCCTTTGAAAATTCAATAAACTTTGGAAGAACCTCATCTATAGTTTCTGCATCCATAACCATTTCATCATTTATAGATGTAAGACTCTCTATTCTATAAGGAATTGGTATCTTTGGATTAACAAAAACACTAAACTTATCTACTATATTTCCATTCACAACTTTTACTGCACCTATTTCTATAATTTTATCAACAAGTGCCGAAAAACCTGTTGTTTCAATATCAAAAACAACATATGTATCATCAAGAGACTGTCCTTTTGAATCTACAACTATATCCTTTAAGTCATCAACAAGATATGCTTCTACACCATAGATAACCTTGAAATCAAGCTTTTCATCTTTTGCTTTATATTTTCCCTTGATTTTATCAAGAGCATGCAATGCTTCTGTAAATCCCTGAACACATCCATGATCTGTAATAGCTATTGCTTTGTGTCCGAAATCTATAGCCTTTTGAATAATATCGCCAGCATCAGAAACACCATCCATATCACTCATTTTTGTATGACAATGCAGTTCAACTCTCTTTTCCAAGCTATTATCAGTTCTCTTTACACGTGTATCTTTGCTCTTCATTATACCAACAAGCGACGAAACTGATACTTCCTTGTCATATGTGTCAAAAATAACCATACCCTTTAACTTAACAAAGGCACCTTCTTTTAAATCAGAAAGTATATCTACAAGCTCCACATTTTTAACGAATATTTTTGAACTAATAGAATCTGTAAAATCTGTAATAGCAAAGGATACTATGGTTCTCTCATTCTTTATTTCTCTTGTTTCAAGCTTAATAATCTGACCTTTTAAAATTGCTTCACCGGTTTCTGCATTCGTATCACATATATTCATTGCTTCACCTTCAAAGCTTCTTCCATAAATAACATCAGGATTATCTTCTCTGGTTGTTACTTTTTCTTTTCTATATCCATTATAGTTTCCATATTCCTTCTTTTTAGCAGAATCCTGTGAAGCTGTCTTTGATTTTGCATCTCCCTGACTATCTCTCTTTTGCTCATCGGATTTAACATTTTTATTATCATCTGATTTTGTACCTTCATCTGATTTTTTATTTTCTTTTGAAGCATCTTCTTTCTTTGAATCACTTGAATTAATTTCAGAGACTCTCTTTGATATTTCAGCAAGCATATTATTTGTAAGTGCTTCATTCTGCCTGCTAAACCTGTCAAGATTAGCTTCAACCATCTTAAAATCAACTACTACAGGAACATGGCATCTCTCATTAAAAATGTTCTCAATAAATCTCTTAAGTTCTGGTAATTTTTCCTGATTAAGGCTTGTATCCGGAACAGATATAATCATATATCCCTCTTTTGAAAAATCTACATCAGCTCTGTTTACAATATTATACATAACTCTGCTTGTATCCTTAAGTTCTGTTAAGATACTTTCCTTATATGTATCATACAAGTTTTTTGCATCGTATGCTTTAGAAAGCGTAAACTCTTCATAGATTACAACATTTACACCAGTACCAGAAAAAAACTGATTTGCAATAGCTTCTTCAACTTTATGAATGCACTTTTTGTCAATCAGTCTTTCTGAATTAATATATACTTTTATTAAGTTTTCGGATTTTTTTGAAGCTATTTTCTTCACAAAAGCAAAAGAAAACAGCTCCATTTCATATTCTTCCAGTACAATATCCGGAAATACATCGAGAAATGCTTTTTCTCCCATTTCAACTCACCTTATACTTGCCAGTTCTTTAGTTCATTTTCTAAACATTCTAAAAGTTCACTTTCAGGCATTTTTTTTACTATCTCACCATGTTTAATAAGCAAACCTTCATTTACACCACCAGCTATACCTATATCAGCCTCTTTAGCCTCTCCTGGTCCATTAACAGCACAGCCCATTACCGCTACCTTTATATCCAAATGGTCATATTTTTCAACCATATTCTCAACCTTATTTGCAAGATCAATAAGATTTATTCTTGTCCTTCCACATGTAGGACAGGATACAACCGTTATCCCTCCTGTTCTTAAGCCAAGAGTTTTCAAGATTAACTTTGCAGTCTTGATTTCCTCCACAGGATCTCCTGTCAATGAAACTCTTATTGTATCTCCAATTCCCTGACCAAGTATAAGTCCTAAACCTACTGACGATTTTACATTTCCTGAGAATAATGTTCCTGATTCTGTAATTCCAACATGAAGTGGATAATTCGTCTGCTTTGCAATCAGTTCATGAGCCTTTACACACATTAATACATCTGATGATTTTATACTTATTACAAGATTAGTATATCCTAAATCTTCTATCATCTTAACCTTTTGTAATGCGCTTTCAACGATGCCCTCTGCAGTTACCTTGCCGTATTTTTCCAGAATATCTTTTTCCAGCGAACCACTATTTACCCCTACACGAATAGGTATGTTTTTCTCTTTTGCAACATCTACAACAGCTTTAACCTTTTCCACACTGCCTATATTACCTGGATTAATTCTGATTTTATCAGCCCCATTTTCCATTGCAGCAATCGCAAGCTTATAATCAAAATGGATGTCTGCAACTAATGGTATGTGAATCTGTTTCTTTATCTCACCAATAGCCTTTGCAGCTTCCATAGTAGGGACTGCACATCTTATTATCTCACATCCCGCAGCTTCCAGATTCAATATCTGTTTAACTGTTGCATCAACATCTTCCGTCTTGGTATTTGTCATAGACTGAATGAGGATTCTGTTTCCTCCACCAATGACTTTGTCGCCGATTTTAATAACTTTTGTATTATCTCTGTACATTTTGACACCTCAAATACTCTTCTAAAAAAGTTTAAAAATATCCTGAAACAAAACAAACACTGCAAAAATCATAATAAGTATCATTCCGACAAGATGAATGTACTCTTCATGTTTGACAGGTTTTCCAATAATAGCCTCAATAATCTGGAATAAAAATCTTCCACCATCAAGACCAGGTATTGGTAATAGATTCATTACGCCAAGGTTTGCAGATAAGAGCATTGTAAGATTTGCAATACTTAAAAATACGATTAAAGCACCCTCATCCTTACTTTCCTCATATACTGTATCTACATAATCAACAATACCTACAGGTCCTGAAAAATCTTTTACTGTAACCTGTCCGGTAAATAACATACCAAGGCTCTTATATACTGAACTTATCTGATATCCTACTTCAATACAACTATATTTCAAAACACCGATTGCATCTGTTTCTACTCTTGCCTGATTGTAAGCAAATCCGAGCTTATATCCGGCACTTCCAATAACAGGATTTATCTTCATCTCTATCTCTTTGCCATCTCTTAAAATAACCAAATCAACCTGTTCAGATGACAATGGATTATTAGTTAAATATTCAGCCATCTCACTTGAACTTTCTATCTCATGTCCATTTATCGATTTTACAATATCTCCAGCCTTTCCACCTGCTGCTTCAAGTGGGCCATCCTTCGAAATTTCTTCAATAACAGCATCCTTTTCAGTTGGTTTATATGTGAAGCCAATTACATATTTCTCATAGTATTGTGGCTTAATTGTTGCCTCATACTCTTTGCCATCCCTTTCATATTTTATTAAAACATCTTCATCTGTTATAGGATGAATAAAATCCTGTAAAATCATCTGCCTTGAAATGCTGACTGAAGTTCCATTATATTCTGTAATGACATCACCTGTTCTAAGTCCTGCCTCATATGCAGCCGAACCTTCTTCAACATACATAACCTCAGGCTTATCATATCCAACCGCTCCAATTACAACAATTGCTAAAACAAATGCCAAAACAAAATTAAATATAGGTCCTGCCAATGTAATTGCCATTCTGGCCCATACGGATTTGCTTTCAAATGATTTTGACTGGTCAAGTTCTTTAAGATCCTCTTCTGATACCATTTCCTTATTCTGCATCATACATGCACCACCAAAAGGAATGATTTTTATTGAGTATCTTGTTTCACCTTTTACAAAGGAAAAAAGTTTAGGACCAAATCCAATTGAAAAATCAATGACTCTTACACCATTTTTTTTAGCTATTATAAAATGTCCAAACTCATGTATAAATACAAGCACACTAAATACTATAACCGCCATAAATATACTCATATTACCACCTACTCTCGATAAATTCGTATGTTGATTTCTCTACATCGATAATCTGCTCAAATGTTGGATTTTCAATCAACTTATGATTATTCATTGACTCCTCGATAATGTCTGTAATATCCAAAAAACCAATCTTTCTATCAAGAAATTTTGCAACTGCCAGTTCATTTGCAGCATTAAACACGGTAGGCATACTGCCTCCAATATTTCCCGCTTCATATGCCAGCTTTAATCCTTGGAAATTCTCCATATCAGGAGCATAGAAATCTATTGATTTTAATGTCTTAAAATCAACTCTTCCACTATTAAGCTCTCTTCTCTCAGGATAGAAAAGTGCGTACTGAATAGGAAGTCTCATATCAGGCGTACCAAGCTGAGCCATAATGCCACCATCTTTGAATTCCACCATTGAATGTATAAGACTCTGTGGTTGAACCACTACTTCAACTTGATCATAGTCTACCCCAAAGAGCCATTTTGCTTCCATAACTTCCAGCCCTTTATTAACCATTGTAGCAGAATCTATGGTAATTTTTCTTCCCATAGACCAGTTAGGGTGTTTAAGTGCATCTTCCACTTGTACATCCTTCATTTGTTCACGGGTACGACCTCTAAATGGTCCACCTGAAGCAGTTAATAGGATTCTTTCTATCTCTCTGCTATTTTCACCATTCAGACATTGGAATATAGCACTATGCTCACTGTCAACAGGTAAAATCTTAACACCATACTCTTTTGCAAGATTAATAATTATATGTCCTGCTGTTACAAGAGTTTCTTTATTTGCAAGTGCAATATCTTTATGTGCCTTAATTGCCTCAATAGTCGGTCTGATACCTATCATTCCAACAACCGCTGTCACAACAATATCCACCTGTTCCATAATGGCACACTCTACAAGACCGTCCATTCCGGATACAACTACAACATCTGTATCTTTTATTTTAGAAGCAAGTTCTTTTGCCTTTTCTTCATCAAATACACATACCATCTTCGGAGAAAACTCTCTAATCTGTTCCTCTAACACTTTTATATTATGTGAAACTGCAAGAGATAATACCTTTATATCGTTATTTCTTCTAACAATATCCAATGTCTGTGTTCCAATAGAGCCTGTTGAGCCTAATATTGAAATATACTTCATAAAATACTCCTATCTGTCTCCATTTTAATCTGACAATTATTTTATAAAAATAATAATATAATAAATAAGTGGTGCAATAAAAATAACTGAATCAAATCTGTCTAATATTCCACCATGGCCTGGAATTAACTTTCCATAATCTTTTATGTCATAATTTCTTTTTATTGCAGATGCACTAAGATCTCCAACCATAGAAGCCAATCCGGCAACACCTGACATTACTGCAAAAATCAATACCGGATTAGCAATACTTCCGATATAATTTCCAACTATTGCTCCATATATAGCTCCAACAGCTATTGCACCAACAATACCTCCAATTGCACCTTCAACAGATTTCTTTGGACTAAGTATTGGTGACATTTTATGTTTACCACATGTAACTCCTGTAAGATATGCGCATGTATCACATATCCATGAACCAATAAACACAAGCCAGAATGTATATATGCCATCATCTGTCATTCTAATAAGATAAAGAAATGACATAAGTATTACAACATATACAAAACCAAATATTGTCATCATTACTTTTTCAGTCTTATACTTTGGAAATGTAAAAACATATATGGACAATACGCAAATCAATAAGCCTATTATTACAGGCAATACAAAATCTGTTCCATAGAATCTAAGCAATGCATAATATACTATCGTTGCAATATATCCAAATAATGCCAAAAGAGTTTTTTCGATTTCAACAACTCTGTATACTTCAAACAAACCTATAAGTGATATAACTGAAACTAAGCCAAACAATACATCTCCACCCAGAATACCAGCTATTGCTATAATAATTACAAGTACAATACCACTAATTGCCCTTGTTAAAAAAGATTTATTCATAAGATTACTGATTGCCATTACTGTTCCTCCTCGGTGTCATCTTTTATTTTTCCGAATCTTCTATCTCTTTTGTTGTATGCAAATATTGCTTTTTTTAATTCCTCTTTATCAAAATCAGGCCATAAACATTCTGTAAAATAAAACTCTGTATATGCAAGCTGCCATAAAAGAAAATTTGATAATCTTTGTTCTCCACTTGTTCTTATCAAAAGATCAGGATCAGGTACACCCTTTGTATCAAGGTATCTGTCAACTAACGAGACATCAATATCATCAGCAGAAATTGTATCTGATTTTACATCATTTGCAATATTCTTTATCGCTCTTAGAATCTCATCTCTGCTGCCATAATTAAGAGCAATAGTAAAATTAAGTCCTGTATTCTTTGATGAAACATTCTCCAATTCTTCTATTTTGCTTCTTAATTCATCATCTAATCGTGATTTTTCACCAATAATACGCACTCTCATATTGTTCTTAGACGTTCTTTCAATACTGTCTGTAAGATATTTTGAAAGAAGCTTCATAAGTGCATCAACTTCTGACTGTGGTCTGTTCCAGTTTTCAGTTGAAAAAGCATAAACTGTCAAATACTTAATTCCAAGATTCCACGCATCTTCACATATCTGTTCAACTGTTTTTGCGCCTTGCTTATGTCCATAATTTCTAGGCATCATTCTCTTCTTTGCCCATCTGCCATTTCCATCTAAGATTATTGCAACGTGATTTGGAACTTTAAGACCACTTATATCTATTTCATCTTTTTTTGCCATTTTTCCTCCATGCGTACTACTTCAAATGGGCTGTCAGAGCAAATAGCCCTAAAACAGCCCTAAATACATCATCTTATTTATTCTATAATTAAACTGTAAGAATTTCTTTTGACTTACCTTCAATAGCCTTGTCAACCATATCTACAAACTTATCTGTAAGTTTCTGCACTTCAGCTTCCAATGACTTTTCTTCGTCTTCTGATATTTCATTTGCTTTGTTCTGTTTCTTGAATAAATCATTTGCATCTCTTCTTACATTTCTGATTGCAACCTTAGCGTTTTCGCCCTTCTTCTTTACATCTTTAACAAGTTCTTTTCTTCTCTCTTCTGTAAGTTCTGGCAAAACAATACGAACAACTTTACCGTCGTTATTTGGTGTAAGACCTAAATCTGAATTAACAATTGCCTTTTCAATTTCCTTAATAAGACTTGCTTCCCAAGGCTGAATCTGAATCATTCTTGCTTCTGGTACAGAAACATTTGCAACCTGCTGGAATGGAGTTGGTGTTCCATAATAATCAACTCTTAACTTATCTAACATATGTGGGTTAGCTCTTCCTGCTCTGATTGTTGCAAATTCATTAAGTAATGCATCGTATGATTTTTCCATTTTTTCTTCAAATTCTAATAATCTCTCGTCCATTTTGTTATCCTCTCAATTTTTATATTCTTTTTATTTATAATGATTATTCTACAGTAATCTTTGTTCCGGTAAATTTTCCGGAAACTGTATTAATAATACTATCTTTTTCATTTAAACCAAAAATTAACATTGGCATTTTATTCTCCATTGCAAGTACAGATGCTGCTAAATCAATGACGCCAAGCTTGTTATCAATTACGTCTTTTATTGAAATCTCATCAAACTTCTTTGCATCAGGATATTTTGCCGGATCTTTATCGTATACACCATCAATTGATTTAGCTGATAACACAATATCAGCTTCAATTTCAATAGCTCTTAAAACTGTACCCATATCTGTTGAAAAATATGGATGACCAATTCCACCAGCAAAGAATACTACCATTCCCTTTTCAAAATATTTATTTGCTCTGTCTTTTGAAAAAAGCTTTGTAAATGAACCACACTCAAAAGGTGTTAAAACTTGTGTCTTCATACCTTCTGTTCTGAATATTTCAGACACATATATACAATTCATAACTGTAGCTAACATTCCTATAGAATCAGCCTTTGTTCTGTCAATCTTTTCACTGCTTCTACCTCTCCAGAAATTTCCGCCACCAATAACAATACCAACTTCAATTCCTTTGTCAACTAATACCTTTACCTGTTTTGCCACTCCTACGACAGTTTCCTCATCGAAACCAAAATGCTTGTCACCGGCAAGTGCTTCACCACTGAGTTTTAAAAGTACTCTCTTATATTCTCCCATTGTTTCTTAATCCTTTCATGTATTCTAATCAACTTTTAAGATTATTTATCTGAGAATGTATCATCAAATAATGACTTGTAATCAATTTCAGCATAGCACTGTGAGCAGAAACCTTCGATTACAGCTCCATTATTTATCTGAACTGATCTTGACTTGATATTGCCCTGAATAACAGCAGTACCATCTACAATAACAGGTCCCTGAACATCTATATCACCTTTAATTGCACCGCCAATTACTGCACTTGTTGCAAAAATGTTACCAATGATAACTGAACCATTACCAATCTTAACAGCACCTTCACTCTTTACATCACCTTCAATTTTTGCATTATTTGCAAATACCTCTTTGGCCTGTGATGTTCCTTTGATCTTACCTGTAACAACAAGCTTACCTTTACAAGAAATATCACCACATACCTTACCATATATGTTGATAGACCCATTTGATTCAAGGCTACCTGTGATTGATGTTCCTTTTGTAATTTCTGTAATCTCATCACTTGCTACATCCGCATCATCACTTACTGTCTCTTCTACAAGAGTATTAACCTCTTCATCTAATTCTGTTACCATTTCTAAATCGCTCATTTTTTCTTCCTCTAATTCTGTTAACTTTTCCAAGTCATTTACTTCTTCTATAGCTGCTGATTCATCTATTTCTAATGATTCTTCTATAGTTGCTAATTCATCTATTTCTGTCGCTGCTATTTCAGGAATCTCAAATTCATCCGTATCTAATGCAACAGGAATCTCTTCATCCTCTGGTACTTCTCTTTCCACTAGTTCTTCAATATTATCTTCTTCCTTTGTATATTTCTTATCCTTATTTTTCTTTTTTGAAGAATTCTTATATTCTTTATTCTTAACATTTTCTCTTATTTCTTTTGTATCTTCATCTGTTGATTTTGCATCACCAATAGTATCACCTATTGTATCAACATCGAAGTCACTTTCATCCAATGTATTTACCATTTCATCTGATTCTTCTGTAGTGACATCATCATCAGATACAAGCTCATTAACTGCCTGAGCCAAATCATCCTTAAAATCCTTTAAAAAACTCATCCTATTCCTCCATTTTATTCACTCTTAATCTGCTGAACAGTTTTCACGCTGTCATCAATTGCTTTTATCTCAAAACCTTCACTTTGAAGCAACTCAATAAGCTCCGGTAATGCCTCTACTGTAGTCGGCTTATATTCTGCATCATGCATCAAAATAATGCCTGTGTTAACATCATACAGATTTTTTTTAATATTTTCCAATATCTGTTCTTTCGTCTGCAATGCAGGAGATGCATCACCACTTGAAATATTCCAGTCATAGTATGTATATCCCTGACTATTTAAATAATCTATGCATTCGTGAACATCCATCTTTGCGCTAGAATTTGCACTTCCTCCCGGAAATCTGTATATTTTTGAATCTACTCCTGTTACTTCGTATACTAAGTCATGTATCTTTGTAACATCTTCAATATATGCCTCTATGTTATCATATATCTTTGAATAATCGTGCGTATACGAATGAAGTGCTATTGTATTACCACTATCAACTATAGCCCTGTATCTTGATAAAGATTCCTCATCAGTCTTTGCAACCACAAAAAACGTCGCTTTAACATTATATTGATTTAATATATCTAATATCTTCTGTGTATTAGCGCTTGGTCCGTCATCAAAAGTAAGACATACTACTTTACCATATCCTCTCTTGCTCTGTAGCTCTTTCATTTCTTCTTCACTAAGAGTGGTGTCTTCTTCTGTGTTTCCGGCATCTTCCTGATTATTTGATGTACTATCAGGTTCCTTATTTTCTGTTGTTTCTTTATTAACTGCATTTTCAGATACTTCCTTAAGATGAATTTTACCATTCTCGTCTATCTCATAAAATTCATCAAAAGCATCCTTTTTGGCAATCAATTCATCCAGTTTGTTTTCCAGAGAACATACTTTTGCTGTCAATATTATACATAGTACTATAGGAATAATAATCAATGATATCGCAATAATTACTATAGCTTTTTTCATTTTGTTTATTCTTGCACGTCTATCGTTATTGCTAAGGCTTTTGTTCGAATTATCCATCTTCGCACCCTTTCAAAGTATAATACACGTCATATTATTGTATCATAATCAGATGATTAGCGCAAGCTTACAACTCCACATAATCACTGTATTTCTATTCTTTTCCTACACAAATTTTTAAAATTATTTTTTCATTACGATACCTTCATCAGATATAGAAACATTGACTGACATTTCAGTAATTGTATCAAATATTTGCCTTGCTTCATATCCTTCAACATCCCAGGTTTTAAAACCCTGACTCTTACATGGCATCAGCTTCGCGATTACAGTATTGTCTTCACACAAATAAAGTTGCACAACTACTGTATCAACAGCATATCCTTCAAACATAAAATTACCAACACCATAGAATATATATTTACCATTATATATTTCAGCCCCTTGTAAAGTATGTGTATGTGTTCCAATTACAACATCTGCTCCTGCATCAACATAACCATGAGCACAGTTATATTCATAATCCTTTATTTCAGGATCCTGATTTTCTCCAAAATGTACAAGCATTACCACAAGATCACACTTTTCATCATTCTTTAATCGAGAGATTTCGTCCTTGATAATTCCATATCTGTCAGTTCCTTCATATGTTGTCATATGACCTGCTTTATTCTCCCCTGCATACCAGTCAACTCTTGGAACAACTCTGTTTGCAGCAACAATAGCAATCTTCTTTCCATTTATCTCACGTATATATGCTGACTTTGCTTCATTCAAATCTTTTCCAACACCAACATACGATATTCCAACATTTCTAAGAGCTTCCATTGTGTCAATTAAGCCTTCTTCTCCATAATCCATTGTATGGTTATTGGCAAGTGTTACCACATCAACACCCATTTCCTTTAGATATTGTTCTCTATATGTTGGATGTTTATAATACCAAAGTTCATAATCAACCTTATGGGAATCATCATGATCAGAAGCGACATACTCATGATTGATTGCTGTAATATCAGAATTCTGGAATACATTTATGATGTTGTCTGATAATACACCCTGCAATCCAGATTCTTTATATGCTGTATCTATCCTGTCAGACATATCTACATCTCCAACTACTGCAAGGGATATTGGAATATACCTCTGTGTAGTTTCTGTTTCTTGCTGACTTTCTGTTGTAACATCATCTTTTGAAGTCGTATTCTCATTGTCTGGTATATTATCCTTCAATTCTGTGACTGTTGTTTCCTTATCATTTAAAATGACTGCATCATCTTTACAACCAACAGTAAAGATGGCAGTCATAATAATCATAATAAGAAAAGAACAATTCGCAATAGTAGCTTTAATTCTCTTCATAAATAACTGCTCCGTTCTTTAGTAATTTTTTGTCTGTATATCTATTTGCAAGTAGTATATTACTGCATATATCAATTTCAACATCATCACTCGAACAGTTTAATATAATATGATAAATATGTCCATATTTATCTGACTTTTTATAATGCAAAACCTTATCATTTTCAATATCTTTCACAAATTCAATTTCAAATTCTCTAAATGCTTCGATATTTTTTCTTAGATATATCAAATGTTTCATCATATTGATTCGATCATTATACTTTCCTGCATCAATGTCTTCCCAAGGCATACATCTTCTACAGTCAGGATCAAATCCACCTTCAAGTCCAATCTCTGTACCATAATATATACAAGGACTACCTGCTACAGTAAATAATAAAACCATCTGCTGGTACAGTTTATCAAAGTCTCCTTTTACCCTGTGCATTATCCTGTCTGTATCATGTGAATCAAATAGGTTGAATGCAACTTCCATCTGCTGTTTTCTGTACAAGTTATAGCATCTGTTATATGCATATTCAAAATCTACTCTGTTAAACTTTTCGTTATACCAAAATTCAGATACAGAATTAACTAATGGATAATTCATAACAGCATCATATTCATCTCCCTTAAGAAAGCTTTCTGAATCATGCCATATTTCACCCATAAGATATATCTCAGGTTTAATCTTTTTAAGCTCGTGATTCAAATGTTTAAGGAATGTATGGGATACTTCATTTCCAACGTCAAATCTAATACCATCTATACCATATTTTTTAATCCAGTTCTTACAAACATTTGTTATATAATCTACAACTTTTGGATTATTTGTATTTAATTTTGGCATCGATGCTGCAAAAGCAAATGAGAAAAATTCTCCATCCTTTGTATCTCTTTTATTTCTGTCAATCGGCCATTTATTTATATAGAACCAATCATAGTATTCAGACTCTTTTCCTTTTTCCAATACATCAAGCCATATCTTGTTTTTCCTGCCACAATGGTTAAAAACCCCATCAAGCATAACAGCAATCCCCAAGTGATGAGCCTTATCAACCAGTTCTCTTAATACTTCATCGTCGCCAAAGCCGGGATCAACTATTTCATAATCAGTTGTATCATACTTGTGATTTGATTCAGCTAAAAAAATAGGATTCAGGTATAATCCCGTAATACCAAGTTCATTAAGATATGGCAGTTTAGAAATAATACCTTCTAAATCTCCACCATACCAGTCAAAATGGTTCACTGGTTCACTTTTCCATCTTTTAACATATTTATTATTCCTTGATGGATTTCCATTACAAAACCTTTCTGGAAATATCTGATACCATACTCTGTCTTTTACCCATTCCGGAACTCTTACAACATCAGAATCATTCAACCATGGAAAAGTAAAATATTGACCTGATGCTCCTGTGGAATTCATATGCTCCAAATCATAAAAATCATCTTCCATCATGCAAATCACTTCATCCCCACTATGAATCTCAAAATAATACTTTTCTCTCTTAAATCGTGGCTCTAAAATGCACTTCCATAATTTATGATATTTCAATCTTGTGCAATCTTCCATTAAGACAGCTTCTCCTGTCCAGTTCTGATTACTTCCTGCAATTCCATGTGAAAAAGGGTCCCCATGATATAATACTACTCTATCAACCTCTATACCTGTCTTGATAGAAATCAAGAGTTTGTTTTCATCCAATGGATAACAATAATTTTCATCTGTTCTGTGATATATTCCTGCAATATTCATAAAAAAACTCCTTTCAGAATAATATAATTAAAATATTTTCCACGATTAATATATTTTAATTATATTGAAAGGAGTCTTTATATTCTTGTAAAATACTATATTAATATAATACTATTCTATCAATTATGATTCGTAGCTATATTTTTCACTTTGAGTTTTAATAAGTTGTTCGTCTTCGAAATAATTTATCTTCATAGCGCTCTTTACATCAGAAAGTGTTGATGCAGCAACTTCTCTCGCCTCTTCGCTACCTTTTCTTAAAATATTGTATATTTCAGGAATATCTTTTTCAAATTCTTTTCTTCTTGCTCTAATAGGTGCAAGAGTCTCCTGCATAACATTATTTAAGAACTTCTTAACCTTAACATCTCCAAGTCCGCCTCTCTGGTAATGTGCCTTAAGCTCATCAAGATTTGCATAATCAGGAAGATATTCTGCGAAATGTTCCTGTTTTGAAAATGCATCCAGGTAAATGAATACAGGATTTCCTTCTACTTTACCAGGATCTTCCACACGAAGATGATTTGGATCTGTAAACATACTCATAATTTTCTTCTTTACATCTTCTTCAGTATCAGCCAGATAAATACAATTTCCAAGTGATTTGCTCATTTTTGCCTTTCCATCTGTACCTGGTAATCTAAGGCAAGCTTTATTATCCGGCAAAAGAATTTCCGGCTCAACCAATACATCTGTTTCATATGTTGCATTAAACTTTCTTACAATTTCCTTTGTCTGCTCAAGCATTGGCAACTGATCTTCACCTACTGGAACTGTTGTAGCCTTAAATGCTGTAATATCAGAAGCCTGACTAATTGGATATGTAAAGAATCCAACAGGAATACTGGCTTCAAAATTTCTCATCTGAATTTCACTCTTAACCGTAGGATTTCTCTGAAGTCTTGAAACTGTTACAAGATTCATATAGTAAAATGAAAGTTCTGTAAGTTCAGGTATCTGGGACTGAATAAATAATGTTGATTTCTTAGGATCAAGTCCACATGCTAAATAATCAAGAGCCACCTCGATAATATTTTGTCTAACCTTTTCAGGATTATCAAAATTATCTGTAAGTGCCTGTGCATCTGCAATCATAATAAAAATCTTATCAAAATCTCCTGTATTCTGAAGTTCCACTCTTCTTCTAAGAGATCCAACATAATGTCCAACATGTAATCTTCCTGTTGGTCTGTCACCTGTTAAAATAATTTTCTTCTGGTTCTTTTTATTTTCAATCATTTTTAAATGCCTTTCTTCAAGAACGCCTCTGCGTAAAATATATAGGAACGCCCTGCGTAAAATCATAAAACTTTATAAAGTATATCACATATGCATTTTAATATCTACATATATTATTTAATATATATAATATTATCTATTATCAATCTTTTCCGGATACATATCGTGGTTTGCCATTCTGTTAAAAGCAACTTCTTCCCATTTTGTACCTTTTTTTCCATAATTACAATATGGATCAATACTTATACCACCTCTTGGTGTGAATTTTCCCCATACTTCAATATATTTTGGATCCATAAGCTTTATTAAATCTTTCATTATTATATTAACACAATCTTCATGAAAATCTCCATGATTTCTAAAACTGAATAAATAAAGCTTTAGAGATTTACTCTCTACCATTCGTTCACCTGGAACATATGATATTGTTATTGTGGCAAAATCCGGCTGCCCTGTTATAGGACATAAGCTTGTAAATTCAGGACAATTAAACTTTACAAAATAGTCATTTTCTGGATGCTTGTTTATAAATGTTTCAAGCACTTCAGGTGCATAATTATCTGCATATTTTACCTGTTTATTTCCAAGAAGTGTTAAACCTTCTGTTTCTTTTTCATTTCTTCCACTCATTTTTTTCCTCACAATATTTTCTATATCTCATAACTAAAGTTACTAATATTCTGCAACACTCCATCAAACTATACTAGTATAGGATCTGTAACTCCATTTTCTTCAAAAGCTCTTTGTCTGTCTATGCAGGTACCACATACACCACATGGCTTTTCATGTCCTTCATAGCAGCTCCATGTAAGTTCATATGGAACTTTCAACCTAAGACCTTCTCTTACAACATCTTTCTTTGTCCATGTAACAAATGGTGCTTCTATAATCAGCTGCTTACCGCTACCTTCGTATATTGCCTGTTTCATTGCATTATTAAACGCCTCACTACAATCAGGATATGCACTTCCCGCTGCATCATCACTATGTGCACCATAATATATTACACTACACTCTTTTGAGAGAGCAATACTTGCTGCCGTTGAAAGAAATAGTCCATTTCTGAACGGAACATATGTTGATACAGGATTTCCATCTGTCTTTTCAATCTGCATACTATATGACTCATGTGGTATTTCTTTATCTGAATGGCTAAGTAATGAGCAATCACTGAATTCAAATATTTTTGCAAGATCCATATAAATATGCTCAACACCATAATATTTTGCTATTTTATCAGATGCTTCGATTTCTTTTTTATGTTTCTGCCCATAAGAAATAGATAGTGCAATTACATTATCTTTTCCATATTTCTCAATTGCCATTCCAAGGCATGTTGTAGAATCTACACCACCACTAAACAAAACCAATGCTTTCATAATCAGTCCTCCTTTTTTGGCAGCTCTGATGGCTGATATAGTCTTATCTGCAATCCCAAATCATCCTTGAACTTACCTCTAAATGTTGTAGTAGATGTTTTTGCATTCTGTTTCTTTATTCCTCTTGCACTCATACAGCTATGACATCCTTCAATTAAAACTGCAACATCTGAAGATCCTGTTATTTTTTCTATTATATCTGCTATATCTGAACCAATTCTTTCCTGCAATTGAAGTCTCTTTGATACCATATCACATACTCTTGCAATCTTGCTAAGTCCAATAACCTTTCCATTTGGAACATATGCAACTGTAACTTTCATATCATACATAAGTGCAAGATGATGTTCACAATAGCTGTATATATCAATATCTCTTACAACTACCAAATCATTGCTGTTACTTGATGCATGTAAATCCTGTTCAAAGGTCTTATCAAACATTTCTGCAATTTCATCATTTGAATAATTCATACCTTCAAAAACTTCTTCATACATTTTTGCAACTCTGTCTGGAGTCTCCTTCAATCCTTCCCTTTCAGGATTATCTCCAAGTGCAACAATTATTCCCCTAATATGCTCTTTTATTGCATTTGTATCTATTGCCATATCTATTTCCTTTCTACTAATGTGCTAGACGCCTTTTTTATTTGGGTCCCAAATATATTTATGCAGCTGAAGCTGACAGTTAACATCGTTCATCCTATTATCCTTCATAAATTCAACAATTTCTTCCGGCTTTATCTTTCCAAAAACAGGACTAAGATAGATTTTACATTTTCCTGCTAAATTATATTCATCTATTATAGCTTTTGATTTTATCAAATCATCTACATTTCCAACAACAAACTTAACAGTATCTATGTCACGTAATATTTCATAATTCTTAAGATACATAGCTTTTTCCATACCACTTAATGATAATTTATAATCAACTGTAAATGTAATTCTTTCGCTAATTTTTATATATTCTGTCAAATCAATACTTCCGTTTGTTTCTATTTCTACACTTATATTTTCATCATTATCAAGCAGACGTAATAATATATCTATATCATCCCTATATAATGGCTCGCCACCTGTTAGTGTAACATTTTTTACTCCTGTGTCTTTGATGTACTGATATATTTCATGTTCAGTCATCTTTTCACACATTGCATCATTCTCATTAGCCCACTTTGTGTCACAATATTCACACTTTAAATTACATCCTTTAAATCTAATAAATACTGCCAGCTGACCTGCTTTTCTTCCTTCCCCATTTATACTTACAAATTTTTCAACAACATCGAAATATGCCATTTTTCTATCCTTTCATTATTCCTCACAATATGTTGCTAAATTATTTGGTGTTTCATATACAGAAACTTTCTTAACTCTATATCCTTTTTTCTTCATCTCATCATAAAAATATTTTGAAAAATTCTCTGCTGTAGATCTAAAATCCACCTCAACAAGCCTTATTCCTTCCTCTTTAAGAGCCTCATATGTCTTTTCCATAAGAGTGCCTTTTTCAATAATCAATGAATGATCAAAATAATCAACCATTTCCTTAATATCTGCCTTTAAAGTATGAAAATCAACAAGCATTCCTCTGGTCTGCTCGTCTTCATCCTTTAATCTGTCACTACATATTTCAACAACGACACGCCATCTGTGTCCATGTATATTACTGCATTTTCCTCTGTATCCATGAAGAAAATGAGCCGCATCAAAGCTGTGTTCAGAAGTAAGTGTAAACATATTTTCTCCTTTCATAAAACAAATTACGTATCGTAGGGAAATGTTTTAATTTATAAAGTTATGGTGTTCAACGATATCTTCAGTATTATTTCTCGTATATTGCACAAAATATATCGTCATTTGCTCCATTTTCCGGATATAAGAGTTTCTAAATGTTCTTACTACTTTTTGAAAAAGAGACGCAACCGGCTGAAATTCGCCCTCCGTGGCTCAGTTCAGCCTTTTGTCGGCATCCTTGCCGCCAAATTGCTATTTAATGAAAGAACCTTAAGAAACTCTAATATCCTACAAAAGTCACAAATGCCTATATACTTTGTGCAATATTCTAAAAGCAATTAACAAAAATATCTTTCTTATACATAACCTTATAAATCAAAAGTGGCAGATTATAAATCTACCACTTAAAAATCATAAAATATGGTAGTCCTGGTTTTGTTTATAGACAGGATGGTACAAGCGAACTGTCTTTTTTATACTATCTAATAACTGTAATCCAGCCTTCTGGAGCTTTAATTTTGCCCATCTGGATGCCTGTTAATGTATCATAAAGTTTCTTTGTAATAGGTCCCATTTCATCCATACCACTTGGTAAGCAGATTTCTGTACCATGATCAACAATTTTTCCAACAGGCGAAATAACTGCTGCAGTACCACAAAGACCACATTCTGCAAAATCCTTTAATTCTTCTTTGTATACTTCTCTTTCTTCAACTTCAAGTCCAAGATATTCTTTTGCAACAACCATAAGTGAACGACGTGTAATTGATGGAAGAATACTATTTGACTTTGGTGTTACAACCTTTCCGTCCTTTGTTACAAATAAGAAGTTTGCGCCTCCTGTTTCTTCAACTTTTGTACGTGTTGCAGCATCAAGATACATATTTTCAGCATATCCTTCATTATGAGCTGTAACAATTGCATGTAAACTCATTGCATAGTTAAGACCAGCCTTGATATTGCCTGTTCCATGAGGAGCTGCTCTGTCAAAATCACTAATCTTAATTGTAATTGGCTTAGCGCCACCCTTGAAGTATGGTCCTACAGGTGTACAGAACATTCTGAACTGATACTCCTCTGCTGGTTTAACACCAATAACTGCACTTGAACCAAACATATATGGTCTAATATATAATGTAGCTCCTGAACCGTATGGTGGTACAAATTCAGCATTTGCCTCAACTACATCTTTTACAGCCTGAATAAATCTATCTTCTGGAAATACAGGCATTTCAAGTCTTTCACAAGAATCCTTCATACGTGATGCATTTAAATCAGGTCTGAAGCACACGATATGACCATCCTCTGTTGTATATGCTTTTAGGCCTTCAAAACATGTCTGAGCATACTGTAAAACACCTGCACATTCGCTGATTGTTACTGTATCATCTGTTGTAAGAACGCCTTCATCCCAAGCACCATTTTTGAAGTTTGCAACAAATCTTTTGTTTGTTTTCTGATAGCCAAAACCTAAATTTGACCAGTCAATATTTTTTTCCATAACTGTTACTTCCTTTCGTTTAAAACTTTTCTAATTTTAGCACCATTCATTCAAGTATGCAAGTACCTAATCTTCTTATATGAGTCAAAGATTGTTTTTTACTTTATAATATTTTGGTGTCAAAAGGGCATTTTGACACCTCAATATAATAAAGTAAAAAACTGCCGTACTAATTACTTAGTACGACAGTCTTCTATGTATCATTTTAAATAATCTTATTGATATGAAGCAACTTTATTAAGTTCTGTCTGAATAAACGCAAAAGATACAATTCCAAGTCCAAATATTGCAAGAAGTAAATATATTACACCTGAATTTGAATCCGGCATCATTCCACTACGCTGTTTAATTGCATTTACCTTTTCTCCTGCTTTGTATAACCAAAAATACTGATAAATACCACATGTTACAAGAGAAAGAAGGAATACTGTACCACCTGACTGATCCTGCTGATATCCACTGGCAACATTTAAATCATCAACCATGCTAATAAACCATATGATACTGTAAATACCACATGTTACAATAGAAAGTATTATGCAAGTAGCAATATTTCTCTGTTTAATTGGTGCTCTGTATCCATTACCCATCATTGGTTGTCCGCCATAATTTGGCTGTCCACCATAATTTGGCTGTCCACCGTAGTTTGGCTGCCCACCATAATTTGGCTGTCCGCCATAGTTCTGCTGTGCATTATAATTTGGCTGTCCACCATAGTTTTGCTGTGTACCCATATTCTGTGTACCACAATTTGGACAAAATGCACTGTTATCATCATATTGTGTTCCACACTTCTGACAATTCATAACTTTAACCTCCGTAATATATATTTTGGTTCATTATACCAAACATGTATAAATAATTCAATCAACTTGTATATTTTATATTTTTTTATGTTCTAATTTTTATTTTTCCTAATGAAAATATATATACATAAAATCAGTATAGAGCCGGCAATAACGCCCCATACCCAGACAGGTATATCTTTTATATTGAAACATCTAATATTAATCCACATTTGATTTATATTTCTTGTTTCCTCTTCATTAAAATAGCTCATTACAACAGCCCTATTTATAACTTCCCTTGAAGGATACTGTGCATACAATTGTCTGTCAACCTGATCTTTTGTTGTATAAACAATATAGTCTTCATCACTATCATCTCCCACAAAGAAATATCCTACAGGATAAGGAATAGCCTCATCTTCATCTTCTGCTCCATAACAGTCTGTCAGATAATCAAAAACTGTGCTGTCCTCTCCTGCAATTACAGATGTATAGCCAATATAATACATATTTCTTACTGCATTATCAGGTCTTGAAACAAAATTTACAAAAGCCTCTGCTGCCTGTTGCTTTTTTTCATCATTATTAATTGAGTTCTTTAACATCACCCAACCATCAAACCAAAGGTTTGTACATTCTCTTGGCGCTACAAACTTAAGATACACATCATCTTCTTCAGCTTCATTAATAGCATAAACAGCATCACCTGACCACTGATAATTTGCAACAATCTTTCCAGTAATCATATCTGCTTTTCCACTATCTGTTTCCAATGAATAAACATTAGTCATTACATCCTGCAACAATGTCTCTATCTTTGCTATGTTTTCTTCACTTACATCATTCATAATCTCTGTAAGTTTTTCATTGTAATCAGGAGCCTTTCTAAAATTTTCGTCCATAAGATCATTTCTTCTTAAGATTCCCATAGCTGCAAAGTATGTATCTCTGACATTATCTTTAAGCGTAATCTGTCTATTGAATTTTTCATTGGAAAATACCGTCCATGTTGATGCTTCTTCATCTGTCATATACTCAGGATTATATAATACACCTGTTATTCCCCACATATATCCGGCAGTATATTTACTCCAACTCTCACCGTTAATCTGGTTTTCATCAAAAACTTCTCGAATATATGGTGATACACCCCTAACATAATAGTTATTTTCTATACTTTCATCAAAGAACTCTTCAGAAAAAGGTGTCAACATATCCTCAGCCATCAGCTTCATTATCATATAATCAGATGGACATACTAAATCATATGTATCTCCCATTTTAAGCTGACTGTATAAATCTTCATTTGTTCCAAAGCAGGAATATTCTACCTCAACTCTTTGTCCATATTCTTCATAGTACCATTGTTCAAAGTCTTCAACCATTGAGTTCTCGCCATATATAACTGTATCATCTCCCAGATATATTGCCTCTTCTTCATCCCAATCCCCAAGGTCAATATATTCCTCCCAGTTACATATACTAAGCTTTATTACATCATCTTTTGCAAAAACTGTATCTTCAAGGAGTCCCATATTAAATGATAATGATAATATTGATGTAGAAAGCATCACGATAAATGCCTTATTTAAATATTTTTTTATACTTCTCATATCATCACCTACTTTTCTTTCTTAAAACTCTTTAAGTTCATGCCGAGTACAACCAGAATTACAACTACAAATATAATTGTCGAAAGTGCCCATAGAGCCGTCTTTATATCAGTCTGTGAACCTTTTGTTGCATTTACAACATATGTGCTTATAGTATCAAATGTCGCAGGTTTTGTATAACTTGCGATAAAATAATCATCTAAAGACAATGTTATTGCAAGTGCAAATCCTGAAACAATACCCGACATAATCTGTGGTATAACCACCTTAATAAGTGCCTGAAATGGTGATGCTCCTAAATCCATTGCCGCCTCATATAAACTGCTGTCAAGCTGTTTGAGCTTTGGAACAACTGATAAATACACAAAAGGTACTGACAAAACAACATGTCCCACAACCAATGGAAAATATGTGTTTTTATCCATTCCGAGTAAAACAATGAGTAAAATACATATAGAGAAACCTGTCACAACATCAGCATTTACAACAGGAATATGATTCATGGCATCAATCGATGTTTTTACAACTTTCTTTGAATAAAAAGCTCCAATGGCTCCAAGACTTCCCAATATTGTAGATATAATCGCAGTACCTAATGCCAGCAGAACTGTACCAATTATCATATCTCTAAGTTCTGGTGTTGTAAAAAGAGTTTTATAATTTTCAAGAGAAAATCCTCTTATAGCACCAATATTAGTTGAGTCTGTAAAGCTATAAACTGCCAAAATCAATATTGGCAAATACATAATCAAAATCATCAAACACAGAAATAGGATTTTTGCTATTTTTTTCATTATAACAATGCACCTCCTCTGTTCTCAGATTCGTCATCATATTTATTTGTAAATATGGTAAACAAAAGAATTATCACAAGTAATATGAGTGCTATCATTGATCCATTATGCCAATCATTTGCACTAAAATAACTTCCAATAAGGCTACCCATAATATATGTGCTGTTATATAACATATCTAAAACAACATAGTTTGTCATGGATGGTAAAAATACCATAACAATTCCACTTACAATTCCCGGTAAAGATAGTGGCAATGTAACTTTAATAAATGTTTTATATGGACTTGCTCCTAAATCTGCAGAAGCCTCCAACAAACTATTATCAAGTTTTAATAATGTTGTATACATTGGCAATATCATAAAGGGAAGAAAATCATATGTCATACCTATAACTGAGTTAAGAAATGGATGAAATGCAAGATTTCCCTCTATCATTGTAAGTATCTCTTTTAATGCAGTTATACGAAGTGTAAAGTTAATCCACATAGGCAATACAAATATCATAACTATTGTTGACTTATATTTCAAATTACTTCTAGCAAGAATATATGCAATAGGATAAGCAAGTAACACACATACCACGGTAGTTGTTATTGCTATGGCAAAACTATACACAAGGGTTCCTATAGTGTTTGGACTTGTGAAAAATCCAATAAAATTGTTTAGTGTAAACTGTCCCTCACCATTTGTAAATGCATAATAGCAAATCACTAAAAGAGGGGCAACAACAAAGCATACAAGGAATAAACCATATGGTATGCAAAGCTGTTTTCTATTAAAACGAAAACTCATACTTATGGCCCTCCAACTACTTTTTTAACTGATAACTTAATTTATCTTTTGGTATAATAAGACTTATATAATCATCCATATTCCAAAGGTCTTCATCATCTACAACTATATCAAAATCTTCATCAGTTCTAACTACATAGCTATAATGATCTCCTTTATATATCAATGATATAATTCTTCCATTTATATCACCTTCATCCTCATTATCACTCATCTTTATATCTTCAGGTTTAACAGAAATAATCACCTTTACTTTTTCGTAATCTATTTCATCACCGTGAGTATCATATAGCCTCATATCATCACCATATTTTGAACCTGAGATAACTTTTGTAAAATCACATTCAAGTTCTCCATTCATAAACTCGAGTTTCCAATGCTTATTTACTACAGATTCAATCTTATTAATAATATTTTCAGCTATCATTACATGAATACCATCAGGTTCAATAATCATTCCAACCTCTTTGCCAATATCAGCTTTCTTTGTTGACTGCACCACAATTTCATTCTTTCCTGACATTATAACTATCTCATAATGCACACCCTTAAATACAACAGATACAACCTCTCCTGTAATCATTCCATTTTCAGGTGTTGTTATTATAATATCTTCAGGACGAACTACAGCATCAATCATTGTTCCGTGTTCAACGTCATCAAGGCAATCAAAATCGTGTCCACAGAATCTAACTTTTTTCTCACCTGTCATTACACCATTAAACACATTACTTTCTCCAATAAAATCTGCAACAAAAGCATTCTTTGGCTCATTATATATATCTTCCGGTGTACCAATCTGCTGTATTTTTCCTTCCGACATAACAACAATTTTATCTGACATTGTAAGAGCTTCTTCCTGATCATGTGTTACGTATATAAAAGTAATACCTAATCTTTCATGCATATTCTTAAGTTCAATCTGCATTTCTTTTCGCATCTTTAAGTCAAGTGCACCTAGCGGTTCATCGAGTAAAAGTATTTCCGGCTCATTAACAATTGCTCTGGCAATAGCAATTCTTTGCTGCTGTCCACCTGACAATGTAGATATTTTTCTTTTCTCAAAGCCTTCCAAATCTACTATTTCAAGTGCCTTCTTAACTTTTTTCTCAATCTCCTGCTTTGGTAATTTCTTTAACTTCAAACCAAATGCAATATTGTCAAATATATTTAAATGTGGAAACAATGCATATCTTTGAAACACAGTATTTATAGGTCTTTTATTTGGTGGAAGTGTGCTTATTTCCTTTCCCCCAAGCAAAATCTCACCTTCTGTTGGGATTTCAAAACCTGCAATCATTCTAAGTGTTGTAGTTTTACCACATCCTGATGGTCCCAAAAAAGTTACAAACTCACCTTTCTGTATAGTAAGATTAAAATCATCAACAGCCTTAAAGCCATCATCAAAAGATTTCGTAATGTGTTTTAATTCAATAATATTATTTTCGCTTACGGCACCCACAACTATTCCTCCTATGGTTTATTTATAATTGTTCCATTAGTTTAATAAATTCTTCTGGTAACATCACTTTCATTATACCTTCTTTGTAATCATTTTGATTACGAGTAACAATATAATCAATACCTGACCTTTTTGCCACCTGTTCTATAACAGCATCTTCATAATCACTAACTGAAGAAGCTAATGCCTCCACACAATCAGACTCTGTAACATCTAAAATACCTGACAATGAATATAATTTACCCATAATCTGTTTTGCCATTTCTGTATTATGCAGATGCTTTCTCACCAAATAATAAATATCAGTGGCAGAACTAGCTGTAATATTCATATCCACATTATTATTTGCTGCCATTATAAATATTTTTTCAGCATTCTTATTCCATGGCTCTCTTGATGTAAATGCATCAATAACAACATTTGTATCAATTAATATTCTCATCTAATCTGCATTCAACCTTTCTTCTCTAGATTGTTCCATATCTGCATCTTTTGGTAAAATTCCAAAGAGAGATTTTGCTGTTTCTACTCTGCTCTGATGTGGATTAACTAATTTAGCCACTACTTTGCCATTTTTTGTGATAAGAATATCTTCAGTTGCTGATAAAAGCAAGTACTTTCCTAAATTATTTTTCAATTCTGTTGCTGTAATTGACATATAACCACTTCCTTTCTTTATACTATATATTATATACAAATCGTACGATTTTATCAATAATTTTAGTCATTTTTCTCAGTGTTGACAATACTGTGTGTCGTACTGCATAATGCAATCCAGAGGTAAAAAAAGCCACTAAATACACCATTAACCGTGTATTTAGCGGCTTCATTTTTTACAGTTCGCTTATGAGATTAATTTCCCATCTGCTTTGCAACTTCTTCTGCAAAGTTTTCATTCTTCTTTTCAAGACCTTCGCCTGTTTCAAATCTTAAGAACTTCTTAATAGCAACTTCCATTCCTGATTCCTTAGAAACCTGAGCAAGGTACTTATCTACTGTCTGCTTACCATCTTCAGCCTTAACATATGTCTGATCAAGAAGACAAATTTCCTTAAGCTGCTTAGATACACGACCTTCAACAAGACCAGCAAAAATCTTATCACCAGCAATAGCTTCTTTATCATCAAGAGCTAACTGAGCTAATGAGCTCTTTGCTTCATTTGAAAGGAAGTTTGGTAAGTAGTTCATATTGCTCTTCTTTTCTTCGTAGATAGCAATATCTTCATCACTCCATACCTTGTCATTAATAGCCTTGTCAATTAACTTCTGAAGGATTGGCTTTGGAAGTGTAAATGGATCATTTAATGCGCTTTCTACTGTAATTTCTCTTAACTTAGCAATTTCTTCAGCCGAAATATCATCTCTGCATGTGTACTTTGGATTAAGAGCAGCAATCTGCATAGCAATATTCTTAAGAGCTTCATTAACTGCTTCATTAGCATTAGCTGTTGTAGCTTCAACTAATACACCGATTCTTCCACCAGCATGGATATATGGAACTACAGTTCCGTCTGTAACAACTTTTTCAAATCTTCTGATTGTCATATTTTCACCGATAACAGCGATCTGACTAACTAATTCTTCTTTAACTGTCTTAGATTCATCTTTAATGAACTTTTCTTCAGATAAAGCTTCAACTGTTGTAGCATCTGACGAAAGAATCTGTTCAGCAATATTTGCAACAAATGTTCTGAACTTATCGTTCTTTGCAACGAAGTCTGTTTCTGAGTTAACCTCTACGATAGCTGCCTTGTTACCTTCAACAATAGCAAGTACTGTACCTTCAGCTGCGATTCTTGAAGCCTTCTTTACTGCTGTAGCTTCACCTTTTTTTCTTAATAATTCGATAGCAGCATCAAAATCACCGTCTGTTTCAACTAATGCTTTTTTGCAAGCCATAACGCCTGCTCCTGTCATCTCTCTAAGTTCTTTAACCATAGCTGCTGTAATTTCCATGTTAATATCCTCCATTCATTTCATAATAATATTTTATTTACAAATACGTATATCAAACACAATTCAGTAAATAAATATATTTCACATAAAATATGCTTATTTTCTAAAGTATCCGGCGTAGCATATGTACGCCGGAATATAATTCATAAAAACTCTGATAAAAATCTAATTATGCTTCTTCTGTTTCAGCAACTTCTTCTGCTGTTTCAGCTGTTTCACCCTGATTAGCTTCGATAACTGCATCAGCCATCTTTGCAACGATAAGCTTTACAGCTCTGATTGCATCATCATTTCCTGGGATAACATAATCTAATTCTTCTGGATCGCAGTTTGTATCAGCAATACCGATAAGAGGAATTCCAAGTGAGTGAGCTTCCTGTACACAGATTCTTTCCTTCTTTGGATCTACTACGAAAATTGCATCTGGGAGTTTCTTCATTTCCTTGATACCACCAAGGTTCTTTTCAAGCTTATCCCATTCTTTCTTAAGTTCAATAACTTCCTTCTTTGGAAGAACATCAAAAGTACCATCTTCTGACATTGTTTCGATTTCTTTTAATCTTTCAATTCTACTCTGGATTGTCTTGAAGTTTGTGAGCATACCACCTAACCATCTTTCGTTAACGTAGAACATACCACATCTTTCAGCTTCTGACTTAATAGCATCCTGAGCCTGCTTCTTTGTACCAACAAAAAGGATTGTGCCACCTTCTGTAGCGATGTCAGAAATTGCCTTGTAAGCTTCATCTACTTTACCTACAGACTTCTGTAAGTCAATGATATAAATACCATTTCTCTCTGTGTAGATGTATTCAGCCATCTTAGGGTTCCATCTTCTTGTCTGATGTCCAAAATGAACACCTGCTTCTAATAACTGTTTCATTGAAATAACGCTCATTTTAATACCTCCGGTTTTTATATTATTTCTTTCACATACTTCATCTAAATGGAGAACCTCGAGCATGGCACCATTCCATTCATCCATATGTGTGTATTCTAACTGCACATACGCAGTCGACCTTACAACTTTAACATAAAAAAGCCCCTTATGCAAGGGGTTTTTTTATTATATTAAAATTCTATATTAATTTGTAATAAGATTAGCTATATCACTATAGCTTGCTCCCGCATTTATTCTAAAGCTACCAACTTTAATACGTTCCGCATATCCATTATTTACAAGATAATTATCAAAGTCCCTGGCATCTTCAATTGCTCCTGCTCTTTGTAAAAGTGCTGAAACAGATGATGAATCCATCCCCCTTGATATTGTAAATTCAAACTGAGTACTACTATCCAGATTTCCATTATTTGTAGTTTCCTGTGATATAATAGTTTCTTGCACTGTAGTAGTTTCTTGTGCCGTTGTAGTTTCCTGTACTGTAGTATTTTCCTGTGTCGTTGTGTTATCTTGCATTGTTGTATCTTCTTCTACAGTAGTCGTTTCAACAGGCTTATCTATATTATCTTTATCAGTTGTATTTCCTTCTATAGTTGTTCCACTTTCTATTGATGTTTCAACCATACCAAGTTCTTTTGCTTTCTCTTTTATCTTTGCATTTGAATAATTGTAGGAATACGAGAAAAATAATATTAATGTCGCAAACAGAATACCTGTTCCAAAGCCTCTTAAGTAATATTTTAATTTCATCTTTCTTCTCTTTTCTAATTATTTTTTCCAAGTTTGAACAAGTCAATTACTAATTTTACTTCACCCATTCCAAGTCCAAGCTCTTTTGCAATCTCAATATTCGACTTACCTGCATTATATAAGTCAAGTATAGCTTTATTATTATTAGTTCTTCCATTTTCCTCTAATGTATTATTGCTTTTTGAACTATCTTCCGTTTTTATATCTGTATTTGAAACATTGTCAATATTATCATTCAATACTGTGTCATTTAGTACTATTTTATTTTCCTCTGATTTATTCTCTTCTGTCTGATTCTCTAATCTTTGATTTTCAGTCTTTATATTCTCTTGTGTATTTTTTTCTTCTGATTTTCCTTTTTTACCTGCTGACTGTCTTGCAAAATCGTTTGCTATAGCCATCTGCTTAACGCTTACTTTAAGTGCCTCAATATCTTTTACAGTATTTTTTATTGTTTTTTCCTTGTCACTAAGCATATCATATAAGAACATTACTTCATCATGATTTTTGCTTATTTTTGCATTAACATCATCGGAATAATCTCCCAACGCCATGATTTTCTGGTTTGTAATTTTATCTAACTCAACCTCTGCCTTTTCAATTTTTTCATCTATTACATTGGCAAGCTCGCTTTCTACTTCCTTACTAACGAGTTCTTTTGTAACCATAGCAATATTTGCATTGTCATATTTTGTATCTTTATCGCTATTTCCAAACTGTTCTCCAAAGATGAAACTCACAACGACTATTATCAATCCAAATACTATCAAAAATATCTCTAATGCACCCATATCAAATCTTTATGTCAAAGTTACCGGAATTTCCTTTAACGATAACCTTTCCATCTTCCTCATCTTTCTTTTTTTTCTTCTTTACCATTGTACCTAAATATTCATTTTTTCCTTTTTCTTTAGCATCATACTTTTGCTGATTATAGTCTGCATTTTCTTTAGATACAACGTCAATTGCCTTATGTAACTCATTTTTTTCAGCAGCAACCTGAGCATTCATCTGATTAACTGAAGATTTATTATCCTGTGCCTGCTTGAGTGAAGCTTCCTCTCCACTTCTTTGCATGGTACCTTGAATAGCAACTGTTCTGCCTATCATATTACTACCTCTTTCGCCAAAAGTTTGTTTTATAGCGGAAATGCCTTGATTTCGCCTTTTTCTTTTTTATATGTACATCTCGAAATTGCACTATGAATCAGGATATAATCTCCTGAAATCGTAACTTTTGCACCTTGATATATCGTATTTTTAACATTTATTTTAGCATTAGCATTCTCAGAAAGCAAACCTTGTTTTTTCTCATACTCTTCACTAAGTGTAGCAATCTCTTTTTCAAGTTTTAAAATTTCATTTGCAGTCTTTTGCATCTGCATCATCTTTGCATCATCAATCTTGATACCATTCTGCATCTTCTGTTTAAACAACATAACAGACTGCGTAAGATTTCCCATAACTTTATTCTTATCTGTAATTTCTTTTTTTAATTTGTTAATCGCATCAATTACAGCAGGATCTGTTCCAACCTCAACATTTGTTGTTATGCCCATTGTAGAACCAATAGTTGTTGCTTCTATTAATGTTGCCGACCTGACGTTTCCACCAATGATATCTCCATTTTTTCCACGAACATAGATGTCACCCTTTGCAGATACCTGGCTATGCAGTATTGTATCTGTTTCTACATATCCCTTTGTTGCAACAACAGCGCTCTCAATGAATCTTGAAATAAGATTTCCTCCAGCAATAATCTGACATCTGCCCATTCCCTGGACTCCTCGTCTCAGCATAATATCACCATCTGCGATAATTGTTGCACCTTCAACAACACCATAGATTTCAACATTACCTTTTGCTCTTACTTTAAAACCTGTACGTACATTTCCTTTTATACATACACTTCCATTATATTCAATGTCTCCTGTGGAATTATCAACATCAGCTGGAACTTCATACAGATTAGAAACAGATACTCTGTCACCATCTAAAGTTACATGTCCATCAACCAAAGAAGTTAATGTTGTACCATCTTCACTAAGTTTTATATTATTTCCAAATCTCAATACCGCTCTATTGACTTTTCTTGGTGCAACAACATTGCCAAATACGTCAGTACCCGCTTTACCTAAATCTTCTTTATGAAGAATGGCTAAAACATCACCAACTGATACATGGCTTATATTATTCAACTTATGAAAATCTACTGTTCCATCTTCATTTAGTTGTGGCTTTGCTTTTCTGTTTGCACTGAACTTATACTCGATTGATGCATCACTACCATGTACAGGCTCCTGTCCTTTTGCAACAATTACCCATTTCATGTATTCAGGACTTTTTGTATGCTTCTCTAACACTTCTTCATCAACGCCAAATACTATCTTGTATGCTTTAAGGTCAGAAAGCATTTCATCACTTGAAATTCTACTTCCATTATTTGATGGTGGATAAAATCTTACCTTAGCAGACATTCTGTTATCATCTATACTGATTTCCATATATTCATCGATACTGTATGTCTCTTTATTACTAATTGTAACTGTCTTCTCTTCATCCTGAGTTATAATATTATTAATCACTTTTACATCAAAATCATCAATATTATTTTTCTTTAAGTATGACATTACATCATCAATATTGAGTCTTTCTCCACCATTTTTAGGTGGGTAGTATTTCATTGCCACTCCCATCTTAGAAATGTCCAAACTAAAATAACTGTTTGTGTACTCCATAACTGTCTTCTCTCCTAATAATTTATATTACTAAATACATAACCAGCCGTACTTCCCAATTTTGCTTTCATCTTCTGCAGCGCTTTTGTATGGAGTTGTGAAACTCTTGATTCAGACACTTCAAGTACTCTGCTGATTTCTTTTAAGTTCAACTCTTCATAATAATATAATAGAATAACCTTTTTTTCCTTATCTGTTAGTCCATTAAGCGACTCTGCCAGCAGTTTTCTCAATTCAGCTTTTTCAACTACTTCCTCTGGCTGTTCAAAAGGATTACTCTTCGTTGGCTCTACACCTTTTTCCCCAGCTGTATCTATAAATTCATCAAGTGAAATAATGTTTGTCACATTTGTCTGTCCCTGCCAGTTTGTAAGCTCTTCTTCTGTTATTTCAAGCTCCTTGGCAATTTCCTCATCAGTTGCAGATCTGCCAAGCTCTGTTTCAAGCTTTGTCATTGCCTGATCTATCTTTTTCTGTTTTTGTCTAAGACTTCTTGGAATCCAATCCATCTTTCTAATCTGATCCAGAATAGAACCTCTTATTCTTAAACTTGCGTACGTTTCAAACTTTATTCCCTTGCCATAATCAAATTTATCAATTGCATCTATAAGTCCAAATATTCCATATCCTACAAGATCATCATATTCAACATTATAACCAAGATACATACTTAATCTTCCCGCCACCAGTTTAACCAATGGCGCATATTCAATTATTAACTGTTCTTTGACACTTGCAGTCCTGTTTTTTGAATAGGACTCCCAGAGTTTTGTCTTATTATCTGATGCCATAACAGCACCTCCATAGATTACTTTCTATTTTTGTTTACTGATTATCTGTCTCGTAATCTTCAGCCCTTTCTTCTAAATCAGCTTCCGAAGAAGTTTCCCCATCCTCCGACGGTTCTTCTTCCTCAGTTGCTTCTTCAGTTTCATCCTCTACTATAAGGCATTTGTTAAAGACCGCTTTAACGATACAACCAACACAATAAAACACTACTATGGTCACAAGAATTGTTATCATTGATTCTAACGGTTTATAATGATTAATAAATGTAACTATACAGGCTACAAGTCCTGCTACCAGCATTATAATTGATGGTATATATCTTATACGGTCTTTCATTTTTTCATTCCTATATTATTTCAATAATTAAATTTGTGTTACTTCTTTTCCGACTGCCTTTATTGTATACATTCCCGTCATGGAATCAATAATAACTGTTCTACCATAGTTAAGTCCTGTATCTTCAGCAACAATCGGTATTTTTAATTCAGCTAATTTATCCTTCACAGCTTTAACGTTGCGACTTCCAACATTCAGCATATCATTATTCTTTAACGAAAATCCAAACATCTGAGCTCCGCCTGCAATTTTTGCAACGATATTATTTATATTTGCGCCCTTTGCCTGCATAAGACGTATCGTCTCTTCAATTCCTGTGTCAGCAAACTTGGCAATGTTTGTGTTATTACTTATTTCTTTGCTGCTAGGGAGCATTATATGTGCAAGTCCCGTAATCTTTGTACCTTTATCATATAGTGCAATCCCTACACAGGAACCAAGTCCCAACGTGGTTAGGCTATCTGGTGGTTCACATACCTTCAAATCAGCCATTCCAACTTTTATGACTTCTCCCATATAAAAATACCTCTATAATCCTAATGAACTTAAAATCGTGTCGTAAGAATCAAGTTCAGGCACTAAAATAAAGAATCCATTTAGGTTTGTATTTGTATCAAACTGTGTTTCAATAAGTAAAACCTTATCACCAATTTTACTAAATTCAATAGCAGGTACACTTAAAATACTTGCCGCCATATCTATCTGTAGGCTTGGAACACTTTCAATAATTGTAAGTCTTGTCAAATCCGATAAAGCAGAAAGATATGCCCCTGTAATAATATTCCCTATTTCACTAAGGGCTGATTTCTCAAGGTCACTAAAATCAGCTGATCCCATCTTGGATTCATCAATAGGCTGTCCCATTAATTTACTTACAAGACTTCTTGCCGAATCAACATCCAGAAGAAACATCATCATACCATTAATATCTCCCTCTAATAATAATAGTATTGCTGCCATAACATTTTCTTCTGCACCCATTACTGTTGCAATCTCACTAAATCCAACAAGTTCAACCTTTGGGACATTCATATCAATCTTTGCGTCAAGCATTTTAGCTAGTGCTGTAGTTGCATTTCCTGCACCAATGTTACCAATTTCTTTAAGCACATCATACTGCATTGAATCCATATTACCTAAATCTATTTTTGGCATACATACCTCTTTCCATATTAGTTAAAATCCAGTATTCCGTTAACATTCAATAATGTAATAAGGCTATTCTGGTTCTTTCCAACTGCACTAACATACTTAGATTTATCATCTTTACCATCACTATAGACTTTCTCAATCTGGCTTTCGTCTAATGTTACAACTTCTTTTACTACATCGACAATAACACCGATTGCTTCCTGCTGTTCAGGTTTTAGAACGATAATTCTAGACTGATCTGTAAAAGTATCATTTTCCAAACCAAATCTTCTTCTTATACTAATAACCGGAATAATTTCACCACGAAGATTTATTACTCCATTGAAAAAATCCTGAGCCTTTGGAACTCTTGTTATTTTCTGCATTCTAACTATATTATCAACATATTTTATATCAATACCATATTGTTCTTCTCCAAGCTTTACTACTATGTACTGAACAGAAGAACTACCTAATAATTTACTATTATCCATTTAGGGCACCTCCTACACTAAAGTATTTGCATCAATGATCAATGCAACTTCGCCATCACCAAGGATTGTAGCACCACTAATAAGTTTACTGTTATTTGCAATATACTTACCAAGTGACTTAATAACGATTTCCTGCTGTCCGATTAATCTGTCAACCACAAGACCTGCCTGTCTGTCGCCTTTCTTGATAATAACTACTGTATAAGATTCTGGTTCCTCTTCACATGGAGTCACATCTAAAACTTCATGTAATCTGATAATTGGAATAACATTATCTCTTAAATTAATAACTTCTTTTTGCTGAACATACTTGATATCTGACTTTTCTACATCTTCAATGGTCATAATTGATCCAAGAGAAATTGCATATTTCTCTTCACCAACTTCTACCATAAGAGCCTGTATAATGGCAAGTGTAAGTGGAAGTCTGATAACAAATGTACTACCTTCACCAAGTTTTGTTTTAACTTCAATATCACCACCAAGGGATTCAATCTTTGTCTTAACAACATCAAGACCAACGCCTCTGCCTGATACATCTGTAACCTGTTTTGCAGTAGAAAAACTTGGCTTGAATAATAAATCAACAATATCTTTATCGCTCATTGTTTCAGCCTGTTCAGGAGTAATTGTTCCTTTTTCAAGGGCCTTATCTCTTACCTTCTCAACATCAATACCATTACCATCATCAGTAACCTCAATAACAACATTATTACCATCCTGATATGCATTTAATAATATGCTTCCTACAGGATCTTTTCCTCTCTGTGCACGAACCTCTGCACTTTCAAGTCCATGGTCTGCAGAGTTTCTAAGCAAATGCATGAGTGGATCACCGATTTCATCAATAACAGTTCTGTCAAGTTCTGTATCTTCACCTGAAATTGTAAGTTTCATCTGCTTATCAAGCTTCTTTGAAAGATCTCTAACCATCTTAGGGAATTTCTGTGTAACTGTTTCAATAGGCTGCATTCTAACCTTCATAACTGATTCATGAAGATTTGTTGTAACTCTTTCAAGATATTCAATCTGTTCATTAAATCCCTGTGAATTTGTACCACCATCAGCAGCACTAACAGATACAAGTCCGTTCTTTGCAATAATAAGCTCACTTACCAGATTCATAAGAACATCAAGTTTTTCAATATCAACTCTTACTGAACGGTTTACAACAGGCTTACCACTTGGTTTTTGCGTTGTAGTCGCTGCTTTATTTACTTTTGCAGGTTCTGTTGTCGTTGTTGCTGGAGTTGTCGTTGTCTCATTTGTGTCCTTTGTTGTTTCAACTGCTTTTTCTTCTTTTGCATCAGCAGAAGGAACTTCTGTAATCTGACTTCCATCAACGCCTCTGATTTCTGATACATTCTCAATAGCAGATTTAACTTTGTCTATTGACTCTTTTGAGATTACAAATAATTCAAAGCTAAATTCGAATTTTTCATCTTCAATATCCTGCACTGATGGATTTGATTTAATAATTTCACCAAGTTCTTCAATTGCTTTAAATACCAAGAAAGCTCTTGCTGCTTTGAGAATACAGTTTTCATCAACATGTACTGTAAGATAATATACATTAAGCTCCTTTGCGAACGCTTCTTTAATAGCATTGATTTCAAAGTCCGCTAACTTAAAATCTGTACCACCAGCCGATTCTGTCTTATTTGTTTCTGCTGTTTCTTCTTTTTTAGCAGGTTCTTCACTCTTTACTTCTGCCTTTACATCTCCAGCCAAAAATGCATTTAATCTACCAATAATTGGTTCATTATCTTCTGTGCCTTCATCTGATGACTCACAAATATTATCAAGATATGCCTCTAAAGCATCAAGACACTGAAACAAAATATCAACTAAATCTTCAGTTACAACCATTTTACCACTACGAATTTCAGAGAGTGCATTTTCCATCATATGTGTAAGATGTTGCATTCTCTTATATCCCATTGTACCAGCCATACCCTTTAACGAATGAGCTGCACGGAAGATTTCGTTTATTGTATCTTCATTTTTTGGCTCCTGTTCAAGAATCATAAGCTGTTCGCTTAATGTTTGTAAATGTTCTTTAGTCTCATCAATAAAAATCTCTAAATATTGGCTAACGTCCATTGTTTAGCACCCCCACGTTCTTTAGAATAGCCTTGGCAACCTGTTCTAATGGAACAACCTCATCCACTAGTTCCGCCTCAGCAATGGCTTTTGGCATGCCGTAAACAACGCTGGTTTTTTCATCTTGACCGATAACATAGATATTATTTTTCTCGCCAAGCATTCCTATACCATTCGTCCCATCTGCGCCCATACCAGTTAAAACCACACATGTAATTTCATCAAAATCTGAATCCATAAGAGATTCATACATTATATTAGCACAAGGTTTCAGACCATCTCTGGCAGCTTCATCAACTATTGATATTCTATAACACGCCTTGTCCTTTATAATTTTCATTTGCTTTCCACCTGGCGCTATATATACCTGACCCTTTTTAAGAATATCACCATCAGCAGCTTCTTTAACACAAATCTGACTAATATCATTTAATCTCTGTGCTAAAGAATTAGTGAATCCGGCCGGCATATGCTGTACTAATACCATCGGAGCATCCAAATCCTTTGGAAGCATTGGTATAACGGATTGAAGAGATTTAGGACCACCTGTTGAACATGCAAGTGCCACAAGTTTCTTTTTTCCTTCTTTCGTACCGTTCATGCGCTTATGTTTTGCAAATTTCATACGTTTATTAACTGCTACATAGTCAACATTTTTAACAGTTCCAAGGTTTTTGCCAGCAGATAATCTTGAATCGATACCTGTTTTCCCATCTCCAACCTTTTCAGCAGATGAAACTGCTACACTTGCTCCAGTAGCCGTTGCTAACATATCTAATATTCGATTCTTAAAGCTATCTTCTTTTGCCTTAAGATAGTTTTCCGGCTTTGTAACAAAATCGAAAGCGCCTCTTTCGAGAGCTATAATTGTCTCTTTTGCACCCTCTTTTGTTAAAGTACTAACCATAATTACTTTCAAATTAATACGATGTTTTTGTAATTGTTCAAGTAATTCAAGACCATTCATCTTTGGCATGTTTATATCAAGAATTACTGCATCATATTCTGCATGATTTTTAATTATAAGGTCTAGTCCTTCAAGTCCGTTACATGCTAGATCTTTTACTACGAATCGATTATCTGAATTTATTATATCAGATATAAGTCTTCTCATAAGTGCAGAGTCATCTACAATCAATATTTTTTTCTTATTATCCATAATCATTGACCATTTTCCTTCTTTCTTCTTCTTCTTTCTTCCTCGAATATGTATTTAATAATATATTCACGTACTGCTCCATCAAGGTTTGTGAATTCTATTCTATGTTCAAAAAGTTTATTATTATTTTTAACAGTTTCGCAACTGATAACTCTTGAATATATTCCTATTTTTCTCTGCTCTTCTTCACTTTCAAGAGATAACATACATAAAATATGATCATTTTTTTCATGCTTTTCCTTACACACAAATCTTATACCACCACCACTTATATCAAGTGCAACACCTGGCAATAAGCCTGTATCATCAATTATATCCTCTTCTATATGTTCTCCATTAAGGTATGCTTCTTGTTCCTCTTTTGATAAATCTTTATACATTATTCCCATAGTACAACTAAGTCGGAAATACTGTCTTCTCTGATATTTTTGAAGTTCATTAATAAGTTCAACAACCTGTATAAGTAAGTTTCCTTCTTTATATCTGTCTACAATGATAAAACGTCCCTGATACAATCCCTTACTTGTGTAAAAGCAGGCATCTATCCTTGTATTATTTGGCATAAGAATAAGTTTTCCAGCTTCAATAGGTATTGCAATCTTTATTCTGTCTTCATCTATTATTTCATATACCTGACTGACATAAACCTTCTGTCCTTCCCCATTAGAAGGATTATTTGAGCCGCTAACCCGTAGTAATTCAATTTTATTTCCAACACCTATAATTTTGCTTAACATATGCTACCTCCATATCAACCAGCATTGTTATTTTTTTTAAACATACTTACAAACGCATTTGCAAGACCTTTTCTCTTTATCTCTTTTCCTTCTCTGTTCTCCATTAATGCATTTGCAACTTCTTCATATGCTTTTGCACTTTCTGAATTAGGATAAAGCATTGATACTGGTTTTTGTGATATAACAGCCTTCGACATATTATTATCATTTGGAATGATACCCAAAAACTTTAAATCCATCTTTAAAAACTTCTCTACAACAAGCCCCAATTTGTTGAATAAATTCCTACCTTCATCATAATTAGATTCACGGTTTGCCAATACTTTTATAATAGTATTTTCCTTTTCAAAACCACTTCTATTATTAAGTGCCTTTAATAATGCATATGCATCTGTAATTGAAGTTGGTTCTGGAGTTGTGACAAGAATAACTTCCTGTGATGCAGCTACAAATTCAAGCACACTATCAGAAATCCCTGCTCCTGTGTCTATTATTATTATATCGGTCAGTGTCTCTAATTCTTTTAGTTTATATACCAAATAACCTACCTGATCTCTATTCATATTTGAAAGACCATTTATACCTGATCCCCCGGAAATAAATCCTATGTCTTCCGGTCCCTTTACAATAATATCTTTAAAGTCTTTTCCTCTAAAAATCATATCCGCAAGATTATATTTTGGAATAGCCCCGAACATAACCTCAATATTTGCAAGGCCAAAGTCAGCGTCAAAAATTATAACTGACTTTCCCTGTTTTCTAAACTGCATAGCTAAATTAATAGCTGTACTTGACTTACCAACACCGCCCTTTCCACTTGTAACAGTAATAACTCTTGCCTGGCGGATATTGGCCTGATTTTGTAATTTGATTATATTTCTTAGCTTTTCTGCCTGATCCATCTTTTTCCTCCTATTGTAAAGGATTAATCATTTTCACCTAATAAATTTCTAGCTATTTTTTGTGCATCAATAACAGAAATATCATCAGGTACCGCCTGTCCACTTGTTACATATGATAAAGGTACATTTGCCGTTAATTTCATATTAAGTATATTTCCAAGACATGTTGTTTCATCAAGCTTTGTAAACAATAAGCTATAATTCTTTATATTCTTATAAACATCATTAATCTTAAGTAAATCTTTATATTTTGTTGCTGCACTCAAAACAACATACACTTCTTTGACAAATTTATCTCCTACAACACAATCATCAATTAAATGATACATCTCCCTGCACTGCTCATTATCCTTATGTGATCTTCCTGCTGTATCCACAAAGATAAGATCGTAATCCTCGAATAATTTAACCGCCTGATTAAATTCCTCAACTGTGTATACTACAGATATTGGAACATCTAATATATTAGCATATGTTCTTAGTTGCTCTGCTGCTGCAATTCTATATGTATCTGAAGTAATAAGCGCAACTTTTGCTTTCTTCTGAATTTTAAAATATGATGCCAGTTTAGCAATAGTAGTAGTTTTTCCTACTCCTGTTGGTCCCACGAAAAACACTACTTTACCAAGTTTTTCATCTATTTCTATTGCTTTTGGCTGTCCAAGTTTCAAAATAATTTTCTGGTAAATTCCAGCCAAAATACTATCTACATTTGATTCTTTCTTAAGTGAACTTTGAATCTCACCTATTATCTGGTTTGCATACTTTTCGTCAACTTCATTATCAAGTAACTGTCTATATACCAATTGGATAAACTTTATGTTTATTGTATTTTCGTTTTCCGGTTTTTTCACTTCAGGATCAACTTTTGATTCATTAGTATTGTTCATTTTACCTTCAAGCATATTAGTAAGGTTGTTAAGTTTTTCTTCTATTGCATTTGGTTTTGAAACTTCAAGTTCAGGAAATCTGCCATCATCTGCCACTTTATCAATTTTAACAGCAGGTATTCTCTCGGTTTGACTTACTTTATCTTCAAGTGCAGCTGTTACCTCTACCATATCCTTTTTGAATAACTTTGCAAATCCTCTTTGTTTAATTGTTTTCACATTCATAATAACGGCCGCACTTCCCATTTCATTTTTAGCCATCATCATTGCTTCTGTTTCGGTTTCAGCTTGATATTTTTTGATAATCATATTATACGCTCACCATCCCAACTGACTGTAATTCTATATTAGATTCGATTTCATTATACGAGATAACAATCAAATCTTTAAAATAATCTTCTGTAAGTCTCTTAAAATATATTCTTACAATAGGGGAAGTTACAATTATTGGTGCCTTTCCCATATTTTCTAATTTTGAAATTTCATTCTTTACACTATTGATTATATCCTGAGCCTTCTTTGGATCAAGTGAAAGAAATGAGCCTTGCTCTGTCTGTTTTACCGAAGACATTATCTCCTGTTCAATATTTGGATCAAGAGTTATAACACTTGTCGTTTCATTTGGAGCAAAGAATTTGCTTGATATTGCTCTCTTCAAGCTTTGTCTTGCATATTCAGTAAGAATATCCGTATCCCTTGTGACAACTGCATGATCACACAAATTTTCAAATATTGTAATCAAATCTCTAATCGAAATTCCTTCGCGTAATAAATTCTGAAGAACTTTTTGTATTTCACCAACACCAATAAGCTTTGGTACAAGTTCATCAATTAATGTTGGATTTGTTTCTTTTACATTTGAAATAAGATTTTGTACATCCTGACGTGTAAGAAGCTCATCTATATGTCGTCTAACAACTTCAGTCAAATGTGTTGCAATAATTGATGGTGGATCCACAACTGTATATCCAAAGGATTCTGCTCTTTCTCTCTGACTTTCTGTTATCCAGAGTGCTGGCAAATGGAACGAAGGTTCAAATGTAGGAATACCTGATATTTCCTCTTCAACCATTCCTGGATTCATTGCAAGATAATGGTCAAATAAAATCTCACCCTCACTTACCTGAATTCCTTTAATCTTGATAATATATTGATTTGGATTTAACTGAATATTATCTCTTAAACGAATAATTGGAACTACCGCACCAAGTTCCAGTGCTATCTGTCGTCTAATCATAACAACACGATCAAGTAAATCCCCTCCCTGATTAACATCAGCTAATGGTATTATACCATATCCAAACTCTAATTCTATAGGATCGACCTGTAAAAGTGCATTAACATTTTCCGGTCTTCTGATTTCTTCTGCTTCGCTTTCCTCTTTTGTAACTTCTTCTTCAATTCCTTCCACAACCTGCTTTTCTCTAAGATTAAATCCAAGATATATACAAAAAGCACCTATTGGAACAAATACAAGAAATGGAAGTTCTGAGAAAATACCTAAAAATATAAGCACTCCACCTGTTCCCCATAAAACCTTTGGCATAGAGAATAACTGATTGAATACAGTATCTCCCATATCAGCCTCTTTTGAAGCTTTTGTTACAATAAGACCTGTTGCTAGTGATATTAAAAGTGATGGAATTGAACTCACAAGTCCATCTCCAATTGTCAGGATTGTATACTTTTCGAGAGCAACATTCAATTCTAATCCTTGTCTTAAAACACCCATTACAATACCACCAACGATATTGATAACTGTAATCATAAGACCTGCTATAGCATCTCCTTTAACATACTTAACAGCACCATCCATAGAACCAAAGAATGCTGATTCTTCCTGAAGTTTTTCTCTTCGCTCCTTTGCCTGTTTATCATTAATTGCACCTGTATTAAGGTCAGCATCAATGGCCATCTGTTTTCCAGGCATAGCATCCAGTGTGAATCTTGCAGTTACTTCTGCAACTCTTTCAGAACCTTTGTTAATAACCATAAACTGTACAATAAGTAAAATTACAAATACAATTATACCTATTATGAGGTCACCACCACCTACGAACTGTCCAAATGTTTCAACTACTTTTCCTGGATTTCCAGTTCCAAGAATAAGCTTTGTAGAAGACACATTTAACGAAATTCTGAATAAGGTTGTTAACAAAAGCAATGAAGGGAAAGAAGACATATTAAGTGCTTCTTTCGAAAACAATGCATTAAATAATACTGTAAGTGCTACTGCAATATTAAGAGCAAGTAACACATCTAATAATGTATTAGGAATAGGAATAATGAGAAAAACTATAGCAGCAATTAAATATAAAGCCACACCAAAATCTGTTCTTTTCATTCTTTCTCCTTTCCCTAGTATTCTAGTAATTTTTAATAATGTAATATTATAATATTGTTTATTTCTTATTTATTGGTAATTTTTTATTTTTCACACCATATACGAACACTAAAACCTCTGCCACAGCCTGATAGAGCTCTTGTGGTATTTTTTCACCAACATCTACACTAGCATACAATGCTCGTGCAAGTGGCTTATTCTCGTATATCTCTATATCGTGTTCTCTTGCAACCTCTTTAATCTTCAAAGCCAGATAATCTTCACCTTTAGCGATTACCACTGGAGCATCTGCAATATCTAGATCGTACTTTATTGCAACAGCATAATGCGTTGGGTTTGTAATAACAACATCTGCTTCAGGCAGTTTCTGCATCATTCTTCTTTGTGATGCCTCACGCATACGTCTCTTCTGCTGCTGTTTGACTGTCGGATCTCCTTCTGTCATCTTGTATTCATCTTTTATCTCCTGCTTGGTCATCATCATATCTTTATTAAACTTTCTTCTTTGAAAGATTAAATCAATCAATCCAATAATCAAATAAAATAAACTTATTTTTGTTGCCACCGAAAATATCATTTCTCCAGTGAATAAAAGTCCATTTTGCAGTGATATCTCGTATAGATTAAAAAGTCCCTTATAATTATCTAAAATCTCTGTATACACGATATATATACAAATTGCAACAATCGCAATTGATTTTAACATATTAACCAAGGCCTGTTTTGAGAAAATTCTCTTTATCCCCGATGCAGGACTTAACTTGTTGAATTTTGGCATTAATGGTTTACCTGTTGGTTTCCATTTTACCTGTACTAAATTTCCTATAAAATATATTGCAAATGCAAGAATCATTACAGGTGCAATAATAAGAAGAATATTTTTTAAATTCTCATTAATAATTTTTACTGCTGTAGCTACAGTCATTGATTCTCTATCCTTGTACAGTGAGATAAATGAATAATTTTCATTAAAATTTTCTAATAATTCATCTCCTATTGTACCAATAGTAAACTGCAAAAAATAGAATATAACAACCAAAAAAACAGCATTAACAATCTCTTTGCTTTTAGCTACCTGCCCTTCTTTTCTGGCATCATCAAGCTTTTTCTGTGTTGCAGGTTCGGTTTTTTCTCCACCTGGTCCGTCTTTTGCAAATAACTGCAGATTAAGTTTTAATAATACCTCTGTATTTTCATAATCTATCATACTATGTCATATCCTTCATAATTGAAATCACCATTTCCTGCATTTCTTCAAAGATGAAGTTTGCTATACTTGGAAGCAATCCTACTGTTACGAATAATATTGCAAAACCACCAAGTACCTTAATCTGGATTCCGATTGAAAACATATGTATTGATGTAGCAATCTTTGTCATAATACCCATAGCGCAGTTCAAAATTAATATTGCAGTAAATACCGGTAACACTATTCTAAATCCAATAAGAAAATAGTCTCTTAAAAATCCGACAAACGTTGAATACATTGTCATCCTAACACCAATTCCACCAACAGGTATAAGTGAAAATGAATCAACAATTGCATTCAATAAAAAAATATGCATATCAGATGCAATCATAATAAGCATCAATATGTATTGATAAAATGAACCAGTAATTGTAACTTGAGATCTTGTTGCCGGATCAAATACCTGAGCCATTGACAAACCAATATCTGTATCAATAATACGACCTGCAAATAAAATAATTGTGTTTGAAATATATGCAGAAAAACCTATTAATAATCCGGCAACGCTCTCTTTGACTACAAGAATAGCATACTCAAGTACTGAGTCATATTCTGGCACCTGTCCGTTTGTCAGATTAAAAATAATTATCGATAAAAACACAGAAAGCCCCAACTTAATTCTCTGAGGCACATTCGTCTGACCATAAAATGGTGCAATATATACAAAAGAAGTTATTCTTACCAATACAAGAAAAAAATATTCTAAATTCAATTGAGAAATAGAAATATTAATATCCATTATATATATTCTCCAAAACTAGACCATAAATTAGTCATAAACTCAACAATAGTATTTAAAATAAATGAACCCAAAATCATTAATCCAATAAATATTGCAATCAACTTTGGAACAAATGTAAGAGTTTGTTCCTGTATAGAAGTTACAGCCTGCAAAATACTTATTATTAATCCAACAACAAGTGATATTAATATCAGAGGTCCAGATGTAATAATAATAATCCAAATAGCTTCGCTGGCTACATCTAATACAGCTTCTACTGTCATATAAAGACCTCCTAAACAACTATTGTTTGAACAAGGTTAACAATTATCAGGTTCCAACCATCTGCCAATACAAAAAGCAATATTTTGAATGGCATTGAAATTGTAGTCGGTGGTAACATCATCATTCCCATTGACATAAGTACTGACGATACTACCATATCGATTACAAGAAATGGTATATATATTAAGAAGCCTATGAAAAAGGCGATTCTTAATTCACTTAGTATAAATGCTGGTATCAAAACCGTTGTTGGGATGTCATCTTGAGTTTCAACTGATTCAATCTTTGCAATCTGGCACATTGAATCCAAATCCTTATCATCAACATTTTTGAACATAAAATCACGAAGTGGTTCCATTGCTGCTTCAAAAAATTCTTCCTGTGTAATTTCATCATTTTCAAATGGTACATATGCATCATTATATATAGACATAAACACCGGTGACATAATAAATATTGTTAAAAACAAGGAAATACCAATGAGAATTTGGTTTGGTGGTGCACTCTGCGTTCCTAGCGCACTTCTTGTAAAATGCATTACAATCAATATTCTTGTAAAAGAAGTAAGCATAACAAGAATAGAAGGGCATAACGCAATGACCGTAAGCACTAAAACTATCTTTAATGCACTGCTAATACCCTCAGAATCTGTTGAGACTGTAATTCCTAATACATCACTTCCAGAAGTATCAATTGTTGCTTCTTCTGTAGTTGTTGTATCATTTTCATCTGCCAACGTTTTTTCACCAAATGCAAGTGAAATAGTGAAAATCAAAAGAAGAAGGCACAGTATTTTATAGATTTTTTTTACATGTTTTTTCATCTTTCTATACCTTTTACTCTTTAGATTTTTTTAAATCCTTAACCCTTTTTAAAATATCTTTAAAGGGTTCTTTTATAGAACTATTCTGTCCATTTTCTTTTGCATCATCTTCCGGGAGGCTAAGCCCCTCTGGGTCCAGCTTCCCTATAACTGAAAAATTCTCTTTTCCGGAAGATAATGCAAAATAATCATTTCCAATCTTTGCAACATAAATAAATTTATTCTGTCCAAGCTGTCTAGCTTCAACAATCTGGATGTTACCTTTGGAATATTTTTCCTTCTGATATCCACCAACCCATCTGGTTACATAATATGTAACTGCTAAAACAATAATAAAAACTATTATTAATGAAATTAATCGCAATAAACTCATTACTGCGTCTGCTGCAAAAATACTCATATTGTTACCATTTAACCTACTGCTTTCTTAACAGCCTCTAATACTCTGTCTGCCTGGAAAGGTTTTACTATAAAATCCTTTGCCCCTGACTGTATTGATTCAATAACCATAGCCTGCTGTCCCATAGCTGAACACATAATTACTGTAGCACCAGGATCATTTTCCTTAATTTTCTTAAGAGCCTGTATTCCATCCATTTCTGGCATTGTAATATCCATCATTACTAAATCAGGTTTTGTTTCAGCATATTTTTCTACTGCAATCTTACCGTTTTCAGCTTCTCCAGCTATGTTATATCCGTTTTTAGTTAAAATATCCTTAATCATCATGCGCATGAAAGCTGCATCATCACAAATTAATATATTTTTTGCCATAACATTTCTCTCCTAAAAATTATTTTATAATTTCTGTTACTCTTACACCAAAACTTTCCTCGATAACTACTACTTCACCTTTTGCAACATACTTGCCATTTACAAGTACGTCTATTGGTTCACCAGCAATTTTGTTCAATTCGATAATTGTACCTGGTGCAAATTCAAGTATATCCTGAATTGACTTAGTTGTTCTTCCAAGTTCAACAGTTACTTCAAGAGGAACATCCATAATAAGATTGATGTTTTCCTTCTGATTAACTGCTACCAAATCAGGATTAAATGCCTGAAACTGTACTGGTTGTACATTTACTTCTGGCATTGGTGGCATTCCCTGCATTGGATAACCTTGCACCTGATACCCCATCTGTGGCATTCCCTGCATTGGATAACCCATTGGTGGCATCCCTTGCATTGGATAACCCATCTGTTGAGGCATCTGTCCATAAGCACCCATTGGCTGCTGATCCATTGGCTGCTGTTGTGGCATCTGTCCCATCATAGGCTCTGTTGCTTTTGTTTCCTCTGCTACTGGTGTGCTTGTTTCGGCTGCTGATTCCTCTTCACCCACACCAAATTTATGACATAGAGTTTTACAAAACTCTATAGGGAATAACTGCATTATTTCACTATCAACCAAATCGCCGATAGTCATTCTAAAGGATATTCTTACAAAATCACCCTTTAAGAAATCTGATATATCATTTTCATCTACGGTATCTGATAAATCTACCAAACTTGCCGAAGGTGGACTGATATCAATTTTAAGATTTAACATAGACGAAAGCGATGTGGATGCTGAACCCATCATCTGATTCATTGCTTCAGAAATAGCACTTAAATGTAATTCGCCTAATTCGCCTGATACATTTGTACCATCTCCACCCATCATTAAATCTGCTATTATTTTTACATCACTTTCTTTTAAAATAAGGACATTGTTTCCATTTAATCCTTCTCTATATGAAATCTGTAAGAATACACATGGTCTGTCATATTCAGAAACCAAGTCATTCCATGTTGAAAAGCTAACTGTTGGTGTTGTAATATCAACTTTCTGATTAACAAGGGAAGACAAAGTAGTTGCAGCTGTACCCATGCTAATATTTGAAATCTCTCCCATAGTATCCTTTTCCATGTCAGAGAGATATTCTTTACCCGAACTTAGACTATTATCTGCAGAATCACTGCTGAAACTGTCTTCACTCGAATCCATTGCATTTAATAATGCATTTATTTCGTCTTGTGATAGCATTCCGTCCATCTATTCTTCTTCCTCCCTAATGACTGATGTAACTCTTACTGCGTAGTTATCATTTGATGTACCAGGAAGTGCTTTAAACTTCCTAATATTTCCTACATAAACTTCCAATTCCTGTCCAACTGGTGCATCCAGTTTAATAATATCTCCTTTTTGAAGATTTACAAAGTCATTTACAGAAATTGTGCTTCCTCCAAGCATTGCTCTTAAAGGAATCTCCGCCTTTGAAATAAGTGATTCAATAGCATCTTCGTATGTATTCTCATCCTTTTCTTTCATAGTAGAGAACCAATACTTTGTATTTAACTTATCCATTACATCTTCCAAACATATATATGGAAGGCATATATTCATAAGTCCTTCTACGTCACCTATTCGTAAATTTACAGTAATGATAGCAATCATTTCCTGTGGAGATATAATCTGTGCGAACTGAGGGTTTGTCTCAATTCTTACAAGTCTTGGCTTGATAGCCACTACATTTTGCCATGGTTCCCTAAGTAAATCAACACAGATAGTCATTATTCGTTCAATAATGATAATCTCTATTTCTGAGAAATCACGCTTTTTTTCCAAAGAAACGCCCTCTCCGCCAAGCATTCTGTCTATTATTGCATAACCAAGATTTGAAGCAAGTTCCATAATAATATTTCCCTTCAATGGTTCAAAATCGATTATGCCAAGTAAAACCGGATTTGATAAAGCATTTAAAAATTCTGAATATGCTACTGCTTCCGAATTCATTACTTCAACCTGAATATTTTTTCTAAGGTATGCAGGAAGGTTTGTATACAACAATCTTCCATAATGTTCAAAAATTATCTCTAATGTTCTTAAATGTTCCTTAGAGAATTTGGAAGGTCTTGCAAAATCATATACCTTAACCTGTTTTTCGTCTTTATTTTTATAGTCATCTGCATCAAGCTCACCTGTACTAAGTGCTTTCAACAGGTTATCAATTTCATTTTGTGATAGTACCTCACCCAAAATCCTCACCTCCCTTAGGTTATCTTCCTATGGGTTTTACTGAGTTACAAAATCACTAAATCCTGCACTGTAAATAAATGTTGTATCATCAAATAATAATCTTAGGTTTTTAACAATTTCTTCCAGAATTGCTTCCTGATTATTTTCAACCTCATACTTTGTATACTTAGAAACCACTTTATTTATTTCTGATTTCATCAAAGCTTCATTAGCTTTAAGCTTTTCTAAATATGCTTCGTATGATTCATCCGTCTTATCTAGTGTTAATGTAAGTTTAAATGTAGCATAATGGCTTTTTCCGTCTTCACCCTGTTTCAAACTTATCAAAAGTTTATCGGTAAAGGTAAATGTATCAATATTATCAATACTAAGACCATCTGCCGCCTGATTCTTACCTTCTTTTTCAAGATCTATAGCTTCTGCTACTTTTTTTACCAAATCATTGGTATTGTTCATTGCCGGAACAACTGCAAAAACAATTATTGCACTAAGTACAATATTTGTAATAGCCAATACTAAAATTATTATATTAACCAAACCTTTTTTCATTTAGTCAATTCCTCCAGTTTATTTCTGCATATTGCTCAGTTCGTTATAAATTCTAATTTCAACTCTTCTATTCTGAGCTCTTCCTTCTGCTGTATCATTAGAAGCAATTGGTTCATACTCACCTCTTCCGGTACACTCCATATGTTCTGCATTCATATTTTTAACTTCAACCAAGTATTTAAAAATACTATACGCTCTTCCTTGTGAAAGTTCCATATTATCCGAATACTTTCCATTTGACACCATCGGAACCGTATCTGTATGTCCAACAATCTGAACACTATAACCATCATATGTTTTAAGGACCTCTCCAAGTTTATCCATAAACTTTTCTGCACCTTCTTTTATATTGGCACTTCCCGAATCAAACAATAATGCTCCGTTAAGTGTAAGCATAACATACTGTGATGTTATGTCTATCTCTATATCATTATTGCTCAACAGTCCAGAGTTTCCCAACTTTTCTTCCAGCTCTTCTTCGAGCTTTTCAGATGCTTCCTGCTGTTGCTGCTCCTGATATTCCTCAAACGCCTCAAGTGTATCTTTGTTCATCTCAACATCTTCATCTTGATTTGTACCCATATTGTTGAAATAATCATTAAACTGATTTAACTGACTAACTCCACTTGAAATCAAATCACCTTCTGTAATAGAAGTAGCTCCCCCATCAAAAATACTAAAGCTCGATTGTAACGACGCTACAACCTCTTCAAACTTTTCAGCATCAATTGATGACATTGAGAAAAGTAAAACGAAGAAACAAAGCAATAAATTCATCAAATCACTAAACGTAGACATCCACGCAGGTGATCCGCCACCGCCTTCCGGCTCTTTCTTTTTCTTTGCCACTCCTATTCACCACCCTCTTGACCAAGCACATCTCTCTGCTTAGGTGATAAGAACGATTTGAGTTTTTCTTCAATTACTCTAGGATTTTCACCTGCCTGTATAGATAAAAGTCCTTCTATCATAACTTCTTTCAACATTATTTCAATATCATTATTAACTGAAAGCTTATTTGCAACAGGTGTTGCAATCCAGTTAGCAATCATAGAACCATATAATGTTGTAAGAAGTGCAACCGCCATATTTGGTCCAATCGTAGACGCATCTTCCAGATTTTTCAACATGTTAACAAGTCCAATAAGAGTACCAATCATTCCCCATGCAGGACCCATGGCTGCCATATTATTCCAGAATGAAATAACTTTTTTATGTCTTGTTTCAATACACGAAAGTTCTGTTTCAAGAATCGCTCTTACCAAATCCGAATCAGTACCATCAACTATTAAAAGAACACCTTTTTTCATAAACTGATCATCAAGTTCTGCCGCAGCTCCTTCAAGAGCAAGTAATCCTTCTTTTCTAGCTACATTTGATAAATCAATAATTTTTTTAATTGTCTCACCCTCATTAACTTTTTGTGTTTTTAAGGCTAATGTAAAGCATTTAAGACCATTAATATAATCTGATATTGTATTTGATGTAAGTAATCCTGTCATTGTACCACCGAGTGTAATAACGATTGATACAAAGTCACCAAAGTTCTTAAGAGCTGCAGGCCCCTCCTCACCAGTGATGATACCAATAACTATCAAAACAATACCACCGATTATACCAATCAGTGAAGCCAAATCCATATATTCCACCTACCTATGTAGTATTTTTATATACAATCCATAACTGGACATACTAAATCATTTTCAATATAATTCTATATTATTCTAACATACTTTTCCCTAGAAACCAACAAAAATATGCTTTTTTTTTCGTTTTTTTATTATTTTTTTCAAAACTTGAAAGTCGGGCAGCTTTTTTTTCATCAACTAATAAATAATAGTTAATTTTTAAAGCCATCCGACCTTTATAATTCCATTTTTATTTTTATCTCTTAAGATTCAACAATTCTTCTATCATCGTATCTGACGTTGTAATAACTCTTGAGTTTGCCTGATAACCTCTCTGAGTAACAATCATATCAGTAAATTCTGTCGCCAAATCTACATTTGACATTTCAAGTACACCACTTGACATATCCTGTCCAGCTGCTGTTACGCCCATAATATTTGCATCGCCTGAATTGAGCGTCTGTGCAAATAAGTTATCGCCCCTCTTTTCAAGACCTGCTGCATTTGCAAACTGTGCAACTGCTATCTGTCCAATAAATGCTGTATCTCCATTGCTATATGATGCAACAATCTTACCATCTGTCTGAACACCAACGGAAATCATTGTACCTACAGCTTTTCCTTCGCCAGTCTTATCAAAACTACCTTTTTCAGATGTAAGTTTAGTTTCTCCACCATATGTTGTAAGTGTGGAAAAATCAACATTTATAGGTTCCTGAAAAGCTGGAAGAGCTGCTCCTGTGTCATCTACAATCGTAAGATTTATATTTTTAATTGAAGTATCTGTAAGTTTACCTGTTGTTCCATCAAATGTAAGCGAAATACCGCCATAAGTATTTCCATCCTTTGCAACATAATCTGCAACGTCAGTACCTTCAAACTTTGCTTCAACACCTGTAACTTCTTCAGTACCTCTAAACACCTTTGCAGCATACATTTTATATCCTGTTGTACTGCCTGCATCCTGTTCAATTCTCATCTGAACAGTGTATAAATTTCCAAGGCTATCATATACAGAAAGATCTGTTGTTACAAAGCCTACACCATTTGCTGTAAATTTTTCATCTTCTGAATTGATATTACCAGTTGTTGTAGCTTCTGTTGTCTGCGCAGGAGCTGTTTTGTCGTATATTTCACTATAGATTGAAATAGGTCGAAGCTCATCTGTCTGAAGTACGAAATCTCCCGTTTTTTCGTCTCTTGCCGCCGTATATCCCATTACATATCCACCATTTCCAGTTACAAGGTTACCATATGCATCTGTTGTGAAATTACCAGCTTTTGAAAAATATCTTGCTCCGCCTGACTGAATAACAAAGAATGTATCTCCATTAATCTTCAAATCAAGTGCATTTCCTGTGGACTGTGATCCGCCTTCACCTGAAATATTTGTAGAAATCTGGGCAACACTTGTACCAAGACCAATCTGTTTTGCATTCTGACCACCTGTGCTTGTTTCAGCATTAGGTCCCGATGCAGACTGTGTTGTCTGGTAAAACAATTCACTAAAATTAACTCTTTGTGACTTAAAACCTACTGTGTTTACATTGGCAATGTTGTTACCAATAACATCCATACGTGTCTGATGTACTTTTAAACCTGCTACACCAGAGTATAATGATCTCATCATAATGAATGACCTCCTTAAAATGCCGTTTAATCTCTTCTGTCATTCGGAGATTATAGCTTCCATATAGGTCCAGCTATATAATTACGGCTCCATCAATATTTGTAAATACATTTTCATTATTTGATTTTTGATCCATGGCAGTTACAACTGTATTATTTTTTATATTCACGATAAATGCCATATCATCCATAATCACTAATGACTCTTTTATGCCTTTTTCTTCTGCCTTTTTTGTTCCCGTTTCCAATCGTTCAAATTGCTCCGGAGTAAGGGTTATGTTTCTATCCATAAGCCTTTCACTTGCATGCTTTGAAAATTTTAGTTCTGTCGTTTTGTCAATACTTTCAAATGCTTTAGATTTAAGAATTTCATTAAAACTTTGATTTGTATTTGACTTATTTATCGACACATTTTCTTTTTTACTTAAGTATTTATTTGCAATTTGTTCGATGGATGTTGATTGAAATTTATTTATAGGTTCCATACAAATCCACCTTTCATACAAGAACTAGTTTTACTGTTCCTTTTCCTGTTCATTTTTAATCTGTTCAGCCAAATAGTACTCATCAATTACCGAATCAAGGTCTTCAAAATCATATTTTTGACCATTAATCGATAAATATGCTTTTCCTTCTATCATCTGAACATAATCAACATATCCACCAATTGTAGTCGTAGTTGCAAGTCCCTGTGATTTTCCAACCTCTATAATTACATTTTTACCAACTAAAGATAATGCCTGCGAATTTGCAAGGCTGCTTGTCATCGACTGCATTTCTTCTAAAGAAGAAAATTGTGCTAACTGGCTTACAAAATCTTCATTTGACTGTGGAGATAAAGGATCCTGATACTGTAACTGCGCCACAAGTAACTGTAAAAAAGCATCTTTCCCAAGATTACTTGTTCCTGTTTTATCCTCAACCTGATATGTCTTTGACTGTTCTACCTGATCGAGCTGACCATTATTTACTCCTAAAACATTTCCCATTATATCACCTCTTATGCTTTATAACTTACTGTGTTTCCGATAGTTTCCATTTTCACTTCTTCTGTTTCATCTAAAGAATCAATTCCATTTAATTCATCTAGCAGACTTTTTCTAACATGTTTTGAACCCTTTGAAGCTTCATCCTGATTTCTATTGTCTCGTTCAAGATTTTCTTCAAATCCATGTCCAGCAATTGTAACTTCAACAGCTTCAACTTTAATACCCTGATTATTAAGATTATCCTTAAGTATTGTAAGCTGACCTTCAATTGCTTTCTTTGCAGCTTCAGTCTGTGCTGAAATTTCTGCCGATACAATTCCATCTTTTGAAACCACCTGAATAGAAACCTTACCAAGATGTTCTGGATAAAGCTGCATTTCTATAGACGAAATCCCGGGTTTAACTTGTGTTTTAACCTGTTCAATAATCTGAGAAACAACATCTGCTTCATTCACATCACCTGTGGCTTCAATAATAGCATCTGAAATATCATTTACAACATTATCATTTTTGATATTAACAAACGATACATCTTTGTTTTCCATTTGATTGTCGTTGTTTTTGTTTAACTCCGATGAAAACTCATTATTTGATGTAATGTTTTCTTTAATTTTCTGATTAATTTCTAAACCATCAATTTCAAAAACAGTTTCTTCATCACTTACATTTTCTTTTTCAAAAGTATTTTTATCATTACTTTCATTTGGTAACATTTCATCTGCAATTAATGTTTCTTCTACAAGTTCATTATCCACATCAGTAGTTTCAACTGTCTTTACTGTTTCAAAATCTAAAAGTTTTTCACTGATTTCTTCGAATGCTTTCCTATAATCACTATATAGTTCATTATTTGTAAGCAGTTCAAATTCGTCTTCAATATTTTTTATCTCTGATATTAATCCTTTAAGATTATTTTCATCTTTCAAATCATATACCGAAATATTCATATCCTTAAGTACAGTTTCAACTTCTGAAACTGAAACACCAAGTACATCAGCTATTTCAGCCTTAATTTCAGAATTGTTACTCTGTATATCAGTTTGATTTGCAATATCAACTATCTGCAGTTGTGGCATATATGTTATTTCACTAACATTACCTGATACTATTTTCGACTTTTTCATTTCTTCTTTGATTTTTTCAAAAGCCTTATCATAATTCTTAATTACATCATTAGATTCAGATTCTGTAACCTTTTCATCAGTCTGCTTCTTTGAAACTTTTGATGTTTTCTTAAGATTGGAAGCAAATGAATTTTCTGATGAATCTGTTTCTTTTACTTCACTTTTAGATTCGTTGTACATATTCTTCATCAAAGTCTGTGACGGATTTACGCTTGCACTAACCATTTCTTCTCCCTCCTTTCTTTTATTTTACAGTTTATATTTTTTATAAAAATGTTCACTCACTAAGGAGCCAACATAACTGTAATCTTACCGCAGAATACTGCATCAATATCACTTAATTCATTAAGTACTGCTGCCCTCTGATCAGTTTCCATATTTTTTAGTATTGCAACAACTTTATCCAGATCACCCGTCATTTCATATAATGCTGCAGCAGCTTTTTTTGGTTTCATGGCAGCGTATGCATCGGCAAGTTCTTTGTATCTGGTATCATACATATACTTTTCCAGCACCTGTCTATATAACTCTTCTGCATAATCTGGATTTATTGCTTCATAGTACTGTTTGTAATTTTCATATGAAAGTGCATTTTCTCCAAAAACAATTTCATTGTAAAACTGCTCTTTTAAATTTTCGAATTCTTCCTGACTTAATTCAAAAGCCTTAAGTCTGTCTATTTCTGACTGAAGTTCTGCAATTAACTCTTCGTTATCTTTTATAGTATCTTTATATGTCTGGAGTTCTAATTCTAATTCTTTGATATATGTAATTGCATCGGCTAAGCTTTTATAAGGATACTCACTTGTTCCTTCTGTTTTATCATCTGGTAGTATCTTATTGATTACCGGAACATCCTTAAATAATGGTCTCATTACTGAACTTCCAAATCCACCTACATCAAGCTTAACTAATACACAAAATATTCCAAGCCATACAACCAAAAATAATATCCCAATAAGTATTATTTTTATTTTACCTGATTTTTTTTCTTCAATGTTATCATCTAATTCATCTATTGCCATTTTGCGTCTCCTAAATTACTTAAGTCTACTAAACTGAAAGCTTACAATTTCATCGACTTCTTTGCTTTCCTGTTCTTCCAGTTCTTTTTTAAACTCATTAAAGGCTCTTTCTTTTAAAATCTCTTGTGTTTTTCGCTCAACCATAACTTTGTTTAGTTTTGCTCTAACAATATCGAGTTTCTGTTCTGCCTGTTTGATTTTTACCTTCTGATTCTTTGCCTCATACTTTTTTATCTTTATGGCATTATTGCATCTTTTTAATTCGAAGACATCCAGCTTTTGCTGCCCCATCTGCCTTATTCTCTCCTCATATTTCTCTATATCGGCATAAATAGCAGAAAGCTTAAGCTCTTCCTGTCTTAAATTTTCTTGTTCTTTTGCAAATTCAGTCTTTGCCTGTGATTCAAGTTTTTCTTTTATATCCAGAATATTTTGCATTCTGTAATGAAATTTCGCCATAAAAATCACCTATTCGTTTAAGTCAAAAAATAATTATTACACCTGTATGCAAGCAAACCTGAAAAATTATCTTTTGATGTTTTAATCGTTAAAAATATCAAAAAGCATCTTCAATTCTTCATCAAACAAAAACTTCTCATCAGTTCCTTGTTTAAGAAAACTATTAACCTGATCAATTTTTGAAATAGCATAATCTATATTTTTATTTGAGCCTGTTTTATATGCACCAATATTAATAAGATCTTCCGCTTCATTATAGCTTGCAAGTATATTTTTCAGTTCTCCTGCTGCTTTTTTATGCTCTTTTGATACAATCTGACTCATTACTCTGGAAATACTTTGTAATACATCTATTGCAGGATAATGATTCTTATGTCCAAGCTTTCTGGAAAGCATAATATGACCATCAAGAATACTTCTTGCTGTATCTGTAATTGGTTCATTAAAATCATCACCATCTACCAATACTGTATATAGGCCTGTTATAGAGCCTTTATCAGATGTCCCTGCTCTTTCAAGAAGCTTTGGCATCTCGCTATAAACACTGGGTGGATATCCTCTTGTAACAGGTGGTTCACCCGACGCAAGTCCTATCTCTCTCTGTGCCATTGAAAATCGGGTAAGGGAATCCATCATAAGAAGGACATCTTTTCCTTGATCTCTAAAGTATTCTGCAATTGCTGTTGCTGTTTTTGCAGCTTTATTTCTTATAAGGGCAGGTTTATCCGATGTTGCAACAACTACAACACTACGTTTCATACCCTCTTCACCCAAATCTCGTTCAATAAACTCCCTAACTTCTCTTCCACGCTCTCCAATTAAAGCTATTACATTAACATCTGCTTTTGTATTTCTTGCAAACATACCAAGCAATGTACTCTTTCCAACACCACTACCTGCAAATATTCCTATTCTTTGTCCTTTTCCAACAGTAATAAGACCATCTACAGCCTTTACTCCAAGTGGCAAAATCTCAGAAATAATCTCTCTTGACATAGGATCAGGTGGTGCTGCTTCAACTACTTTTTGTACGCTATCCTTTATTTCACTTCCGTCAAGAGGTCGTCCAAGACCATCCACTGTTTTTCCAAGTATATCATTTCCAATGGATATATTTAAAACGCTTCCTGTATTTTTAACAATACTTCCCGGTCCAATTCCATCAACGCTTTCAAAAGGCATAAGAAGAATTCTCTTATCCTTAAATCCTACAACCTCAGCCTGCACCGTCTGCGAAGGATTATCTTTTGAAATAATTGTACATACATCATTCAGATTCGCATCAGGACCTATTGATTCAATTGTAAGTCCAACTATTTTAGATACTTTTCCAAGTTTAGTTGTAAAGTTTTTTTCTAAAAGGCTGTAATATTTAGCTGTATTTACAAATGACATTTTATTTCTCCAAATCTATAAAACTGGACGTAATTTTCTAACATTTAGTTAAAATAATCTACGCCCTGACATGCTAATATTTTGATATCATCAATAAGATTTTCCAGCTGTATATCGAGACTACAATCAAATATACCCATATCTGTGTCAATAAGACACTGACTTCTTTTCATTGTAGGATCTTCTACAATTTCTATATTGATATCTCTTCCTACAGAACCATATATTTTATCTTTATTTTCCCTTAAAAAGATTGCATCATCTCTGCTTGTTTTTATAATGTAATTTTTACTTACTTCTGTTCCACTCATTACACTATTAACCAAGGTTACGATTAGTTCTTTTTTATTCTCGCCAAGAACTTTTGTCACTTCCGAAAAGATTTTTAGAAGTACATCTATTAGCTCCGGCTCTATTTTTTTTACCTTTTCCTTATAGTCAGATTCCAGCTGTTTTCTTTCCTCTTCAACTTCTGCCTTCATGGATTCTATCTGTTTTGCACCTTGTTTCGTTCCTTCTTCCAAGCCTTCACTATAACCTTGTTCTTTTGCCTGTTCAAAGCTTTCTTTGACTCTTGTCATAGCATCATTAATTATCTCATTAGCTCTTTCTTGAGCCTCAGCAATAATCTGAGATGATCTGATATTTGCCTCTTCGATAATCTGATCTGCTCTCTTTGAGCTTTGTTCATCAGAATGTTTTTCACTCTCTTCATCTTCATATGAATCCTCATATTCTTCATATTCGGAATCATTAATCAGTTCTTCAACATGTTCTGCATCAAGGCCAAGTGTAAACCCATCATTGCTGTCTCTATCCAGATTCTGTTTTTCAAAAGCCTCTTTTATTTTAATAATCTTTTGCGAGATAATATCATTACTATCTACTACTTTTTTTTCGTTATTATCACAATTCACATATGTGGATTTATATAAATTAGACAATTAACTCGTCACCTCCACCACGCGAAATGATTATTTCGCCAGTATCTTCAAGTTTTCTGATAATATTAACAATCTTCTGCTGAGCCTCTTCAACATCCTTCATACGAACTGGACCCATAAATTCCATATCTTCCTTTATCATTTCAGCAAGACGTTTAGATAGATTCTTAAATATCGTAGCCTGAACTTGTTCATTTGAACCCTTGAGTGCAATTCCAAGATCTGCATTATCAACTTCTCGCAATACTCTCTGAATTGTTTTATCATCAAGTAAAAGAATATCTTCAAATACGAACATCTTACGTCTGATTTCATCAGCAAGCTCTGGCTCTTCGATTTCGAGATTTTCCATAATATGTTTTTCTGTTCCTCTATCAACACTATTGAGGATATCAACAATTGCATCAACACCACCAACAATTGTGTAATCCTGATTAACAAGTGATGCAAGTTTCTTTTCTAATACCCTTTCAACTTCCTTGATAATATCAGGTGATGTTCTATCCATCTTTGCAATACGTTTAGCAACATCTGACTGCTTTTCAAGCGGAAGAGCCGAAATAAGCATTGATGCCTGAGATGATGGAAGATATGACAAAATAAGAGCAATTGTCTGTGGATGTTCGTCCTGAATAAAGTTTAACAACTGCGAAGGATCTGTCTTTCTAATAAATTCAAATGGACGCACCTGCAATGATGCTGTAAGCTTAGAAATAACATCTTGAGCCTTATCTTGTCCAAGTGCTTTTTCAAGAAGCTCTTTTGCATATCCTATACCACCTTCAGCAATATACTGCTGTGCAAGACACACCTGATAGAACTCATTCATAACATCCTCTTTTATCTGAGGAGATACACTTCGCGTATTTGCAATTTCAAGTGTCAACTGCTCAATTTCTTCTTCTTTCAGATGTTTAAAAACTTTTGCTGATTTTTCAGGGCCTAACGAAATAAGTAATATTGCGGCTTTTGTTGTTCCCAATAAATCATCATTCGCCTGAGTATTTTTATTATAAGACATAAACAAACCTCCACTTTAATCCCAATCATCATTCAACCAATTTCTAAGTAATAAGGCAACTGCTTCCGGATTTTCATCAACAAATTTTTCAATTGCTTTTCGGGTTTCAGATTTTTCTTCAAGATCAATATCCTCAACCGGTACCTGTTTTTCTTTTGTTGCTGTAAGCAACTCTTCTACTGAAAGTTCAGGTTCAATTTCATTAACCTCAATAGGTCTAAGACTTCTCCATACTATAAATGCTAATAATGCAAGTATTACCAATGCCAAGATAATAGGTAATATATTTGCAACAAATCCACTATTATCCTCAGATGCTTCAAACAATGGCACCTGATAACTGAGGAAAGAGATATTAGCTTCCGGAATACCTGTAGTATCTGAAATCATAGCAATTATTCCTTCTGGAACATCAAGCGCAATAATTTCAGAATGTGCAGCTTTATATTCTTCCCAAGTGATATCATCAAGTTCACCGGCCTCTGTAAGTATATCCTGATTGTAAATTGCATATTTATTCACAACAACAGATATTGAGGAATTCTGCTTATCCAGTGTACCTTTTTGACCCTCTTTATGAGTAACTGTATTACTCACAGCATATTCATGTTTATTAATAGACACACTGCTTGTTGTGCCATCCCCTGTAGGAATGTAGTAGGTTGTGTCATCATCATTTGAATCTGTTCCAGGAATTCCACCATTTCCTGAAGCACCTGTAGATTCATAACTATAATCACTATATAATACTTTGTCATCATTATAATACTTTGTATCAACTACATCAACAAAGCTAAAATCAACATCAAGATTTGGAACTACTGTTATTGTGTTAAACATCTGAGTAGTTGAAAGAGCTTTAGAAACTTTATTAACTGTTTCATCATAGAATCTGTCATAAATCTGATTCTGAACTTTATTACTTAATGCCCCAGAGCCATCAGATACTTCTTCCTGTCCTTCAAATAAAGTATTTCCTTCTGAATCAATAATTGTAACATTTGCAGTTGAAGAATTTCCTACTGCTGTTGCAAGATATTTGGCCATAGATTCAGCTGCACCATCAGGAATTGCTGAACTTAATGTAAGCTTTACAGCTACTGAAGTTTCTTCATTTGCATTAAGAACAGATAATTTCTTTGATGGAATTGTCATCTGAATATATGCACTTTTTACATAACTAAATGACTCAACTGTTTCCTTAATCTTATCTTCAAGATACTTCTGGTATAATCTTTCTCTGTCCTCTGACGTTGTAGAAAATCCCATATTCGCAATGTACGAATCCATTGTATATCCTGTTGCAGTAAGACCTTCTTGTGCGATAGCATATTCAGCATCCACAAGTTTATCACCATCAACATAAATTGTAAGTCCATCTGAAGATGTTGTATACTTTATATTCTCTGTAGTAAGTGTCTCTGTAACACTAGCTGCCGTTGTAGCATCTTCACAGGTGATTAATTCTTCGTACTCTGTTCTGCTAAGAACCATATATAATAAAACAATAGCGATAACCACTGTCAATGTAATACTTATCACCAATGCTTTTTGTTTCTTTGTATATTTATTCCAAAATTCAACCAATTTTACTTGGTATTCTTTGAGTCTCTCGTTCATTTCCGGTTACCCCTAGATTTGTATGTTCATAATTTCTTTATATGCCTCAAGTAATGCATTTTTCACGGCAACCGTATATTGTAATGAAAGATATGCTTTTTGCTGTGCGATTGTTACATCATGTGTATTATCTGCATTTCCCAAGGAAAAATCAATTTCTGCCTTTTCTGCTTTTGCAGCCAATGAGTCAGTCTCATTAATAAGATTCAACGCTGATGAGAAAATTTGCGTGAATGAATCGTTATCACTCTCCGATGTAGCTTTAGTAGCATTGTTGCTCTGACTATATATCTTTGATATAGCTGATTTATATAAATCTGCCCCAACGCCTGTTAATCCTGAAACGTCTGCCATAATCTCCTCCCAAGTACTTTAATACATGTTTTCTACGAAATTAAAATCCTTTTATATTATTGCTGGCCTATTTCAAGTCCTTTTGATGCCATTGCCTTTGATGCATTAAATGCTGTTACGTTTGCTTCATATGATCTTGAAGCATCAATAAGGTTTGTCATTTCTGTTACAACATTTACATTTGGATATGTAACATATCCATTCTCATCTGCATCAGGATGAGAAGGATCATATACCATACTCATTGGTGTCACATGGTCCTCAACTATACTTGTAACCTTTACACCGCTTCCAACAAGTCCAGCTGTAGAAGCAAGCACTTCGCCAAAGCTTTGTACTCCCTTTTCTTCAAACACAACTGTTTTTCTTCTGTAAGGTTCTCCCGTACTTGTACTTGTTGTATTAACATTTGCTATATTTTGAGAAATAATATCAGTACGCAGTCTCTGTGCTGACATACCTGAACCACTGATATCAAATGATGTAAATAAACCCATATTACACTACCTCCTATCTCTGCATAGCAGCCTTCAACATATTGAATTCATACTTAATGCTGTCTAGTAATGCATCATATTTTATCTGATTAGATGCAAGTTCAACGTTCTCGGTATCAATATCCACGTTATTTCCATCTAGTCTGTACGACATATTTGAAAAATCAGTATATACTGTCGGATTAATTACAGACAAATCAACACCATCCACTTTTTTTCTAAGGGAGGTATTTGAACCACTAGCAAGTTCTTCTAATAGATAGCTCTCAAAGGAAACATCTTTTCTCTTATAACCTGGTGTATCATTATTCGCAATGTTATTAGATAATATCTCATTTCTTTTCCATGAAGCATCTGCAGCCTTTGTAAGCACATCAATGTAGTTGTAGGCATTTGAACTAATCATAGTGTTCTCCTTTCCGTAAGTACGCATAATTGCCCAAAATAACTATATGTATTATACTTTTATTATAGTAAAATATCAAGCATATTTTGTAGTATATTGTTACCAAAATCACATTATGTTGTGTTTTTATACAATCGAGTAGGCTGACACCTACTCGATTTTGCACGCAAACATTCCGCACTATTGCGCTCCATGTTCTTACGACCGGCAAATACTATTTCATGCAAGCATGATAGTGCTTGCCAGTCTTGTGCAACAAAAAAACATTCTAGAATATTTATCGGAATATTCTGAATGGTTATAAAGTACTTATATATATTTTTTTAGTTCATCGGTAAGATTTTCATTCAGAACCTTTATATATGTTCCTTTCATACCCGATGATTTTGCTTCTATTACGCCTGCGCTTACAAACTTTCTTATTGCATTTACAATAACTGATCTTGTAATTCCTGCTCTGTCAGCAATCTTGCTTGCAACAATCATCCCCTCTTGTCCTTCCAGTTCATCAAAGACATGTTTTACTGCTTCAAGCTCCGAAAAAGATAATGTACCAATGGCTGATTTTATCTTTTTAAAATTTCTTTCCTCTTCTGCATTTTCTTCACTAACAGACCTGAGCATTTCAAGTCCTACCACTGTTGTACCATACTCCGACAGAATTATATCTTCTATTTCATATTGAGCATTTTCCTTATAAATGAATAGTGTTCCAAGTCTCTCTCCTGCCATATTTATTGGTGTGACAATAGCACTGAATCTATTGGCATTCTCTTCATCAAATCCTAATGTTAATAGATTTGCATTTTCTTTTGTTGACAATATACTTAATAAACGCTCATTGAAATTTTTATCAATTATCTTTCCAATTTTCAAACTAGAAAAGTCCTCTATTTCTTCCTGTTTTTTATCTCTACATATACCGAGAACTTTACCTTTTTTGCTTATTACGTATATATGTGAGTCCAAAATATCCGATAAAACATTTGAAATATCACAAAAAGATAATTTTGAAGAATCATTATCGTGTAATAGTTTGTTAATCTTTCTTGTTTTGTCCAGTAATTGTATATTTATCATAATTACTCTTTTTCTCCAACATATCCACAGTTTTCATCTGCACATGCAATTTTATTGCCTTTTTCTACCATATAACTTCCACACTGTGGACACTTTTTCTCAATTGGTTTCTGCCATGACATAAAATCACATTCATTGTTGTTTACACAACCGTAGAATTTTCTACCCTTTTTAGTCTTTCTAATTACTATGTCATTGCCACATTTAGGACAGGCAACCCCGATTTTTTCAAAATAAGGTAATGTATTTCTGCATTCTGGAAATCCAGGACATGCAAGGAATTTACCATGTGGGCCATATTTGATTACCATTTTTCTTCCACATAATTCGCATTCTACATCTGTCTCTTCATCTTGTATTTCTATTTTTTCCAGTGCTTTCTCTGCATTTTTAATCGCCTCATCCAGGTCAGGATAGAAGTTTCTAATTACTGTTTTCCATGCAACAAGTCCTTCTTCAACCATATCCAGTAATGATTCAAGATTTGCAGTAAAGCTTGTATCAACAATAGCTGTAAATGCAGTCTTCATAATATTATTCACTGCTTCACCAAGTTCAGTAACATAAAGATTTTTATTTTCTTTTGCAACATATCTTCTGGCAATAATTGTCGTTATTGTTGGTGCATAAGTACTTGGTCTTCCAATTCCCTGTTCTTCCAACGCTTTAACAAGAGCAGCTTCTGTATAATGAGCTGGTGGCTGAGTAAAATGTTGTTTTTTTTCTACATCAGTAAGCTTAAGCTCTGTGTCTTTTGTTATCTTATTAAGTACAGTATTCGACTCTGGTTTTTCATCATCAGAATCAACATAAACGGACATAAATCCATCAAATGCAATTTTAGATGTTGAAACATTAAATAAATATGATGCACACTCTATTTTTACTGATGTTGTCTCATATTTTGCTTCAGACATACGTGATGCTGTAAATCTCTTCCATATAAGCTGATATAATCTAAATAAATCTCTTGAAAGTTCATCTTTAATCTTTGCAGGTGTAAGCTCTATATTTGTTGGTCTGATAGCTTCATGTGCATCTTGTATTTTATTTGTACTTTTCTTAGATTCATCTGTTTTTCCAACAAATTCTTTACCATAATTACTTTCAACGAACGCTCTGGCCTGTTTATCTGCCTCTTCTGAAATACGTGTAGAATCAGTACGTAAATAAGTAATCAAACCGATTGTACCTTTTCCTTTTATATCAACACCTTCATAAAGCTGCTGTGCCAGTCTCATAGTTTTTTGTGTTGAAAAATTCAGGGTTTTTGATGCTTCCTGCTGTAATGTTGATGTTGTAAATGGAATTGGAGCTTTCTTAATTCTCTCGCTGTTCTTTATATCAACAACTTTGAATTTTCCCTTTTTTATTTCTTTTACAATTTTATCAAGTTCAGCTCCACTTGTAATTGTCCTTTTTCCTGATTTGTCACCGTAGAACTTTGCAACTAAAGGTTTCTTTTCACCTTTTATATCAAGACATGCCTCCAATGTCCAGTATTCCTCCGGAATAAAAGCATTTATTTCATCTTCTCTGTCACAAATCATTCTAAGTGCAACAGACTGTACTCTTCCTGCACTTAATCCTCTCTTTACCTTTGTCCATAAAAGAGGACTAATTCCATAACCAACCATTCTGTCAAGAACTCTTCTTGCCTGCTGTGCATCCACAAGATTCATATTAATCTCTCTTGGATTTTTAAGTGAATCCTTTACAGCATTTTCAGTTATTTCATTAAAAGTGATTCTTTTCATTTTTGACGAATCAAGCTTTAGTGCATTTGCAAGATGCCACGATATAGCTTCTCCTTCACGGTCCGGATCAGTTGCAAGATATACAACATCAGCCTTTTTAACCTGTTTTTTTAGCTCTGCAAGTTTATCCCCTTTTCCTCTTATAGTTATATATTTTGGTTCATAATCGTTTGCTATATCAACGCCAAGAGTACTCTTTGGCAAATCCCTAATATGTCCATTTGATGCAGCAACTTCATAATTTTTACCTAAGAATTTTTTAATTGTTTTTACTTTAGCAGGTGATTCCACTATAACAAAATATTTTGCCATACACTCTCATCTCTTTCTAAAAATACTAAAATTTCTTTATAAACTGTCCCTTTGATGATTCTAATATCAATCCATTCATTTCTAAATATAACAATTTCTCGTATATTTCAGGGATTGATATATTCAACCTTTTCGCCAATTTCTCTGCCGATGTTGGTTGCAAATCGAGACAACTATACACCACTTCATATTCTTTTTCAAGGAAAATATTATTTTTTTTATTTTTAATAAAACTATCCGGCATCAGTTCATCCACAATCTGTTTTGAATTTATAAGCGGAATTGCACCTTCCAATATCAGCCTATTACACCCGATACTTAACGGGTCAGTTACTCTTCCCGGTAAAGCATAAACAGTTTTTCCCTGACTAAGAGCATGATCAATCGTTATAAAAGAACCACTTTTTTCCTTTGCCTCTATCATAACAACAGCATCAGATAATCCGGATATTATTCTATTTCTCAATGGAAAACGATATGCTAGCGGTCTTGCTCCTGGTGGATATTCTGATATTATTCCTCCTTTATGTCTTATATTCTCATATAATTCAATATTTTCACAGGGATAACATATATCAACACCACATCCCAAAACGGCATAAGTTTTACAATCAGAATCAAGGCATCCAATATGCGCCATAGAATCAATACCTCTTGCCATCCCGCTTATTATATTTATTCCATATCTTGAAACCTCAGCCGCCAGTTTTCTTGAAATACTCTTACCATATTCGGTACACGCTCTCGCACCCACAATACCCAAAGCTTTCTCCCCTTCTTTTGGTAATTCTCCTCTATAAAACAAAACCATCGGAGGCTCACTAATGAGTTTCAGTCTTTTAGGAAAATTCCCAAGACCATAATATGTGAAGCTAATATCTTTTTTATTCATATTTTGGATAATATTGTTTATATTTTTTATATTTCTCTTTGCTGTTTGTATTTTCCCCGTTTCAAGTTCAATATCAATTTTTGTTCCATATATATCTGAAATTTTTCTTAATGCTTTATATATTGTTTCTTCTTTTGCCTCAAATATTTCTTTTGCGCTGCCAAAACATTCTAATAATCTTTGCATTTTTATATGCCACATATCATCTATATGGCACAACCAAAGCATATATTCATATTCTGTCATATATAATACCTCCTTTTAATTATGTATATTTCCTATTAAAACTGAAACTGTCTACTTATAAAGACTATCAAACCTGTATCCCAATGCTTCTGCGATATGTCTTTTCTCAATCATTTCACTTTCATCTATATCAGCTATTGTCCTTGCAACTTTTAATACTTTATTATATGATCTTGCACTCAATCGGAGTTTTTTATAAGCCATATTTAAGATTTCATTTGCAGACTTATCAATAAGGCAAAATTTCTTTATATCCTTTGACTGTATTTTTCCATTAAATGTTTGAAAATTTTTATATCTCTTAATCTGCATATTTCGCCCCTTTTGAATAATAGCTTTCATTTCATCTGTGGGCATTCCTTTGTTTTCCGAAGTGAGTTCTTCAATATTAATCCCCTGCATACTTACACACATATCAATTCTGTCTAAAATAGGACCACTTATTCTTCCAAGATAATTTTTCACCTGATATTCTGTGCAATTACACCTTGTCCTATCAGGATAATATCCACATTTACAGGGATTTGTGGCTGCAACAAGCATAAACGATGCTGGAAAATCATACACACCATTAATTCTGCTGATGGAAATTTTCCCATTTTCTAATGGTTCCCTCAAAACATCTATGGTATCATTTCTAAATTCAGCAAGTTCATCAAGAAACAGTACACCTTTATGTGCCAATGATATTTCACCAGGTCTTGGAATTCCCCCTCCTCCTATAAGAGCAGGTTCTGTCACCGTATGATGTGGTGCTCTAAATGGTCTCTCTATTATCAAAGGTTTTCCATTTAATTTACCTGCCACTGAGTGAATTTTTGTTATCTCTATACACTCATCAATATTTGGTTTTGGCATAATTCCGCTTATTCTGGATGCAAGCATAGATTTGCCCGAACCTGGCGGACCTACCAACAACATATGATGCATTCCACATGCAGCTATGATTGCAGCTCTTTTAGCAAGTTCATGCCCTGATATATCCGCAAAGTCTGCTATTTCCTCTACATATGATTCGATTATTTTTTCTATATTTATCTTTTCACACTCTCTGTCAAAATCATTGTTTATCAGGTCAATTGCATCTTTAAGTGATTCCACACCATATACCATGGCGCCTTCTACAACACATCCTTCTTTTGCATTTTCTTTCGGAACAATAAATCTACGATACCCTTTTAATAAGCCATCATATACTATGGTAATAACACCCTCAATTGGATTTACATGTCCATCCAGACTTAATTCACCAATTATAACAGTATCTTTAAAATCCCTTTCACCAACCACACCCAATGATTTTAAGATACCTATTGCAATTGGCAAATCAAAAAAATTTCCCATTTTTCTAACATTTGCAGGTGAAAGACTTACAGTAATCCTTTTTGGAGGAATCGCAATTCCTATATTCTTTACAGCAGTACGAACACGTTCTCTTGACTCTTTTACTTCAGAGTTAAGTAACCCCACCATATCAAAACTAGGAAGTCCATCACTAATGTCTACTTCAACATTTATTTCTTTCATTTCTACGCCGTGTATTGCGGCACTTTTAATTTTACAAAACATAAACTTATGGGAATCAATTAAGAAACCAAAGTGAAATAAATTTAGATTAAGATTAAGATATTAGAAGTTTAGCAGAGAAATTCATTTATGTAAAGTGTTTACCTCACAAACATATAATAACGTATTGTTTATTTGTTTTTCTATCTGCAAGCATGTTTTAAATTTATAAGGTTAATGTGTCCACAGATATCTTTTAGTATTTTTAGAGGCATATGCCTCTAAAAATACTTGAAGATACCTATGAACGTACTAACTTTATAAATTCAAAACGCTATTATATTAATTTCAGGAAATACATAAGTGCAGGAATGGTAAATAGCGAAAGCACCGTGGAAATAAACACTGATTTTGCTGCCAGTTTTTCATCTCCTTCACACTCTATAGAGAACATTATAGCATTAGTTGCAACAGGCATCATTAGAAGAACCATAACAACTCCAAACAACAATGAATCATGGACGAAATATTTTACAGTTGGATAAACAATAATAGGAATAATAATCTGCTTTATGATGCAGAATAAATATACTCTTCCTTCATTAAATATCTGAATAAGATTCATTGTTGCAAGAGTTGAACCCATAAGCAACATAGCTAATGGTGTAGTTGTAGAGCCTATTCTGTCTATTGTATTTGAAACAACTGCCGGAAACTGTATATTAAATGCATAAATCACAATAGCTAATGCAGAAAAAAGTACACCCGGTGTCAAAAGTTTTTGAATATTAAATTTTGCCTTTGCTCCTCCACCATATCTTAACAATATAACTCCAATAGAAAATGAAGTGATATTAAAAATTATATTTATAATTGCTGTATAAAAGACTGCAGTCGAACCAAACAATGAAGATATTACAGGAAAGCCCATAAATCCTATGTTTGAAAATGTCATCATAAATGCATATAGCCCTTGTTGTTTTTTATCTGCTCTTATAAGTTTTGCAACAATAAGTCCAATAATTGGTAAGATAAGAAACATTGCAATTGCCACACCAAAAGTCATATAAACTACTTGTTCAGATGGTTTTGATGTCTGTTTGAGAACAGAACTGATAATAAGTGCAGGCATTGTAACATGCAAAATCAGCTTTGTAATTTTCTGATTAAAATTCTTATCAAATAATTTAACTTTAAATAAAATATAGCCAATAAATATCATAATAAACAGTTCAATCATAATATTTATAATAACACTTATGTCCATTTGCCGTACCTCATTCTTTCTTTTCCCATCTATTGCATTAATGGATTATATATCACGTATTCGTTATAAGTCAACAACACTTTCAATATGTTTTCTAAGTTTTTGTAATGCTCTCTTCTCTATTCTGCTAACGTAGCTTCTGGATATATTCATATCTTTTGCCAATTCTCGCTGTGTTGTTTCCACACCATCTATTATTCCATATCTCTTTTGAATTATTACTTTTTCTCTTTCATTCAGCACAGTTGTTAATCCTTCCCTTAATGCCTTTATCTTATTATATAAATCGTCTTTTTCAACAATATCTTCATCTTCTAATGTTACAATATCTACAATACTTATTACATTTCCTTCTTTATCAGTACCTATTGGTTCATATAGGCTTACTTCTCTGTTTTTCTTTTTTTCATTTCTAAAAAACATAAGTATTTCATTATCAATACATCTGCTCGCATAAGTAACAAGCTTATTTCCAGAATTCGGATTAAAGGTATTTATTGCCTTTATAAGTCCTATTGTTCCAATAGATATCATATCATTTATATCTTTATCACAACCTGAATATTTTTTTATAATATGCGCAACCAATCTCAGATTATGTTCAATAAGTATTTGTTTTGCTTCTTCATTTCCACTCATAAAAAGCTTAATATATTTCTCTTCTTCCTCTTTTGTCAAGGGTTCTTTAAATGCAACCAAAAAAAACACCTCAGGCAACATTTATATATTTTATGTCGTCGCCCAAAGTGTTGTGCAAGTACAATAAAAAAAGTCTATTCTTCTTCTTTTCTCCTCATAATATCATATTTATCAAGAGAATTTCCTAAGTCTACGTACAGCTTTTGTTTTGGATGCGGACATGATTCCATATCATTTCCTTCTTCGTCAACAATTCTCTTAACTGTAACTTCTATATTTTCTCCACTTGGTTTCATTATTTCAATAATTTCTCCAACTGAAAATTTATTTCTCTGCTCGAATTCATACATACCATTCTTTTCTTCTCCAATGATTCCAAGATATGTGTATTCTTTACAATAAGTGTTACTTTCATATATCTGTGTATTCTCATCCGGTTTTCCAAAAAAGAAACCTGTTGTATATTGTCTATATGTGCATTTAGCAATTTCTGATTTATAGAAAGGTATTCTTTCTTTGTAAAGATTAATATCTTTTCTATAGTCATCAATAGCCATTCTATATGTTCTTGCAACTGTTGCAACATATAAAGCAGTCTTCATACGTCCCTCTATTTTGAAACTGTCTATGCCAGCCTCCATAAGTTCCGGAATATGTTCAATCATACATAAATCTTTTGAATTAAAAATATATGTTCCTCTTTCATTTTCATAAACCGGCATGTATTCCCCCGGACGTGATTCCTCAACAACAGCATATTTCCACCTGCAAGGATGTGTGCAGGCACCTCTGTTTGAATCTCTGCCTGCCATAAAGTTACTAAGCAGACATCTTCCCGAATATGATATACACATAGCTCCATGAATAAATGTTTCTATTTCAAGATCATCAGGAATATTTTCTCTAATCTCTCTGATTTCTCTAAGAGATAGTTCTCTTGCAGACACAACTCTCTTCGCACCAAGGCTGTGCCAGAAATTATATGTTCCATAATTTGTATTATTTGCCTGGGTACTTATATGAAGTTCCATATCAGGTAATACTTCTTTTGCTATAGTAAAGATTGCCGGGTCAGCAATGATAAGAGCATCCGGTTTTACATCTTTTAACTCTTCAAAATATTTTCGCACACCAGCTAAATCATTATTATGAGCCAGAATATTAGCTGTAACATATACTTTTACATCATGAGCATGGGCAAATTCTATACCTTCTTTCATCTCTTTCAAAGTAAAATTCTTCGCCTTTGCACGTAATCCAAAAGCCTCTCCACCAATATACACAGCATCAGCTCCATACATTACGGCTATTCTTAAAACTTCTAAATTATTTGCCGGTATCAAAAGTTCTGGTCGACTATACATATCAATCTCCTATAATTTTACACTCATAGTAATTCCATCACCTATTGGAATTATTGTCGTTGACAACTTATCTGAATTCTTTACCTCATAGAGGAATTCTCTTATTCTTTTATGGATTGTTCTGTTCCTTCTTGTTACAGTAAATTTAGACTCAACTAAATCTCCTTCCTGCAACACATTATCAGCAATAAGAACACC
>JBGVOD010000050.1:0-12937 GCA_045126215.1 Lachnospiraceae bacterium | reverse complement strand
TTTTGCTCTGGTTTTCGGCTTTGAAACTGCTTTCTCTAGACTCTTAGTCGTAATCTCTACAAATCTTGTGCAAATTCCACACTTCTTGTGCACCTTCCACACTTCTTGTGCAAATTCCACAATCACTGAAGCCAGTGAGATTACCTTATTTTAAGAAATCTATTTGAAAAGTTTATCGTAAAAAATATATATGTAACCAGGCTATAAAGCCTGGAGCTATTGCAAGCTTATAATCTCTATATAAAGCATAGGTCTCCTGTTACTAGGCGCATCCACGCGTATAAAAACCTTACAATGCGAATTTTCAAGAGATAATATATTATATTCCTATTATAAGCTTTTGCACCTTGTCTTATTCGTAATCAAGGAAATCTGTGGGGTCCACAAGCTCTCCATTTTTTGTCATTTTCACATAGAGATTATCTCCCTCAAGAGCATAAAATCTTGTAGCTTTTCCTACATATCCAATCAAGTCGCCTTTCCTGATTGTAAGTCCACTACTAACAGGTATATTATCAAGCTGACCATAAGTAATCGTATATCCATCCCCAATATCAACCGTCATATACTTTCCATATTCGGCACATTCATCAATTTCAATAATTGTTCCATCGGCTCCCGAGTATACCGGTGTTCCTATTTCAGCCTGAATACAGATTGCATCTGAACATTTATATTTATCTATAGTCTTGAAATACACAAGATTCTCCATATCATAATCTATCAGAATATTTCCTTCTACAGGCCAAATTACCTGCTTCTTTATTTCAGAAGACTCAGGTAAAACTGCTGCCGGCTGGACCACTTCTTCATTATTTATTTTATTACCATCGCTTGCCTGAGCGGATGTGTTATTTTCTGCCTGCAAGTTATTCTGATCGTTATTTTGATTGCTGTTACTATTGCTATTTAGACTATTATTTTCGCTACTATTACCTTTACTATTTTCATTATCATTTTCATTGTTCTTTTGATTATTCTTCTGCAAATCTGCTTCACTATTCATATTGTTGTTTGTTGTATTCTTCTCTTCTTCTGCCGTTTTTTTATCATCACCATTTATACTATCAATGACTTTATCATTAAATCTTTTTTCACTGCTCTGTGTAGTTTCATTTAAATCAGCATATTTTGCTGTCTCATCCTTTGAATCGCCTTTCTCATCAGATGTTAAAACCGCTCCAATTACAGCACATACTGCAAGTGCACTTGTCGCTGATGCAACCAATATTTTCTTTGCTTTGTTTTTGCTTTTTTTATATCCCATATGCTTATCCCTCCATAATTTCTTGCATACTATAGGATATATTTTTTCCTCAATTGTGTTATTTATACATATAGTTTACTTATATATTATATTCTTATATAAGCAAGAGTCTGTTGTACTAAGGATTCTTTCTTGTCTCTTCCTTGATTTACGGTTTTTTTTCTTCAATTCCTCTTTTTAACACGTAAATTTCTCCAATATCTAGCTTGTTCTTTCTTGTTTTATTCTTGATTTACGTTTTTTTCTTCAATTCCTCTTTTCAACACGTAAATTCCACAAAATCGCTCCTGTTCTACAAAAAGAGACCACTATATTAACATTTACTTAGACTCCACTTCATTTAATATTTTCAAGTTCTATCATATTATAATAATAATTAAGCACTTCATTATATGTTTTTCCTTGTTTTATCATCTCCTTTGCTCCATACAAACTCAGCCCATATCCATTTCCCACTCCAGTAGTTCTGATTATAATATCTCTGCCATCCTCCTCAATGACAAACTCCGGCGATTTCAGGCCAAAACAAGCCATAAACTCATCTCCTGAAAGTAATGTAGAACCTACCTGTATTGTTTTTACATAACCAGCTGAATCTCTTTCAACTATTGATACGACCTCGAGCGGATTTTCATCAGAAATAATTATACTGTCTCTGTACTCCTTAAGCTTCTGATAAAATTCCTTCGAGCTAAATATATATTGATTAATAAATTCAGTTGATTCGCTATCATTACTATCAACACTTTTCAGATAATTCAAATCTTTTAAAGCCTCATTTTCACTTCCATTTCTCGTTTTACCTGCTGATACTTCATGAAAATACGGAAGCACAATTTTTCCATCGCTAACTATACAAATCTTACTTGTTCTCTGCACTGCATTTTCATATTTTTCAAGATTGTCATAAAAAGAACCGCCCCATGCTTCTTCCATTTCATCATAAGTAACATATGGAAGTGCAAGCGAGGCGGTGTCAATCTTTTCATCATCACCCATACAACTTAAAATGTATGTTCTCATAAGCACTGTATAAAGTTTTATATATTCTTCATCTTCATATACTGCAATCTGCTTTGCTACCGTTAATGGTAGAAATTCTTCTACCGAAAGCTTATATAATGTGTCACCATCTTTATTTAAAACTGCTATACATCTATCATCAGATGTTTTGTATTTCGATATATCATCAATGTCCCTATTAAGAAAAATATCGAACAATATCACTGGTGTACATACAAAAGCTACAATAACTATGCATATATATATTATACTATTTTTCATATCCTGCTCACTAAATAAAATATGTCTTTCAAAGTTACATTTTATTTATATGACAGGCTATACAAAGATATGACGCAAATCTTATATATTTACTTTTTGAAGATTCCATATCTCTTTTGCATACTCTTCAATAGTCCTGTCAGAAGAGAACTTGCCAACATTTGCAATATTGATGATTGCTTTTCTTGCCCAACCCAATGGATCTTTATATGCCTCCTCCACCTTCTTTTGTGCTTCGGCATATGATCTGAAGTCTTTTAAAATAAAGAATCTGTCAGGAGTTCCATAGTAGTCATTCAGTAATGAATCATATAACTCTCTGAATCTTTCTGTATCATCAGGAGCATATGTTCCATTTATAAGCTGCATCAATACTTCTCTGATATCCATATCATTATTATAGATATCCCATGGATTATATCCGCCATTTTTTTCGTAATTGATTACTTCATCAGCTGAAAGTCCGAAGATAAAAGCATTTTCAGCTCCTACCTCTTCTACAATTTCAACATTTGCTCCATCCATTGTACCGAGTGTAAGCGCTCCATTAAGCATAAACTTCATATTACCTGTTCCAGAAGCTTCTTTACTGGCTGTGGAAATCTGTTCACTCACATCAGCTGCTGCAAATAAAATTTCTGCATTTGATACACAGTAATTTTCAATAAATACAACTTTTATCTTTCCCTCAATAGACTTATCATTATTAATAACTTCTGCAACGCTGTTAATTAGCTTGATTGTAAGCTTTGCCCTTCTATATCCGGCCGCTGCCTTAGCACCAAAAATAAATGTTCTTGGTGTAAATGGTCTTTCGGGATGATCCTTAATCTCATTATAAAGATACATTATATGAAGAATATTAAGAAGCTGTCTCTTATATTCATGTAAACGTTTTACCTGAACATCAAAGATTGAATATGGATTTACGTCAATACCATTATGTTCCTTAATATATTTTGCTAAACGCACCTTATTCTTATACTTAATATTAATAAATTCCTGCTGTGATGCATTATCATTTGCAAAAGCTTCAAGCTTCTTTATCTGAGATAAATCTGTCGTCCATTTATCTCCAACTTTTGATGTCACCCAGTCTGCCAATAAAGGATTTCCGTGCAACAAAAATCTTCTCTGTGTAATACCATTTGTTTTATTGTTGAACTTTGCAGGCATCATATCGTAGAAATCTTTTAATTCCTGATTTTTCAAAATCTCTGTATGAAGCTTTGCAACACCATTTACTGAAAAAGCAGCGCAAATTGCAAGATTGGCCATCTTAACCTGTCCATCGTGAATAATGCTCATTCTATCAACCTTCGCATCGTCTCCTGGGAACTGTTCTCTGATTTTTTCAACAAATCTTCGATTGATTTCTTCAATAATCTGAAAGCTTCTTGGAAGAAGGTTTTTGAATAAGTCTACAGGCCATTTCTCAAGTGCTTCTGCCATAATTGTATGGTTTGTATATGCTGTACACTTTGTAACAACATCCCAAGCCTCGTCCCATTCGAGGCTATATTCATCCATCAAGACTCTCATAAGCTCAGCTACACATATGGTTGGATGTGTGTCATTCATCTGGAATACAACCTTTTCATATAACTTGCGGACATCATCATGATTATCAAGATATTTTTTTACTGCTGTCTGAACAGTTGCCGATACAAAGAAATACTGCTGTTTAAGTCTTAATTCCTTACCTGCATAATGGTCATCACATGGATACAACACTTCAACAATACTCTTTGCAAGATTCTCTTCTTCAGTGGCTTTCATAAAATCCCCTCTGTTAAAAGAATCAAGAATAAAATGCTGAATTGGTTCAGCATCCCATATACGCAAAGTATTTACAACACCATTATCGTATCCAACAATAGGTAAATCGTATGGGACAGCCCTAACAGAACGGTATCCCTCACAGGCAATTTTCTCTTTTCCATCTTCGCCTTTCACCCAGTTAGTATATCCTCCAAACTTAACTTCACAGGCATATTCTTCTCTTCGAACTTCAAATGGATTTCCATGAGCAAGCCAGTTATCAGGCACTTCTACCTGATATCCATTCTCAATCTTTTGCTTAAACATACCATATCTGTACCTGATACCACATCCATATGCCGGATATCCAAGAGTTGCAAGCGAATCAAGAAAACACGCAGCCAATCTTCCAAGGCCTCCATTTCCAAGGGCTGCATCAGGCTCCTGATCCTCAAGTGCATTCAAATCAAGCCCCAACTCTTCTATCGCCTCTTTTATCTCATTTCTTGCAGAAAGGTTTATTATCATATTGCCAAGAGCTCGTCCTGTAAGAAACTCCATAGACAAATAATAAACTGTCTTTAAATCTTGCTTTTCATACTCTTTATGAGTATTAATCCACTCATCTATAATATAATCCTTTAATCCATACGCAACTCCCTGAAAAATATCAAGCTGTGTTGCATCCTCAATGGTTTTTCTGGAAACGACTTTTACATAATCATTTACCTCTTTTTTGAATTCTTCCTTCGAAAATTCTGATACCATATTAATTTTCCTCCTAGCCAGATTTCTATACTTTACCTACGTTTCATACCTTTACAACCATTATACACTATAATTTATAATTTTCAATTTATATAGTTTAATTTTAAGTTTTCATTCTTACTCTCCCTTAAATGACAACTCTCAAAACAATATCAAGAGATACTGGCAAATACCATTTCATGCAAGCATGATAGTGCTTGCCGGTCTGGTGCAACAAAAATACCACCAGGACTATAATAAATCCTGGCGGTATTCGCCTCATTTCACGATGTATAATGACAAGACCAGTGTTACACCTAGTTCTTCTTAACTGCAAGAGTTACATCTTCACCGTTAATATTCCATTCTTTCACATAACCATCTGTAGAACCACAAACAACTTCATTAGCCATTACTTCTGAAATGATCATATCTTTATTCTTGCTGATAATATCCATAATCTTTTCATTCTTATCAGCATAGATTGTAATCATATCCATCACTTCAAAGTCAGCTTCTTTTCTCATAGTCTGAACCTTTGAAATAATTTCTCTTACAAAACCTTCTTCAATAAGTTCTTCTGTAAGATTTGTATCAAGAACTACTGTTATATTATTATCATTCTGTGATACATAGCCTTCCATCTGAGTCATTTCAATAAGAAGATCTTCCTTTGTAAGTTCAACAGGTCCATTTGCATCAAATACAAGATTTTCACCTGCATTGAGCTTATCCATTGCATCATTACCATCAAGATTTGAAAGATACTCTTTAATAGCGCCAAGCTGTTTTCCATACTTTGGACCAACTGTCTTAAGCTGTGGCTTGAATGTGTATGTTGTAAAGTTTCTTACATCATTTGTAAATTCAACATTTTTAACATTTAATTCGTCTGCAATAATGTCTACATAGAACTTAGACAATTCAAAATCAGCCTTAACATACATCTTACCAATTGGCTGACGATTCTTTATGTTAGATTCATTTCTTGCAGCTCTACCCATTACTACGATATCAAGAACTTTTTCCATCTGGTCTTCAAGTTCTTTATCAATCAACTTCTCATCAACTACTGGGAAGTCACATAAATGAATACTTTCTGGAGCATTTTTATCAATATTTCTAACAAGGTTCTGATAAATATCCTCTGTCATAAAAGGAATCATTGGAGCAGCTGCCTTACATATAGTAACAAGTGCTGTGTAAAGAGTCATATAAGCATTTATCTTATCCTGCTCCATACCCTTAGCCCAATATCTGTCTCTTGAACGACGAACATACCAGTTACTCATTTCATCCACAAAATCCTGTAATGCTCTTGCAGCTTCTGGAATTCTGTAGTTTTCAAGATTGTTATCAACTTCGCCAACTACTGTATTGAGCTTTGAAAGTAACCATTTATCCATTACTGGAAGTTTATCATAATCAAGTGTGTACTTACTTGGATCAAACTGATCAATTTCTGCATATAAAACATAGAAAGCATATGTGTTCCAAAGTGTACCCATGAACTTTCTCTGACCCTCTGTTACAGCCTTGTCATGGAATCTGTTTGGAAGCCAAGGAGCTGAGTTAATGTAGAAATACCATCTGATTGCGTCTGCACCGTGTGTTTCAAGTGCTGAGAATGGATCTACAGCATTTCCCTTCGACTTACTCATCTTCTGACCATTTTCATCCTGAACGTGGCCTAAAACGATAACATTCTTGTATGGTGCCTTATTGAATAATAATGTTGATTCTGCAAGAAGTGTATAGAACCATCCTCTTGTCTGGTCAACAGCTTCTGAAATAAAGTCAGCTGGGAACTGTGCTTCAAATAAATCTTTATTTTCAAAAGGATAGTGATGTTGTGCAAAAGGCATTGCACCTGAATCGAACCAACAGTCTAATACTTCTGGAATTCTCTTCATATCCTTACCACACTTAGGACACTTAATTGTGATTTCATCAATGTATGGTCTGTGGAATTCAACAGTTTTAGCCTTTTCATTACCGCTCATCTGAACTAATTCTTCACGGCTTCCAATTGCATGCTGATGTCCGCACTCACATTCCCAGATGTTCATAGGAGTTCCCCAATAACGATTACGAGATACACCCCAGTCCTGAACATTTTCAAGCCAGTTACCAAATCTACCTGTACCGATTGATTCCGGAATCCAGTTGATTGTATTGTTATTTCTGATAAGGTCATCCTTAACAGCAGTCATCTTAATAAACCAAGACTCTCTTGCATAATAGATAAGAGGAGTATCACATCTCCAACAGTGTGGATAGCTATGTTCAAACTTAGGAGCATCGTACAGAAGTCCCTTCTTTTCAAGGTCTGTAAGAACCATTGGATCAGCCTTTTTGCAGAACACACCAGCATATGGTGTCTCTTCTGTCATTTCACCCTTGCCGTTTACAAGCTGTACGAATGGAAGATCATAGTTACGTCCAACCTTTGCATCATCTTCACCAAATGCAGGAGCAATGTGAACTACACCGGTACCATCTGTAAGAGTTACATATGTATCACATGTAACAAAGTAAGCCTTCTTATTTTGCTTTTTGCAAATCTCTTCTGCACAATCAAACAATGGCTCATATTCTTTATATTCAAGGTCTTTACCAACGAATTTTTCTAAAATTTCATATGCAGGCTTAGCTTCTACACCATTCTCTGGGTCAGCCTTAACAGCAAGCTTTCCAAGAACTGTATCAAGAAGTGCCTCTGCCATATAGTAAGTATATCCATCTGCTGCCTTTACTTTTGCATATGTTTCATTTGGATTTACACAAAGAGCAACGTTTGATGGAAGTGTCCAAGGTGTTGTTGTCCATGCAAGAATATATGCATCTTCATCCTTTACCTTGAATCTAGCGATAGCTGAGCGTTCCTTAACATCCTTGTATCCCTGTGCAACTTCCTGACTTGAAAGAGGAGTTCCACAACGTGGACAGTAAGGTACAATCTTGAAACCTTTATATAAAAGCTTCTTATCCCAAATCTGCTTAAGTGCCCACCATTCAGACTCAATGAAATCATTATCATATGTTACATATGGATTATCCATATCTGCCCAGAAACCTACTGTACCTGAGAAATCTTCCCACATACCCTTGTATTTCCAAACACTTTCCTTACATTTTTCAATGAAAGGTTCCATACCATATTCTTCAATCTGATCCTTGCCATCAAGACCAAGTAACTTTTCAACCTCTAACTCTACTGGAAGACCATGTGTATCCCATCCTGCTTTTCTAGGAACCATATATCCCTTCATTGTTCTATATCTAGGAATCATATCCTTAATAACACGAGTAAGAACATGTCCGATATGTGGCTTTCCATTTGCTGTTGGAGGGCCATCATAGAAAGTATATGTTTCGCCTTCTTTTCTATTTTCCATTGATTTTCTGAAAATATCATTGTCTTTCCAGAACTTTTCTGTTTTCTTTTCTCTCTCAACGAAATTGAGATTGGTAGACACTTTGTCGTACATATTGATTCTCCTTTTCAAAAATAATAGCCCTCTATCCGTAATAGGACGAGGGCTCAAACTTCGCTATACCACCTGTTACGATACATACTCCCACTAAGCCACTACGCTTTGCAGTTCATATGCGTCTCCTATAACGCAGAAGATACGGCAACTTCTACTGAATATTTATATCTATAAATATATTTCCTGTTGCTACTCCAGAGTGATTTTCATATTCAATCTACTCGTATCCGGCTCACACCTCTTCCAGACTCTCTGTATCTTTCGCTTGAACACTACTGTCTCTATCATTGTATTTTATGTAGTATTTATTTATATTACCGACAATAAAGTCGACTATTTGATTATTATAAAAGTGTTAATTAAAATTGTCAATCCCGCAGTTATTCTTTATCTAACTCCTTGATTATAGTTTTCACAAAGTTCATTCATTACAGTGCATAATTTATGTATAAAAACAAAATATGTTATTCCAAATGTAAACATATTAAGTAAAAATCCGAAAATCCAAAATGTTGACTCACTAAATTTTGCAAATGTACGTTGTCGAATTGCTACCTCACCAATACGGGCACTTATTGAATGCATCCAGAATAACATATATATGCCACATGTAATAGGTGAAAGAATAAAAAATGCTACACAGAAATGTATTGTATTTTTATCATCTTCATCACATAATACATTCACATCTTTTCCTACTTTTGAGAAAAAATATATTGAATATATCCCCAAAGTTAGAATTGAAAAAATAATGAATTTACCTACATTTCTATTTGTACTGAGTTGACAATAATTTTGAAATCTCGGTTTTGTTTCTTCATAATAATTGTTGTACATAAAAACTCTCCTTGAAAATCAAACCATTTTCTGAATAATATAATAATACAAACTTCTTGTCAATATACGTGAACTTTCTCCTGATGCTTCCGTATTACTCCTTCTGTATATCTTTTCTTCTATAAGATTACTAAATGATGAACTAACCTTGTCTATTACATACTCATATCGTGTATCTCCATCTACCATGGCTATTCTTGTATTTTCACAGGCATATTCATATGTCATCCCTGATGATGAAAGTCTGTCTATGCCTTCATTCTGTGCAATTACTCTGTTTTGCAAGATATCTCTTGAGTTTTCGTAAAAACAGCTTTGCATCCAGAAAAGCTTGTTTGCCATCTGTCATTACTTCTTTGTAAGTAACCGTGAGCCACTTACACTTGGCAGAATCTGTGGCATTGCACCTTATTAAGTCCATTAACCGATTAATGCTTTTACGCACACTTTTTGGAGACTGGTATCGACTTTCGGATTTTTTCTTCTGCTTTACCTCACCAGTACGAGTATCAAGGTAAGTATCTTTTGACAGATTACGGACTGTGCAGGTTTTATTATTTCCAGCCGTAAACTGTACAACTGAAGTGTTACCGGCAGTTTTCAATTTTACTTTGGTTAAATCATGTAGTTTCACGTCAACTTGATTTATTTTTCTTACACGCATAAAAACGCACCTCTTTCACAACAAAAATTTGTTTTAAAAGAAGTGCGTTTATATCAGCGTATTGGAACTAAATATTAGGTTTTGGTTTTAGATGTCCTTATGTACACCCAGATGGCAAATTTCGCCCTAGGGTCTTCAAATTAATCTCCATGGATTAATCACCTTCGGTGAGAGCCATTCCGATTAATTTAAAGACCAAAATAATTTACTTTGTTGAGTGTCCTTATGTGGAGACATAATTTAATAAAGAGGAATATAAAATCCTATATCTGCTACCATAGGAAATAATATCTGCATAAGAATTACCGCTTTTTAGACCAATTTTTATATCTGAAATATTGCTTGTAATACTGATATGTATATAAACATCTCACAGCTTATAATGTATTTACACAGAAAAACGCACTCTTTCGCAACATTCTGTTGCTAAGAGTGCGTTACATCAGCGTATTAAATTTGCTATGTTCGTCCGTATACCCAACTCGGCAAAATTTCGCTAGTGTCAAATAATTAACATCATGGATTCTTAATTGCTTCGAAACAGCCATGATAGTTAATTAATAGACGTGCAGGATTTTTAGGTTGTTGAGAGTCCGAAAGAATAAACATATAAATAACCAAGCATCCTCTTTCAACACTACTTTTTTAAATTAGAAAGCATTTTCTCTGCTTTATCCATTTCGCCTAATAAAGGATTCATATAATCACTAAACGCATCTAAATAAGCTCTACACCCACCACTAATCATAATTTTACTAATATCTTCATTACTTGATATAATTTCTTCAGCTTTCATATATCTATCATATAATGTTTTTAGAATAGGTCTGTTAGGCTCAAGTATTATACGTTGTTCCAACAATTCAATTACTTTTCTAACCTGTTTTTTTATTTCAATTACATTTTCATCCATAGCTGATCTTGACAAAAAGTCTTTACCCTTATAATTATCCAAGCTGATGTGCCCCTGTCAAAAAAAGAATACACTTCTCAAAGCCGACTGTTTCATCTGCTTAGAATAATATCACATATTTGCCATTTTTACTATACAGTTCCGCTAGCATCTTCCACTCGAAAATTGTTACAAAAGGTTTTAACTATTAATTCTCTTCTTCAGTTAACTCTTATACCTTACACATTTTCTATAACAACTCCCAAACAAGAATATTTTTTTAAAACTAAACGTTTTTGCCCTTCCATTTCCACTAGTAGAACATCTTCGCTTTTTCTGATTTCGAGCACATTATCAAACTCTCCTGCAAAAATGGTATTATCACTATGTCTAACAGAAATACTAATTTTTTTTGCATAAGTATCAACCGTCAATGTCATTGAGAATTGGTTACTGTCCTTCATTGAGTATATAAATTTTGCTTCACCCTCTTCGCCAATGGATATTGGCTCATTTTCAAAAAATTCCAACATATCTAAATCATCAAATTTAATAAACATTACTTCGTCCTCCTACTTCGGTATAACCGTGATTACCTTACCCGTTTCATTTACTATAACAGTAACATCCGCTGTTTGATGAACAAATGTCCCTGTTGTATGTCCTGGTACGGCGGTGGTATTTCTAATAGCATCCTCTATAACAGATGGAGGTATGTTTCTCGGGTCTACATACTTCTGACAGAATTGATAATACTCAGGAGTTCCAACTTGTAACCCCTTTGATTCTGCAAGTGCCTCTGCTCTTCTGCTCAATTCTGCTCTAACTGATGGCGTATCTGGTGCCATTCTTTCCATGGCATGCTGGGAATATTCTCTACCATTTATAATTCCACCACCTTCTGTCATATCCCATACATCTGTACCACCCTTACCAGAAGCTGTACCACTCTTGACAAAAACACATAATAATTACATTTTCCCAGACCAGCTACACGTTGTGCATAGCTGGTCTGTTCCAAAAATATTCTTACGTTAAATTCTGTCTATAATTTCTAACTCATCCCAAGAATTAGCATAACCTCTTTGCTCCATGTATCTTTCAAACGTCGTTCCTAATTCTTCTAAAACATCGTCTAGCCAAACTGCATCACATTCTTCACATATTTTTATAATCTCATTACTTTTCTTTACTTTTACTCTGATTATTCCACCTTGTTCGCAATATGGACAAATCATAATTTACTTCACCTCTTCATTTTTTCTATGGAATTGGATAAGCGGATATTATTTTATTCGTATAACCATTGGTCACGATTCTAATACTACTTTCTCCATTTGTTCCTATTATTTTTCCCATATCAATATTGTATGTTACATATCCGTTTCCTGCTAAAGAGCCAACTCCCCTTTTTTTCCATGCCTCATCGACAAGACCTATTACATTAGATTTGTCTACATTAAACACTGTATGTACAGGCTTATTAGGATTTGGTTTAGTATGTTCTAATACATGTCTCACCCTGTTTCCTTCTCTAGAACCTTGTCCATAAATAAGCCCTTCATTACTTGTCCATGTTCCATCTCCATTATATTTTAGTGCATTAGGATTGACAGTATTACTACCACTCTTGACATAAAGTCATAACCCTTATAATTATCCAAGCCGATGACCAACCTCTGAAAAAAGAATACACTTCTTAAAGCCGACTGTTTCATCTGCTTAAAATTTTATCACATATTTGCCATTTTCACTATCTATTTTCGCCAGCATTTTCCACTACTGGCATTCGGTACTCTGTACCGTTTTTTAACATTCCATAAATAATACTGATTAATCGTCTGGATATGCAAATCAGTGCCTGCTGGCTGGTCTTACCTTCAGCCTTACGCTTCTCGTAATACGCTCGCACTACTGGATTTCTTGGTGTACCTTTTGAGGATACCTGCACCATCTGGATTGCAAGAAAATAAATTGTTGCTTGTAAGCGT
>JBGVOD010000049.1:0-5727 GCA_045126215.1 Lachnospiraceae bacterium | reverse complement strand
TTCGTGAACAGATAAAAATATTGTAATAATGTTTTGACAAGAAAATGAAAGATATGTAAGATATAAAGAAAAAAGTTAAAATCTAGATATCTAAGGGATTCCCTGATTACTCCTAACTGACAGTAAATTTACTCTATCTTTAATGTGTTAAAACTTGTAAAAAGAGTATATCTTTGGTATTATATATGTATGTGTATGGTGCGTAAAATTTTAATTTAATATTTTTAGGAGGGTTTATTGTTATGCGAAAAAGATTGTTATCAGTATTATTGTGTGGAGTTATGGTGTTTTGTGGCATAACTAGTTGTGGTGTTTCAGAGAAGGAAGACAAAAATAATTCTGCATCTGAAAGTGAAAATTCAGTAGATGAAAGTAACGAAAAAGATAGTGATGAAAAAACAAGTATCAATATAGCGTGTATGAAAGGACCTACAGCAATCGGGATGATTGAACTTTTTGAATTATCTGAAAGAGGTGAAAGTTATAATGATTATAATTACAGTATTGTCGGCAAGGCTGATGAGATAAGTACAGGACTTGTCAAAGGTGATCTTGATATTGCAGCAGTTCCTTGTAATCTTGCAAGTATACTTTATAATAAAACAGATGGTGAAATAGTTACAGTTGCAATAAATACACTTGGAGTATTGTATATAGTTGAACAGGGTGAAAGTATACAAAGTGTTGCTGATTTGAAAGGTAAAACAATTTATAGTACCGGACAAGGAACGACACCGGAATATACACTTAGATATCTGCTTTCATCAGCAGGAATTAATCCGGATGAAGAAGTCACTATTGAATATAAGTCTGAAGCATCAGAAGTTGTTGCAGTATTGAATAATGATGCATCAGCTGTAGCTATGTTACCACAGCCGTATGTTACAGTGGCTATGAATAATAATCAAAACATCAGGATAGCACTTGATGTGACAAATGAATGGGAAAATATGAATGATGGTACAGTTGTAACAGGTGTTATTGTTGCTAATAAGAAATTTATTGAAGAGAACGAAACTGCTTTCAAAGAATTTATGAAAGAATATAAAGAGTCAACAGAGTTTGCAAATGAATATATTGATGAAACAGCAGAATACTTGGAAAAATATGATGTTTTCAAAGCTGAAATAGCAAAAAAAGCAATACCATATTGTAATGTTACTTATATAGATGGAGAGGAAATGCAGAAGAAAATAAAAGAGTATTTAAATGTTTTATATTCACAAAATCCAGCATCAATAGGTGGTAATACTCCAAATGAAGAAATGTTTTATATTGCAAAATAGTAAGTATGAAAAAATAATAAAAATATTTTTATATTTAATTTCAATAATATTTTGGTTTTTTGTATGGGATGTGGTTGCAGAAAAAATTGATAAAGAAATTTTTTTGCCTAAACCACTGGAAGTATTTGATGTTATTTTTACAAAATTTATTCAATCAAAAGAGTTTTATGAAACTGTAAAGTGTTCAGTATCAAGGATACTGGAAGGTTTTTTGATTGGAACGGTAGCTGGCGTATGTTTGGCTATTTTATCATACAGTTTTAGAATCATTAAAATCTTTTTATGGTTTCCGATAAAGACTATAAAAACTATACCTGTGGCCTCTTTTGTTATACTTGTGCTGCTATGGGTTAATTCGTCAAAATTGTCGGTTGTAATACCACTTCTGATGGTTCTTCCAACTATGTATATAAATACTTTGACAGGCCTTGAAAGTATTGATTATAAGATATTGGAAATGGCAATGGTTTTTAAAATTCCGTTCTTAAAAAAAATCTGGTACATATATATTCCGGATATAATGCCATATATATTCTCTTCAGCGTCTATAGCTATTGGTATGGCGTGGAAATCAGGCGTTGCAGCAGAAATAATTGGACTTGCCAAAAATACCATTGGAAATGAATTATATAAGGCAAAGTTGTATTTGATGACAACAGAATTGTTTGCATGGACTATAGTTATTGTTGCATTATGCCTGATATGCGAAGTCATTATTAAATTTGTGGCAAGAATCGTGGTGGGAAAAAAGAGGTAAAGAGGATGAAGGATGGTAAATCAAAAAAAGCAATTACTATAAAAAACCTGTCTTTTAAATACGATAAAGAATATATTTTGAAGGATTTTTCATTAGAATTTGAAGAAGGTAAAATAACAACAATTATGGCACCATCAGGATACGGAAAGACAACGATACTTAAAGTTATTGCGGGAATTGAAAAAAAATATGAAGGTGAAATTATATATAATTTAGAAAACCCCCGTTTTTCCATGGTTTTTCAAGAGGACAGACTAGTTGAAAACATAAGTGTTCTAAAAAATATAAAAATGGTATCTGATAAACTTTGTGAAAATGACATTATAGATGAACTAAATAAATTAAATATTGGTCAATATGCAAATACACTTGTCAGAAATATGAGTGGTGGTGAAAAGAGAAGAGTTGCCATAGTTAGAGCAATGTTGGCAGAATATGACATTCTTCTTCTAGATGAACCTTTTACCGGATTAGATGAGGAGACAAAGGAAGTTACAAAGAGGTATGTTCGTAATAAAGGCAAGAACAGAACAATTATACTTGTTACGCACGATGTGGCAGATGCAGAGTTTTTTGGATGTATATAACTATTGGCGTACTATTTTATGCGCGGATCAGTGCGGGTGACAGGGCGCAAGATGTCCAGTGGACATCTGTTATGCGTGGACCGGAGTGGAACGGAGAGAGAACCTCAGGTTCGATTCTCCGTTTCACTAATACAAAAAAAGACCTATTACAAATAGGTCTTTTTTTGTATTCAGTGCGGGTGACAGGAATCGAACCTGCACGGTATCCCACTAGATCCTAAGTCTAGCGCGTCTGCCAGTTCCGCCACACCCGCGAACACGAGATATTCTATCATTCAATTAGGTGGTTTGTCAATACCATTACCTCCAAATCTGTCGCAAATCTATCTAAGAAATCTCTTTAAAATATTTTAACAGAAATATTATACAAATATAGCTTTTATCATCGATACATTATGGTATAATACAAAGGAAATTTAAAAATGGAGGTAAAATAATGAGTAGAGTATGTTGTTTTATGGCAGAGGGATGTGAAGAAGTTGAAGCACTTTCTGTAGTTGATGTACTTAGAAGAAGTGGGATAGAGACTCTTCTTGTTTCAGTAAGTGACAAGTATGAAGTGGTTAGCTCACATAATATTTGTATTAAGACGGACATATTATTAGAAGATTTAGATTTTGATACTGTAGATATGTTATTCCTTCCAGGTGGAATTCCAGGTACACCAAATCTTAGAGCTACAAAGGTGCTTTGTGATAATATCATTAAGTTTAATGAACAGGGAAAATTATTGGCAGCAGTTTGTGCGGCACCAAGTATTTTCGGAGAGCTTGGAATATTAAAAGGAAAGAAAGCTACATGTTATCCGGGATATGAGAATATGCTTGATGGAGCTATAGTTGTATGGGACAGAGTTGTTACAGATGGAAATATTACAACAAGCAGAGGTCTTGGAACATCACTTGAATTAGGTTTCAGACTGGTAGAGATATTAAAGGATAAACAAACAGCAGACAGTTTAAAGAAAAAGGTTCAGTTTATTACTGAATAATTCTTAGAAAGTTGATAGATATGAATAAATATGGGAAATTAATATGTCTCTTTATCCTATTTAGCAGTATGTTAGTGTGTTTAGCAGGCTGTGGGGAAGAAGATAATGAGATAGTATATGGAAATGAAATAGGAACTGTTTCCGGTAATGTTTCTATAGACGGAGATGAAATAGTAGTTTCAATTACTAATATAAAAGCATACGTTGGGCAGGATATTGATTATCTTTCTATGGTTTCTATTCCAAATGATTCAAAATATGATGATTTGGAAGTTTGGGTAGATGCATCTGCTGTAGATATATATACTCCTGGTGATTATAAAGCAACATACACATTTAAACTTGATTCTAAAGAGAAGGTTATGGATATTGTTGTAACAATAATTGATAATGATAGTTTAGGAGAAAGTCAGACAGTAAATGGTGGTGAAGCAGGTAATCAAGGACAGACAAATGATTTCAATCAAAATCAAAATAGTCAGTCAGAACCATCGTCAGATATGTTGCAATCAACTGGTAATGGAGACAATTATGAAGGCAATATAGGTTACACCATATCAAATCAGCAGACAACTGCAAACAATTATACAACTGGAAATCAGCAAACATCTTTAAATAATGAGACAACAGGAAGTATTGAGACAACTGGAGGTAATCAGACAACTGGAAGTAATCAGATGACAGGAAGCAATCAGACAACAGAAAACAGTCAGACGACTACCAGAAGAGAAATGATTACATCTAAGGGTACAGCTACAACGGCGAATAAAGAAATAGGTTATAGCAGTATTGAATTATTATCAGGAAAGGTAGTTCAGGTAAAGAGTACTACATCAAAGTATATAGTTGCTACACATACTGAGGTATCTTATACAACAACAAATGGTGTCAATTATAAAGTTTTAAAATTAACAGTTGTATATAATACTGGAGAAAAACAGGTTTTAGAAACAACAAAAGAAAAAGCAGATTAGAACATTAGTTGTTTTTGACAATGAAAAATATGTATGATATAATACACTGATGCTATGGTCTAAATTAAGGAGGAATAAGAAAAATGAGTTTACAAGTAGAAGTATTAGAGAAAAATATGGCAAAGCTCACAATCGAAGTTTCAGCAGAGGATTTCGAAAAAGCAATTGAAAAGGCATACCAGAAGAATAGAGGAAAAATCAACATTGCTGGTTTCAGAAAGGGTAAAGCACCTAGAAAGATGATTGAGAAGATGTATGGTAAGGGAGTATTCCTTGAAGATGCAGCAAACGAAATCATTCCAGAAGCATATACAAAAGAAATCGAAAATTGTGATTTAGATATAGTTTCACAGCCATCTATCGATGTAGTTCAGATAGAATCAGGAAAGCCATTTATCTTTACAGCAGAAGTGGCTACAAAGCCAGAAGTTGAACTTGGCGAATACAAGGGCATTGAAGTTGAAAAGAAGACAGCTGAAGTTACAGATGAAGAAGTTGAAGCTGCATTAAATTCAGAAAGAGAAAAACAGTCAAGATTAGTACCTGTTACAGACAGACCTGTTGCAGATGGAGATACAACAACAATTGACTTTGAAGGATTTGTTGATGGTGTTGCATTTGAAGGTGGTAAAGGAACAGATTATCCACTTACAATTGGTTCACATTCATTCATTGATACATTTGAAGAACAGCTTATTGGCAAGAACATTGGTGAAGAAGTTGAAGTAAATGTAACATTCCCAGAACAGTATCAGGCAGCTGAATTACAGGGTAAGCCTGCTATGTTCAAGGTAACAATTAAAGAAATCAAAGCAAAAGAATTACCAGAATTAGATGATGATTTTGCTCAGGATGTATCTGATTTTGATACACTTGCTGAATACAAGGAAGATTTAAAGAAGAAACTTCTTGAAAATAAGGAAGAAGAAGTAAAGGCTCAGTTTGAAGAAGATGTATTAGAAAAAGTTGTTGAAAATGCAAAGATGGATATCCCAGATCCAATGGTTGATTTACAGATTAGACAGATGGCAGACAACTTTGCTAGAAGAATTACTTCACAGGGTCTTTCTATGGAACAGTATATGCAGTTCACAGGTATGACAGAAGACAAGCTTGTTGAACAGATGCGTCC
>JBGVOD010000048.1:0-19765 GCA_045126215.1 Lachnospiraceae bacterium | reverse complement strand
GACAGTAAATTTACTCTATCCACTCTTCCAATATTTTTTGACTTTATCATACTTTCATCATATAATGTAAATATAGTTTATCAGTGAAAAATTATAACCAGAACATATAAGTGAGCGAAAATGTGAAATATGACTATGAATAAAAGAAAAGAACAATCAATCAAAAATAAAACTAAAAAAAGCAAAAAGTATAACAATCCTTATGAGGAATATCCTGTAAAGATAAATAAGGCTTACAAAAAGGTATCACGTATTCCTCTTTTGTTTTTATGCATTTTTACAATTGTTTTATCAATTGTAATTACACTATTTGTTGTAGATTTAAAAGCAAATGATATGTCTGAAATATATCGTAACAAGATAGAATCTGAATTTGAGTCAAAAAAAGATTTTATTTCAAATGTTGCAGTTGGGCTTTCAAGTGGCGCTATTTCATCCAAATCAGCCAAACAGACTTATTTAGATGAAATATCTAAAAAAAATGATTGTTTTTCACTGTACTATTATAACTATAATGAAAATGTGACAATTAAAAGCGGCTACTCCAAGCCAGATGACGATTTCTTTTCCATAGAAGAAGATTGGTATTCTTTAGCAGCAGAAAATCCAGATGATATCTTTGTTTCAATTCCATACAAAGATAAAGAATCTGGAAAAGTATACATAACCTTTTCTAAGGCAGTTCTTGATAATGGACGTGTATCTGCTGTTGTTGGACTTAATTATGATTTGGACCGTCTGGCTCCATATATTACTAAAAGTTATGAAAACGGCTCATTTGACCCATTTCATTCATTTAATTTATTATATTCTGATGATTTATCCATACTCCTTAAACCATCAGCAGTTTCTGATATTACAATTAAAGATTCATCAAAATATATTATAGATTTTTCAAATGGATTATCTCTTGGAATATATAAAGAGCTTGATTATTCGGGTTTGAAAATTGTAACCGTAACCTCTTTACTATACCCAGCAATATTTCTTGTGATTTTAATTGTATTGTATATTGTTTTATATTTTGTGCTTATGTATTTTTCGTACAGAAAATATTCGAAAAAAATATCAAATTGGTTTACATCTTTCGAATCAATCAATAACAAAATATATGAAATAGGCAAAGGAAATTTTGATGTTACATTTGACGAAGAAGCTCCTTCATTTGAGATATACACACTCACAACATCACTTAATGATACTGTTGTATCACTCAAAGAATATGTAGAAAAAATCACTAACACTATTACATCTATCTCAGAGAAAGACCTCTCAGCGTCATTTAATTGTGATATTGATGATAATTATGCAAAGATAGGATATGCACTTGATAATCTTAAGGATTCGTTGAACGATTCTTTAAATCTAATAGATATAAAAGCAGAAACAATTAGTAAATGTGCATCAACGCTTGAAAAAAATTCAGCGGTTATAGCATCTAACGCTACAAATCAAAATAATTCCATTGCTGATTTATCTAAAAACATAGACGATTTAGAAGCTCAGACAAATTGCATTTCTGAAAGTGCTGAAACTGTTCAGGTAACAGCAAAATCTACTGGTATACATCTTCTTACAAGCAGAAATGATATGCAATCTCTTATTCTAGCAATGGAAAGTGTAAATGACTGCTATGTAAAAATATCCGAATTAATCAGCAAAATAAGCGATTTTGCTGATAGGACAAGCGTTCTTTCACTGAATGCATCAATTGAAGCCACAAGAGCAGGAATAATAGGTAAAGATTTTGCTCTAGTAGCTGCCCAAATCAATCAGCTGGCTACAGAATGCAATAACTATATAAACAAAATAGAACTGCTTATGTCAGAATCAAGTACATCAATTATGCAGGGAAAATATCTTGTTGAAGCAACAGCGAATACATTTACACAAAGTGTAGAAGACTCTTCAAAATCTTCAGTAGAAATAGATAAGATGCTATCTTGCATTGAAGTACAGATGAATGCAATAATGCATATAAACGATAATTTAAAACAATTATCCGCAGCAATAGAATCAAACGCAGCGAACGCTGAAGAAAATGCTGAGATAAGTGCTGAACTAACATCTTGTTCTGAATCCTTAAAAAATAAATGTGTCGAATATTTATAATTCGACACATTTATTTTTTATAAGATTATTTTATTTTGATTGTGATTCATATATATCACTTACTTTTTTATTAATATACTTTGTCTTCGACTTAGAGTACATAATCTTCTGATCTTTATACAACCCTGTATATCCGGACATCATATAGCTTACCGCTACCGCCATCAGGAAAAATGGTACAACTTCATACCCAAACAATTCAAAGCTTATAAGTAGCGAAGTCATCGGACAATTCGTAACGCCACAAAACAGTGCTATCATACCAACAGCAGCACACATTGATGGTGAGATTCCCATAATATGTCCCAATAAACAGCCAAGTGTTGCACCAACGAAGAACGATGGTACAATCTCGCCCCCCTTATACCCAGCAGAAAGAGTCACTGCTGTAAATAACATTTTTGCAATGAATGCATACCATATTACATCGCCTTCAATTGCTCTCTCAATTACATTTACACCTGCTCCAAAATAATCCGTAGTTCCAAGTAAAAGTCCTGCCAATACTATTGCTGTACCAGCAGCAAAAACTCTTATATATGCATTACTAATAATCTTTTTTAAAAACCTATCTGTATAATGAAGTACATAGCAAAAAGCAATACTTACAATAGCACAAACCAATGCAAGCACTACTATCTTAAACGCATTCGGAACATTTAGTTCTGCAACATCTATTATATTGAAATGCTCTGCTCTAATCCCCATATCCGATGCAAATCTTGAAGCAACAAGAGCCGAAAATACACATGGAACCCAAGCCGAATAATGAAGAATGCCAACACTGATTACCTCTACAGCAAATATTGAGGCAGCCATCGGTGTACCAAATAATGCTGAGAAAGCAGCACTCATACCACACATAATAATAACCTTTCGGTCATTCTCATCTATTCTGAAAATTTTACCAATAAAATTTCCAATACTACCTCCAAGCTGTAATGCAGCTCCTTCTCGTCCTGCTGAACCACCACCTAAATGTGTAAGTACAGTGGCTATAAATATAAGCGGCGCAACTCTGAAAGGAAGATCCTCTGTCGAAGAGACAGCTGATATTACTGCATTTGTTCCTCTGTCCTTTCTACCTTTTACAGCAAAACTATACATTGCTACTATTACAATACCAATAACAGGAAGAAAAAATACTATAAAATCATATTTATTTCTTAATTCTGTAACAAAATTCATACTCTTTGCAAACAAAATCCCGAATGAACCCACTACAACTCCTGTAATTATGGCAAAGAAAACCCATTTAAGTAGTTGAAAAAGATACCTTCCGAAGCTTTTTAATCTTTGGATTTCTTTATCCCTGAGCATTCTTTCTTTATCTATATTAACTTTCTCTTCATCTGTGTGTGTTCTTTCTTTATCTATGTTCACTTTCAACCCTCAGTTCCCATACAGTATAACTCATACATCTGATCATCATAATCATCTGTAGCATCATCCATTTCTTTAACTACACGTAAAAGTCTCTGTATTTTAACATCCTCTGATGTTTTAGTTCCAATCTGAGATAATACATCCTTTTGTAGTTGCAAAACGCTAGAAAATGAATCAACCTTTTCTAAGCCAAACGCAACTGTAAGTTTACCAAGGGCATAGCTCAACTCATAATTTCCAAGCAGTATAACATGCTCAAATTCACATTTTCTATCTACTGACATTTTTGCAAGTATTGGAACCATATCATCACCATTTATCCTTAGTTTGTAGCGGCAGAAGTAGTTTCTTCTGTAGGTTCGCTTCCTTCAACAATGTTTGCTGATAAAGAAACAAATTCCTGTACTTTGTATGCCTTTACACTATATCTGAAATCATCTTCAGTAACAGAATCACCATACATTTCCCTAAACTCTTCTACTGTATTAAATCCATATAATTTTGCATATTCAAACATTTTCTTTTCAAATTCTTCATCAGAAACAGTAATATTTTCAGCCTCTGCAATTGCATTAATTATTAATTCATCTTTCATATAGCTTTCAACAATTGAAGAAACCTGCTGATTCCACTCATCCATTGTCTGACCTGACTGGCTTAAAAACTCATCTAATGTAACACCATATGTGTTATATATCTCAAGTTCACTATTTTCTTTGCATATATTATATGTCTCTTCATATGAATCTTTATTAACAGATACTATGTTTGAAGAATCAACAACTTTGTTCCATACCTTTTGATATATTTTGTTTATGTATATATCATTTCTAAGATAATCGTAAAACTGTGAAACAGTTGTAAGATCAATTGCACCATATGTTGAAGCAACATATTCATCAGTTAATTCCGGATAATTTGTAACTACTAAAGACAAAATCTTAACAGAAAAATGTACATCCTTGCCTGCCAGGGTACCATCCGACATAGATGTGCTCAATTGCAGGTCAAGTTCCAATGTTTCACCAACACTATGGCCTATCAACGCCTCTGCAAATCCATCAACAGCGAATCCTCCCTTTGTTGCAACAATAACCTTTCCCTCTGATGTACCTCCTGTGTACTCTTGTCCCTCAACTGTTCCCTTATAAGAAACTTTGACAGAATCATTCTCTTTTACTGTACCATACTCAACATATTCAGTTACAGCATCCTGTTCCAAACGAGAGTTTACATATTCTTCAACCTCTTCATCTGTAACAGCAATATCATCTGAATATACTGTTAAGCCTTTGTATTCACCAAGTTCAATTTCACCCTCACCAATTGGAGTACCATTTGGTGTTACATTTGTATCTGAAACACCTTGTGTAGTTGTCTCCGGTGTAGAAGAATCAGTATCATTACATCCTACAAATGCAAACATTGTACAAACAGCGATACCCATCGCTAATAATTTCTTTCTCATAAATAACTTCGCCTTTTGGCTTTCCTTTCTTTTCTTCGATTTGTCATTCTTTTTATTTGTTATATTCTGTTGCTCATTGTAGCACGAATTGTTATTTCACGCTATAAAATGAGCTGATATTTCACACACTTTTCACATTTTATTGCATCCTACTCAAAATCCTCTCTTGTAAGAGTCTTTATCGTTTCGTCATCAATATCATCTGCATTCATGTTAACTATTCTGCCTGCCTGCTTTGCAAGTGCTTTTTCAAGGTAGTTACGAACATCTCTACCATTTGCAAATGTATCATCTCTATTCTCATATCTATCAATAAAATATGACAACGACTTTTCTTCTGCGTCTTCAGATAATATGTATTCCTGCTGTTTACACATGCTCTTTAAAATCTCAAGTTGCTCTGTAGGTGTGTAATCTTCAAAAAATATAAATTTATTAAATCTACTTCTAAGACCTGGGTTTGATGATAAAAATTCATCCATCAAATCAGGATATCCGGCAACGATAACAACAAGATTATCTCTGTTATCTTCCATTGCTTTAAGCAACGTATCTACGGCTTCTTGACCAAAATCACCCTCACCTTTGTTTGATGTGAGTGTATACGCCTCATCTATAAATAAAATTCCTCCAAGAGCAGAATCAACTACTTCTCGTACCTTTGTAGCTGTCTGTCCAATATATCCACTTACAAGACCTGAACGGTCAACTTCCACCAGATGTCCTTTTGACAAAAATCCAAGTGAATGATACAGTTTTGCAAGCATTCTTGCTATAGTTGTCTTACCTGTTCCCGGATTACCTGAAAACACCATATGTTTTGATACATTTGGCTGTTTCATTCCTCTCTCTTCACGAAGTTTTTGAATCTTCAAAAGATTAATCAAGCTTGCAATATCCTGCTTAACCTGATGAAGTCCTGTAAGTCCGTTTATTTCTTCCATAATACTGTCAACATCATCTTTATCATCAAATTCTGTTGTACTCTTAGTATTATATTCAGGTATTGCAAGACCGAATTCGCTTAAGTATTCCTCATACTTACGTATGATTCTTGTCATACAGTCAACTTCTTGATCTGCAATTCTGTTATTACAAACAATAAAGGTACGGCCTATCTCTTCATACAATTTTACAAGTTTTTTTGCTCTTTCTTTTCCGTATTTACTTTCTGGAATTTTGTTTCCAGCATCAGTAAGTACAAAGAACTTCAATACCATAGGTATCTCTCTCTCAAAATCAGATGTATTAAGCTGATTTTCATACTTAAAGTTTACCACCTTTACAGAATCCATATCAAAATCAAGAACTTTCTTCATAAAGTCTAATTCTTCTTTTGAAAGAGGACCATCCAACGCCGACATATATATTACAAATTTTAGCAGTTCAAACTTTAAGTTATTAGAAAGAGTAGCTCTTAAAGTCTGCTTAACTATTCCATGTTTTTCTATTTCATCACAAATATCCATACACTCTTTTAATTCATCTAAAAGTATGTCTATAGATACAGGTTTAATACTCTCTGCCACCTATTTACCCTCCTATAAGCTATCAGATAAATTCTATCATACATTTTCATTATTACAAACAACTTTCTTGAGTTTTTGTAAGAATAATAGCATACTTATTCCAAAAAAATAAATGCAAATTATGTCGAAAAAAGATTGATATAAAACACATATACCTATATACTAGTAAGGTATGATTTTAAAGAAAATTACCAAAATAATATTATAGTGTTTTATACAGGAGGAACCGATGAGTTCAGTAGAAGTAATTTCGTCAATATTAAATTTGTTAGCAGGAATAGGTGTATTTCTTGTTGCATGTACTATGATGAGTTCTAATTTAGAGGCATTAAGTAGTAAGAAATTAAAAAAGCTTTTCGCAAAGACATCCAAAAATAAGCTTATCGGTGTTGGTATCGGTACGGTTGGAACGGCTGCAATTCAAAGCTCCGGTGCGACAACAGTAATGGTTATCGGTTTCGTAAATGCTGGAATAATGACACTTTCGCAAGCAGCAACTATTATATATGGTGCAAATATTGGTACAACTATAACAGGACAGATGGTTGCATTTGGTATGTCTGGAGGAAGTGGATTATCTACTACAGCTATTTTCTCTGCATTTGCCGGTATTGGTGCTTTCATAGCTATCTTTACTAAGGAAGATATTATAAAGAGTATAAGTGGACTTCTTTCTGGTTTTGGTATGCTCTTTGTAGCATTGAATATGATGAGTCATTCGATGAATAATTTTGCCAAACTTTATGAAGTAAAGCAATTTTTAGCATCGATTGATAACATTTTCTTACTTATCATTATAGGAGCTGTGCTTACAGCTATCGTTCAAAGTTCTTCTGTTATGACATCAGTAGCAATTACTATGGTTGTAGCAGGGCTTATTACACTTAATCAGGGTATATATCTTACAATGGGTTCAAATATCGGTTCTTGTGTTGTGGCTTTGATTGCCGGTCTTTCAAGCGGAAAAAATGCCAAGAGAACTGCTGTTATTCATTTACTCTTTAATGTTGGCGGTGTAATTATTTTTGCACTGATTGGTGTAGTATTAGAAATAATAACTGGTGGTAATTTGAGCTATGGAAGTATGTTTGGAAGCATCTTTACAGATTCTCCTCAGATTCAGCTCGCGATGTTCCATACTGCCTTTAATGTAATTACTGTTATTATTATGCTTCCACTAACATCAGGATTAATCAAGCTTGTTATGTTATTGATTCCTGAAACAAAGGATGAAAAGAACAAAGACGGGCATCACTTGTATTTTGTTGATGAAAATATGTTAAAAACACCTTCTATTGCAACAGCACAGGTTAAAAGAGAAATTATCAATATGGCCCAACTTGCAATGCAGAATTTCAATGATGTAATAGAAATGATAAGTAAACTTGATTTATCAAAGCAAGAGACATTTGAAAATAGAGAAAAAGAGATTAATTTTATCAATAAGAATCTTGTAAGGTTTGTAGTTGAACTTTCCAGACAGCCATTATCAGAGAATGATTCAAGGTATATTTCTACTACGTTCCATACAATAAGTGATATAGAAAGAATCGGTGATTATGCTGAAAACATTTTGGAATATGCAGTAATTTTAAAAAACGGCGAAAGCGGATTCTCAAATTCTGCAATATCAGAAATCAGCTATGTTGCAGAATATGTAAATACTTTGTATGATGTGGTAATGCGTCTATACGAAGGAAAAGATAAGAATGCATATGATGAAGCTTCAGACTTAGAAAATGAAATAGATATTTTAACTGAAAGAATGGATCAGAACCATATTATTAGAATGAACGAAGGTATTTGTACACCAATAGTTGGAGCACAGTATATGGCACTCGCTACAAATACCGAACGTATCGCAGATCATTTATTTAATATTGCAAAAATTACAAACACATTGTATGTGGGATAAGTATAAGGATTGATTATCGTATAACATATATGTGAAGACTGTCTTATAACTTTTATGTTGAAAGAAAACCATTTTGCATTTATAATAGTATGTATATTAATTAGTGATTCTATATATTAACTTATATTGCAAAAATTTAATGGGTGATAACATATGAAAAAAATTTCTTTTCTCAGGAAATACCAAAATATTGGAATCCTTATTTTATTATGGGTTCTTTTAATATTATCTGAATCTTTAACAAAAAATGATAATTTGTCATCTTTTGACTCTCTTACTTTAAATAATGGATGGGATATTCAGATAAATAACGAAAAATATGAAGATATTGATTTAAATAACTTCAGCTTTGAAGTTACTAACAGAGGCGACAAGGTAATATACACTACCACAATTCCAGAATGTGACGTTGATTTACCTAGTCTTGTTATGAATGCGATACATTCAACTATAGATGTATACATAGGCAAGGATCTTGTATATTCATATGGACACGATATTGCCCGTGAGCAAAAACTTATTGGTTATGGTCACATGAATATTCCACTACCAACAAACTTATCAAATAAAAAACTTACAATAGAATTAAAAGTAACCGAAAATCAAGCTTTTACATCAATAGTTCCCCCATCAATCATTGATGGGACGAGATATGACCGTCAAATACTCTACACCAACAGGCTTCCATTGTTTATAAATATATTTCTGGTCGTTTTTGGAATTCTTTTCGGAATTATTACATTTATTACATTATCAAGCAAATCAGACATTCTTAGATTGTTTTATCTATCAATGTTTTCATTATGTATAGGGTTGTGGTCTTTCTGTACATATAATCTAATGATTATTTTTACAGATAGCATCCGTATAAAATCTATAGTTGAATATTCAGCTCTATATCTTGCCCCACTATTTATTCTGTTATACTTTTATGACGATATAAAACGCTTGCCATCAAAACTTTTAAAAATAGAATTTAAAATTCTTATATATACACAATCATTTTTTGTTTTTGTAACTTTTCTTGATCAGATAACAAATTTATTCCATTTCCCTGGAATGCTTATCTTTCAGCATATAATTATGGCATTATGCATGATTACATTTATACAATATATTTTATATAGTTTCATACATAGAAAAGAAAACAAGTTTAATTTACTACTAACAACAGGAACTATAATTATGGTATTTTGTGTTATTTTTGACTTGTCAAAATTTAATATCTCAAAATACTTATCTTCTTTCAACCCTGAAGAATATCAAGGTATCATATGTACAGGTACTCTTACATTCGTAATTGCAATGTTTTTAGACTTCGTATTAACTATAACAAAACATTTACACGCACAGGTAGAAAAAGAGACCTATAAAAAGCTTGCGCTTACAGATTCATTAACAGGTCTTGCTAACAGAAGACAGATTGAACTTCAGACAGAAGAAATTACTACTTCCAATTCTGACTATATTGTTATCCAGTTTGACCTGAATAATTTAAAAACAACAAACGATTCCCTAGGTCACGAAGAAGGGGACAGATTCATTTCAACATTTGCCCAGATAATAGATGATGTCTTCTCAGAATACGGTACAGCAGCAAGAACCGGTGGTGACGAGTTCGTAGTACTTATTCGTGAAACAAGAAAGTGCGATTTGAAACACTTATTCAATATTATGAATAATAAAATTTCCATTGTTAATCGTGATAATCCTACATGGTGTATGTCTACAGCGTATGGTGTATGTGACAGCAATGACTCAAATGTACATAGTATAAATGATGCATTGAATATTGCTGATAAGAGAATGTATATTAATAAAGCTGAGATGAAAAAACAGAAAAGTAACTAATTTACCTTATTCTGTGTTTTTCCCTCAAGGAAACATCTCACATTGTCACACACAATCCCCAAAAGTCTTTCTTTTGTTTCATCCATCGCCCATGCAACATGTGGGGTAATTGTAATATTCTTTGCAGCTGCAAGTTTGCAATCTGTTGCCATCGGCTCAATTGTCAGGCAATCAATTGCAGCAGCTGCAATAATATCGTTATTTAAAGCAAACGCAAGATCATCTTCATTCATAACGCCACCTCTTGCAGTATTGACGAATAATGCTGTTCTTTTACACTTCTTAAAAGCTTTTAAATCAAACATTTTTTCTGATTCTTTATTCAATGGACAATGTACAGTTACTACATCTGAATTCGAAAGTAATGTATCAAAATCAACAAATTCAACACCATCAATTTCTTTTTTATTTCTGGCATATGCAAGCACTTTCATACCAAAAGCTTTAGCAAGTCTTGCAACTTCCATACCAATATTTCCTATACCGACAATTCCTATTGTTTTGCCTGATATTTCATTCATCTGATATTCAAAAGGACAGAACACCTTTGACTTTTTCCATCCACCATTATCAACAAAATTTGCATATTCTCTAACTTTTGAAAAATGATTTAGTATGAGAGCAAAAGTATGCTGTGCCACGCCCTTAGAAGAGTATGAACCTGCATTACACACTGTAATATTGTGTTCTCTTGCGTAATCAATATCTATATTGTTATATCCTGTAGCAAATAATCCAATATATTTAAGATTGTTGGCGCATTTCATATTGCTCTCATCAAATACATTCTTATTGCAAAGAATCATATCTGCATCTTTTATTCTCTCCACTAACTCTTCCTTCGAAGAGCTTTCATAAATATATAAATCACCATATTCTTTTAAAGGTTCAAAAAAACTTTTATCTGATGCGATTGTTAATGAGTCTGTAATTACAATTTTATTCATAATATTTTCCTCTCTATTTCTAAAATACCCTTATATAAATTTTATTTCTATTTTGTACTCATCTCATGAATAATGTCACGAGTGTTATGTATTAAACCATAAATTTTTACTCAAAAATATAATACACTTAAAAAGAGAAGCTGTAAATAAATTCACAGCCTCTCCATGAGATATAATATATAGAGGATATCTTTTTTTAAATCTATTTGTATGCATCAAAGTAAACTCTTGTATCAAGATACAGCTTCAATGTAGCATTTCCACCCTTAAATCCTGTTACATCATATTCACCCCATACATCACTTCTTGCATAGCTCCATCCATGTGCAGTTTCAGAATCACTTCCATATCCACCATCTTCAATAAAATAATTTCTGTTTACTGCTGAAAAATTGAAAGACATACTTAACTTTGGAACCATATCAGCCTTATCAGCAAGTCTTACAAGTGTTCCCTCTTTTGTTCCATTTATATATGGAGAACCAAATGTAATTGTATTTACAATATTATATTTTTTCTTAATATCTGAATTTGATGCTACCTGCTGTGCAACCATTCCACCCAGGCTTCCACCCGCAAGCATAATATTTGAATTCTGTGGTATATTTTCTCTAATAAGTTTTAAAACCAACTGTAAATATGCATTATCTCTTCCCATAATTGCCTTTTGTGCTGAGTCAAAATCATTTACAACATTATCAAGACTTACCATTCCATATAAAACAACTAAATATACATCCTGTGTCTTTCCGTTTTTAGTAAGCTCTCCTTTTGTAATGCTGATAGGTCCCTGCCCCTTCATCGAGTCGCATTCACCTACTCTGTAAAATACCTCATAGGATTTTGAGATGTTTAATACATTTTCTTCCTTTGCATATACTTCTGTGTTTGTGTTTACTGTTGTTAAAACAACGCAAACTAAAGCCATTAATAATGATACTATTTTCTTCATCGGCTTTTTCCTCCTTGATGTTTTTTAATTTGCATCCTTGTATTTTGAATAATTCTAAGAAAAAGAATTTGAAAATAATAAAGTCACTCTCTTTATTATATGGAAATTTATTCTTTTGTATAAAAATACGATGCAGCTGGCTAGCTCTTACGAGCCCCTATAGTTTTCCGTCACTACCTTACGATAGTTTTGGCTTCACTTAACTTATGTGCTTATTATATAAAAAAAGAGGATGTAACACATCCCCCTTTTAAAAAAACACTTTGGTAAAAAAGTCCCAAGAAAATTTGTGTCAAACTATCTATTAACTTTCGTTTTCATTTTTATTTTCATCTTCGTCCAGTTCGCCTTCAGTATAACCAACAATGAAATATTTATTATTTCCATCCTTATCCAGTATCTTGACGCTCTTTTGAGGGACTTGATCCGCTCCCTTAGCTGCTTTAACAGTTATAAGACCACTTTTTGATACTTTAACATAGATGGCTACACCCGACTCTGTACATGCCTCAGACTTCATAGTACCCTCCATACTATTCTTTTCCAGATACTCTGACACATTTCTTGCAAACTGATTTGTATCGGCTTGTGCAAGAATATCTGCTAATTTCATTCCAGTTAATATATCTGTAAGTTCGTATACATCCTTACTGGATATTTCGTCACTCATAGCAGTTTTCGCCGCCTCGTATACCATATCCAAATTCGAAAAATCTGTTGATTCTTTAGACTTCTCAATATTTCCGATAAGGGCAGGTGCCAAAACACCAATGAGTACTGCCATAATCGCTATTACAACTACTAATTCCACAAGCGAAAATCCAGTATTTTTTGAGTTAATTCTTGTTTCTTCCATAACTTTCTCCCATATATGTGCGATGATAAATGTTCCCACTTTCATTTTAACAGATAATTCCCTATATTTCTACACTTTTATTTCAGTTAATACACTTTGACAGTCTTTTTTTTCACATTATTTTTTGTTATAATTATTCATATTTATACCGCCTTGGAGGAATTTTGCTATGTCTTATAGAAGTGTTCGAAAACAAATCAAATTAAACGACAATATGATTGCAGCATCCTTTTCAAAGATGTCTAATGTAGTACAGCAATATAATGCACTATGTGCTGAAATAAAAAAAGATTATGAAGTATTACAGCAAAAAAAAGCCGATGAACTGCTTATGCAGATGGACATTGAAGAAATCAATCGTAATAAAGAGGGCATAAGAGTCGTTTTATTGCGTGATGCAGGATATAATAACGTATACCAGCTAAAAGGAAAGGGAATCAATGAGCTTGCAAGGATAAATGGTCTTGGACTTGATAACTGTCAAAAAATAGTGTCAAACTTTGAAAAATTATATAATAATGCACTTGAGACTGCTGTTGTCAAGTTGGATTATGACAACAAATCTCCTGAAACAAATGCCCTTATTAAGAAAATATACATAGCACAAAAAACAAAAAAAATAGCAGACGAATGTGCTGCATACTGCAATGAAATGAGTCCAAAGCTTGTTAATTGGTCCAATGACGTAAAGAAAGATGTCAAACTTTTCAAATGGATATTTTCCGGCAAGGCAAAGAAGAAAAAAATTACTGAAGATGTAGAAAAATGTTCTTCTTTTGTTACTGAAGATTATGCAATAAAGGCAGAAAAATATAGTGAAGAATTTAATAATGCTAAAAATATCAGTGTTGAATCATGTTGGGAAGAATTTCTTAACAATTCTGCAACGTTCTATGTAAGTCTCGAAGAAATAACCGGAGCCGAAGCTATAGGCGTGAACTCACATGGTAATACGGTATTACCGGATGAACTGTTGAAGGAAATAGAAGCAGAAAATCTGGATTTGGAATTCCTAAACGCAACACTTAGAAATTATCAGACATTTGGAACCAAGTATATAATTCATCAAAAAAGGACCTTACTTGGCGACGAAATGGGGCTTGGTAAAACAATGCAGGCAATTGCAGCAATAGCGCACCTTGCAAAACAGGGAAAACATAGATTTCTTGTAGTTTGTCCTCTTAGCGTTCTTGTAAACTGGACAAGAGAAATAAGAAAATTTACAAGTCTAAATGTCATTGATATTTATGCTGAGGATTGTGACAAGGAATATAGTCTATGGAAAGATGAATACTATGTAGGTGTTACAACATATGAAACGTTAAAAAAGCTTGATTTTGCAGCCGTAGATAAGATAGATCTGCTTATCGTTGATGAAGCTCATTACATTAAAAATCCGGACGCTATAAGAACTAAAAATGTCAGCAAGCTTAACGCTATTGCAGACAGTGTTCTCTATATGACTGGTACACCACTTGAAAATAGTATTGATGAAATGAAATCTCTTATTGCCTCCGTAAACAGTAATATGGTTGACACTTTGCAAAAGTATGATAAACTGTCATCTCCATCTGAATTCAGAAAAGCAATAGCACCTGTATATTTAAGACGAACTCGTGATGAAGTTTTAAAGGAATTGCCTGAACTTATCGCAAAAGAAGACTGGCTCATTATGAATACTATTGAAAGTGAAGCCTATGCTGAATCTCTTATTAATGAGGCATTTATGAGTGTTAGAAGAGTTTCTTGGAATATAAAAGATTCCTCACAATGTTCCAAAGCCGAAAGACTTCTTGATATTTGCGAAGAGGCCGCTGCCGACGATCGAAAAATTATTGTATTTTCATATTTTAGAGATACTTTAAGCTATGTGTCAGAATTGCTTGGAGAAAAATGTGTAGGTATAATTACCGGTGATGTTCCATCAACACATAGACAAGAGTTGGTAGATAAATTTACAAATTCTGGGGCCGGTTCTGTTTTGGTGGCTCAGGTTGAGGCCGGTGGTGTTGGTTTAAACATTCAGGCAGCAAGCATTGTAATATTCTGCGAGCCTCAGCTTAAGCCTTCAATAGAAAATCAGGCTATATCACGTGCATACAGAATGGGACAGGCACGAAGCGTAGTTGTTCATAAGCTTCTTATGACCGATTCAATTGATGAACGTATAACGGAAATGCTTAAGGAGAAACAAGAACTTTTTGATAAGTTTGCTGATGAATCAGCCATTGCACAGGAAGCCAAGAAAGAAAACGATAATACCGCAATGAAAAATATAGTTGATGATGAGCTGAAAAGGCTTGGTCTTGAAAGAAATGAACAGGCCCCTGTATAATTTTATTGTGTACTACTTTGGAATTTTGGAATTTTTTATTTTATAATTTTATATTTTTTATTTAGATATTAATTTAGATTTTTTGTATTTTTTACTTTACATTCCAAAAATTTTTTGTATAATAACTTTAGAACGAGGTTGTTCCAATTTGGAACAACCTCGCTTTTTTACTTTTCCTTACATTATACATGTGATAAGAAAAACGCCAGACTGCATTCTGGCGTTTTTCGTGCCTGAGGGCCATATCAATGTATAAATGGCTTTATATGTAATGGAAAATATTTATTTACAAACTATTTATTCGAAAGATACTCATCAATAGATTTTGCAGCCTTCTTACCAGCTCCCATTGCAAGGATAACTGTTGCAGCACCTGTAACCGCATCTCCACCAGCATAAACACCTTCGCGTGATGTGAGACCTGTCTCTTCTTCAACGATGATACCGCCCCATTTCTGTGTATCAAGACCTTTTGTTGTAGACTTAATAAGTGGATTTGGAGATGTACCAATTGACATAATAACTGCATCTACAGGAATCTCAAATTCTGAACCAGCCTTTTCAACCGGCTTTCTTCTGCCTGAAGCATCTGGCTCTCCAAGTTCCATCTCAAGACACTTAATTGCTCCAACGAATTTTTCATCATTTGGAAGAATTTCAACAGGATTTGTAAGAAGTTTGAAGATAATTCCCTCTTCTTTTGCATGCTCAACTTCTTCTTTTCTAGCTGGAAGTTCCTCTTCAGATCTTCTATATACAATATATACCTCATCAGCACCAAGTCTCTTAGCACTTCTTGCAGCATCCATGGCAACGTTACCGCCACCAACAACAGCTACTTTCTTCGCCTTCATAATAGGTGTTGAAGAATCGTCCTTATATGCCTTCATAAGGTTAACTCTTGTAAGGAATTCATTTGCTGAATAAACACCCTTAAGATTTTCACCTGGAATATTCATAAATCTTGGAAGACCAGCACCAGAGCCAATGAAAACAGCTTCAAATTGATATTCTTCCATAAGTTCATCAATTGATAATACCTTACCAATAACCATATTCGTTTCAACCTTAACGCCAAGAGCCTTAAGACCGTCAATTTCCTTCTGAACGATAGCCTTTGGTAAACGGAATTCTGGAATACCATAAACCAAAACACCACCAGCAAGATGAAGAGCTTCAAAAATTGTAACCTCATAACCCTTCTTTGCCAAATCACCGGCACATGCAAGTCCTGAAGGACCAGAACCAACTATTGCTACCTTGTGTCCATTTGATTCAGGCTTAACAACTTCTGCTGTTGAGTGTGCATTATGATAATCTGCAACGAATCTTTCAAGACGACCAATACCAACTGGTTCACCTTTAATACCACGTACGCACTTACCCTCACACTGCGACTCCTGTGGACATACACGACCACATACAGCAGGAAGTGAACTTGACTGTGAAATTACTTCGTATGCTTTTTCAAAATTTCCATCAACTATCTCTTTAATAAAATCAGGAATCTGCACTGATACAGGACATCCGCTTACACAGTTTCTTGTCTTACAGTTAAGACATCTTGCTGCTTCGTCTCTAGCCTGTTCTTCTGTATATCCTGTAGCAACTTCTAGAAAGTTTTTATTTCTAACATTTGGATCCTGTGAAGGCATCTCATTTTTCTTTAATGACATATTTGGCATTCTACTGTACCTCCTTCTTAAGCAAGTTACAAGTTTCTTCATGTGCTTTTCTTTCAAATGGCTTGTAGATTGAAGATCTTTCAATTGCTTCATCAAAATCTACTTCATGTCCATCAAAATCAGGACCATCAACGCAGGCAAACTTCGTCTGTCCACCTACTGTAAGACGACATCCACCACACATACCTGTACCATCAATCATAATAGGATTCATACTAACAGTAGTCTTAATACCATATTCTTTTGTAAGAGCACAAACAAACTTCATCATAATAAGTGGTCCAATTGTGATAACTTCATCATACTTTTCACCACTTTCAATAAGTTCCTTAAGTGCATTTGTTACAAGACCCTTTGTTCCATGACTACCATCATCTGTCATCATACAAAGTTTATCTGAAACTGCATTAAACTCATCTTCAAGAATAACTAAATCTTTATTTCTAAAACCAACTATTGAATGAACTTCTGCTCCAAGTGCGTGAAGTTTCTTTGCGATTGGATATGCAATAGCACAACCAACACCACCACCCACTACAGCAACTTTCTTTAATCCTTCAACGTGAGATGGAACACCAAGTGGTCCAACAAAATCAGGAATGTATTCTCCTTCTTTTAATGCATTAAGTTTTTCTGTTGAAGCACCAACAATCTGGAAAATAATTGTTACAGATCCCTTTTCTCTGTCATAATCTGCAATTGTAAGAGGGATTCTCTCCCCATTTTCGTCTGGTCTTAATATAATAAACTGGCCAGGCTCTGCCTTCTTTGCAATAAGTGGCGCATCCACTTCCATAAGTGTTACTGTTGGGTTTAATTCTTTCTTTGTAAGAATCTTGAACATCTTATTACTCTTCCTTTCATAAATTAGTTTCCTTATCATACAGTCGTTTAACTAAGCAGGCTGATTCCTACTCACTTTCGCAAATATAAAGCCGCTGTAAAAAGCGGCTTTACACATATGTAAAGTATACTCTAAATAGCTGCGGATTGCAACAAATACTTTAGAAATCTACTACTCCACTGCTGCCCCATACTTTAGAAATTTACTTCTGTTTCATACTTTAAAAATTTACTTCTGTTTAATACTTTAAAAATCTACTTCTGTTCCATAATATGTACATGTAAAAAGTTTCTCCATCTGTTCAGGAGTAATTGTTCTTGGATTAGAACCTGTACAAGCATCATTAACAGCATTTTCTGCAATAGTTTTAACTTTCTCTTTGAATTCATCTTCAAGAATACCAAAATCTTTAAGTGTCTTTGGAATGCCTAGTTTTACATTGAAATCATCAATTTTCTTGCAAAGTGAATTCATAAGTGCTGTTTCACTTGTTCCATCAAGTCCCATTCTTCTTGCTATTTCTGCATATCTTGAAAGAGCTGTCTTATCATGTGCATTATATTTTATTACATATGGTAAATAAATTGCATTTGCACATCCATGTGGAATGTGTCCTGTTGAGAATGCAGCACCTGTCTTATGTGCCATTGAATGAACAATACCAAGCAGAGCATTTGAGAAGGCCATACCTGCAAGGCACTGTGCATAATGCATCTTTTCTCTTGATTCCATATTACCATTATATGATGATGGAAGATAATCAAATACCATTTCTATTGCCTGTAAAGCAAGAGGATCTGTGAAAGGTCCATTAAGTGTTGAAACATATGCTTCAATAGCATGTGTTAATGCATCCATACCTGTATGTGCAACAAGCTTTGGAGGCATTGTTTCTGCCAAATCAGGATCTACAATTGCAACATCAGGTGTAATCTCAAAATCAGCCAAAGGATATTTGATACCTTTTGCATAATCAGTAATTACTGAGAATGCTGTAACTTCTGTCGCTGTACCTGATGTAGATGGAATAGCTAAGAATTTAGCCTTCGTTCTAAGTGTTGGGAAGTTAAATGGTATACATAAATCTTCAAATGTTGTATCTGGATATTCATAAAAAGCCCACATAGCCTTTGCAGCATCAATTGGTGAACCACCACCCATAGCTACAATCCAATCTGGTTCAAACTTTCTCATTGCCTCAGCACCCTTCATAACTGTCTCAACAGATGGGTCTGGTTCAACATTTTCAAATAATTCCACCTCAAGTCCTGCTTCCTTAAGGTTTCCAACTACCTTGTCCAAGAAGCCAAATCTCTTCATTGATCCTCCACCAACAACTACAATTGCTTTCTTACCTTTAAGAGTCTTAAGCTGATCAATCGAACCCTTTCCATAATACACATCTCTTGGTAAAGTAAATCTTGCCATAAAATAAAATCCTCCTTAAAAATATATATTCTTGTGTATATACAACTTAAAATATCTCTACAGTATTCCCCAATACAAAATATCTAATTATCTGTCATAAATACACGTTCAAAACAACTGTCTCAATTCTACCAAATTTGTCTGAAAATTTCAATTAGATATTAGCCGAAAATAAAGTTATTTTTAATAAAAATTACTTTATTTATTATTTATTATTTTATTCTTTTGCATTCCCCTGGCTCTAATTCTTGTTCTTCCTTATTCACTTTCTTGTTCATTTCCTTATTTATTTCCTTGATTTTTTCTCTGGTTTTCGGCTTTGAAACTGCTTTCTCTAGACTCTTAGCCGAAATATTCTCTCTTTTTCCTCTTACTTATTCCTTCTTTTGCTCTGGTTTTCGGCTTTGACATTGCTTTTTCTAGACTCTTAGCCGTAATCTCCCTTCATTTTCCTCTT
>JBGVOD010000047.1:0-11214 GCA_045126215.1 Lachnospiraceae bacterium | reverse complement strand
CTGATTCATAACCTCAAGCACTGGTGGCAAAAAGTTAATATATTGTGCTTTTGCAGCATCCATAAATACAAAGTCATATTTTTCTGTAAGTGTTGGTACAATCTCAAGTGCATCTCCAAATATTAGTTCAATATCACTGCCTCTTCTTGCCTTTGATATATTTTCCCGTGCAATAGGAATTCTTTTATCATAGTTTTCAATTGTTGTAATTTTACAATTTTCCGGCATATATTCACTCATAAGAATTGCCGAATATCCGATGGCACATCCAAGTTCCAATATCCTACATGGTTTTTTCAACAATACCATTGTAGTCAAAAAACTTTCCATCTCCTTTCGGATAATCGGCACATTTGTCTCTTTTGCGAATGCTTCCATTTCTTCCAAAAGAGGTATTTTCGTTTTTTCAAGTGAATGAATATACGATACTATTCTTTCATTTACTATCATATATTTTCTTCTCTTATGCTATTCTTCTTTTACTTCATTTTTTAACGCTTCAACTATTTCTTGCGGATTATACTCTGTATTCAAAATATATTTTCCCGGTTTAATCTCTCCGTCATACAAAAAGCACTGTAACACAAATGCTAATGAACTCTTAACAAGCCCATTCTTTACAAGTATATCTCCAACTTCTTTTGATGAGGCTCCATTTGGCACAGTAATCTGAATATCTACACCATTACCAGGTTCAACCATTCCTTTCTCACTGAAAACCTCTTTTCCAAAACTAAAAGCATTGCTACATGTAAGATATAAAACTACTATCAATAATACATACACTACTGTCTTTATAGAAAGACTGAGTATTTTTGATGAAGTACTCTTAAGATTCATAATAATTCTCCAATCGTAAACTATGTTCCAAAGTGAATTATATCTAATCACCTATAAAAAGTCTAGTTCTAATTGTACCCCACCCACTATTATAGAATTAATTACCTGTATCATCTTACATACTTCTAATTCTGCATTCAAATAGTTTGCAGATACAGTATTATTCAATATATCTGAATACTGCGACATTAGCAAATTTGAAATTTCTTTACCTTCATTTCCACTAAACTGAGCCTCCAGACGAACCTTTCTAAAATTCTGTACTCTTTCCTTCAGTTCAGGTGTTTCAGCAAGCATCTTCTTATATGATTCATATGTTTTATACTCCTCACTATCAAGAATTGCTCTTATTAGTTCTTCAGCTTTTCCTTTAACGTGCTCATTCATTCCTTTTTACCATGCCCTTCTGAAAGTACTACTCTACTTCCATAATGATAGGTAAAATCATAGGATTTCTCTTAATTTTCTTCCATAAATAGTCGCTAAGTGTTTCTTTAACAACCATCTTGATTTTACCCCAGTCAGCAATGTTCTTTTCTATACAATCAATAACGGCGTCATTGACAACACATCTGGCATCTTCAAGAAGATTTTCTGCTTCTCTTACGTATACAAATCCTCTCGAAACAATATCAGGTCCTGCCAAGAGCTGATTGCTGTATTTCTCAAATGTCATTACAACAATAATAATACCATTTTCCGCAAGATTCTGTCTGTCTCTAAGAACAATATTACCAACATCACCTACACCAAGTCCATCAACAAGAATACTACCTGCCTGAACTCTGTCAGAAACAAATGCATCATTATATCCAAGTTCCAATACATCTCCTGATGAAAGAATAAAGATATTATCAAGTTCAACACCCATGGATTCAGCAAGTTCTGCATGTCCCTTTAAATGTCTGTATTCACCGTGTAATGGAATAGCATATTTTGGCTTAACAAGTGAATATATCAACTTTATCTCTTCCTGACAGGCATGACCTGATACATGAGTATCCTGAAAAATTACATTTGCACCTTTCATAGAAAGTTCATTTATTACTTTTGTTACAGACTTTTCATTTCCAGGAATAGGTGTAGAGCTGAAAACAACTGTATCACCTGGTTTAATTGTAACTTTTTTATGAATTGATGCTGCCATTCTTGATAATGCTGCCATTGATTCACCCTGACTACCTGTTGTAATAAGAACAAGCTGATCGTCTGTGTAATTTTTCATATCTTCAATATCAATAATAACATTATCCGGTACCTGAAGGTACTCTAATTCTCTTGCAGTATTGATAATATTTATCATACTTCTGCCTTCAATTACAACCTTACGATTGTACTTGATTGCAGAGTTAATAATCTGCTGAACTCTATCTACATTTGAAGCAAATGTAGCAATAATAATTCTATGAGAAACATTCTCAGCAAATATTCTGTCAATTGTTTTACCAACCGTTCTTTCTGAACTTGTGAATCCAGGTTTTAATACATTTGTACTATCTGCCATAAGTGCCAGAACACCCTTCTTGCCTAATTCACCAAATCTTACTAAATCAGTTGTGTCACCAAATACTGGTGTGTAATCAATCTTAAAGTCACCTGTATGAACAATAACACCTGCTGGAGTAAAAATTGCAAGTGCAGCTGCATCGGCAATACTATGATTTACCTTTATGAATTCTACCCTGAAACATCCAAGTGTAATTGACTGTCCGTACTTAACCTGTTTCTTCTTAACTACCTTTTCAAGACCATGTTCCTTAAGCTTTCCTTCGATAATACCAAGTGTTAACTTAGTAGCATAGATAGGGACGTTTATTTCCTTCAAAACATATGGTATAGCACCTATATGATCTTCATGTCCATGAGTAATTACTATACCTTTTACTTTATCAATATTTTCCTTTAAGTATGTTATATCAGGAATAACTAAATCAATTCCAAGCATTTCGTCATCTGGAAATGAAAGACCACAATCAACAATAATGATATTATCTTCATACTCAAAAAGAGTCATATTCATACCAATCTGTTCAAGACCACCTAATGGTATAATTTTTACTTTTGCATTTTCTTTTTCTTCTACTTTCACGATACACCTCCGTCTTGTGCACTACTTACAAAATATTACTCAATATCCATATCTTCAAGTATTTCATCAAAAATCTTTGATACACTTTCAAGCTCATTGTCATCTTCAACCATTTCATAAAGAGCTTCGCTGTCTTCATCTTTTGACAAATCTTTCATGATATATGCAACTGTCTCTTCTTCTGTCTCATCATCACTTTCTGTAACCAATAGATAGTTTGTTCCGTTAATTCTTGTCTGCTCTAAAACAAAAAATTCAACTTCTTCATTTGTATCAGGATCCACAAAACTAATTTTTTCCGTCATATTAACCTCTACTTTTCTGTTTCTTCTTTTTTTGTTTTATGAATGTAATCAAGATATCCCTGCAGGATAAAAACTGCAGCTATACTATCAACATACTTTCCTCTGTCTTCACGTCTTATACCGGCTTCCATCATTGCATTATGTGCGCTGACTGTCGAAAGCCTTTCATCCCACATAGTAACCTTCAATCCTGTACGTCTCTCAAGCATCTCTTTAAACTCAAGAGATTTAATTGCCCTGTCTCCAAGTGTATTATTCATATTCTTAGGGAGTCCAAGCACAATCTCATTAACCTCGTACTCTTTTATTAACTCCTCAATACGTGCAAGAGTACGACGTAGCTTGTTTTCCTGTTCTCTCCTAATTATTTCGTATGGTTGCGCAGTTAAAAAAAGTGGATCTGAAATTGCCACTCCAACTGTCTTTGAACCATAATCAAGTCCCATTATTCTCATATATCCATCACCAATTATTCTTTTCCCTTGAGCTTATTATTGATATAGTATGTCAAAGCTTCCTCAATAAGCTCGTCCCTCTCAACCTTCATAATAAGACTTCTTGCATTATTATGGCTAGTAATATACGTCGGATCTCCAGACATAATATAACCCACAATTTGGTTTACAGGATTGTATCCTTTGTCAACCAAAGCATTATATACAGCTTTTAAAACCTCTCCTACTTCTACCTTTGGCTCCTCAACTGTCTTAAAATATTGTGTACTACTTATTACGCTCATTTACGTCTAACCTTTCTGTTACATTTTGACATATATCATGTCTAAATAATTGCAAATCCATTGGATTCCCTCACGTGCAACTATACATATATATATTATAATAAATATTACAATTGGGCAAGTAAAATTTCACCCCTATTTTCGATAACTTTCGCAAACACAATTTGTGATGTCATATCTTTTTCGCTTATTATGCCTATTTTCACATATTCTTTTGTATATCCAACCTGATATTCAATACCACCAATTTCTGCTTTTTCTTCTAACAAAATATCTACAGTTTTTCCAATATATCTATCCTTATACTCTTTATTCATTGTATCATTCAATTCAAGTAGAACATCACTTCTTTCAGCTTTTATACTATCATCAATCTGATTATCCATCTTTTCAGCCACAGTTCCCTTTCGTGGTGAAAACTTGAATATATGCATCTCTGAAAAATGTACTTTGTCAAGAAACTTTCTACAAATTTCAAAATCCTCTTCTGACTCACCTGGGAATCCAACAATGACATCTGTAGTTATAGCCGCGTCCTCATAGTATTTTCTAATTATCTCACATCTTTCATAATACATATCTGCACTATAATGTCTGTTCATACGCTTAAGAGTATTATCACATCCACTCTGCAAAGATAAATGAAAATGAGGGCAAAATTCTTTAATCTTTTTAAGTTCCTTCATAAATGCATCATCAATTATCATTGGTTCTAGTGATCCAAGTCTTACTCGGTACACGCCATCAATGGCTGCTACTGCCTTTATGGCATCAATAAGATGCAATTCTTCATCCTTTTTATCCCTTCCATAAGAGCTTAGATGAATTCCTGTTAATACTATTTCTTTATATCCATTCTTCGCAAGCTCTGTAACTTCAGATATAATATTATCAAGATTCCTGCTTCTAATTCTTCCCCTTGCATATGGAATGATGCAGTACGAGCAAAACTGATTACACCCATCCTGAATCTTTATGAAAGCTCTGGTGTGTTCTGTTACCGTTGTCATATTCATCTCTTCATAATCAGTCGGCTTACTTATATCCTCGATATATTTATTGTGTTCTCTATTTTTTATATATTCTTCAATTTCTTCTACTATTTTTGCTTTTTTATTATTTCCAACAACTATATCTATTGCTTCATCTTTTAAAATCTCTTCGCCTGCCGTTTGAACATAACATCCTGTAGCAACAACGATAGCATCTTTATTCATCTTTTTTGCTTTGTGCAGCATTTGCCTTGATTTTCTATCTGCTATATTTGTAACAGAACATGTGTTAATAATATAAATATCCGCTCCTATATCAAAGGGAACAATTTCAAATCCATGCTCCATAAGACTTTGTCTCATAGCATCAGTTTCGTACGTATTAACCTTACATCCAAGATTGTGTAATGCAACTTTCATAATATTTTTCCATCCTTTTTGTGGTAATTTTTCATTGACTTTTATACTCTTTAAATGTAATATGTAAACAAATGAATTTTTCATTTGGCAAAACATATCATTATAGGAGGGTTTCTAAAATGAAGACAGTTCAGATTTGTTTAAACTCAATTGATAAGGTAAAGGCTTTTGTAAATGACATTACAAAATTCGATACAGATTTCGATTTAGTTTCAGGAAGATATGTAATTGACGCTAAATCTATTATGGGTATCTTCAGTCTTGATTTATCTAAGTCAATCGATTTATGTATTCACGCTGATGAAAGCAACATCGATGAAATCTTAGAAGTACTTAAGCCATACTTAGTATAGTTTACACATATGATTTTTTTTATAAGTCGAGGTTCATCCTCGACTTTTTTCTTGCCTTCATTTAAATAGAATCATCTGTAAATCGGAGCATATTACTATAATTTTTTGAAATATCCCTTCTAAATTCTTTATCTACTCTGCCTCAACCATCACAATTTCTACAGATTCTACCGCTTTTTTTACAAGCTCATCAATTTTTTCATTAAGCTTCTGCTCTGACTTTTTAATCATATTAAGATTAGGCTTTGTAACAGGATGTTTTGCTACAAATGTTGTACAACAATCCTCATATGGTAATATTGAGGTGTCATATGTATCAATCTTTATAGCAACATCAATGATATCCTGTTTATCAAAAGCTATAACAGGTCTGTATACCGGCAATTCACATACATCATTTATTACATTTAATGACTGTAATGTCTGGCTTGATACCTGTCCTATACTTTCCCCTGTAACTAATCCTAAAGCACCTGACTCTTTTGCAAAATGTTCAGCTATTTTAAACATTTCACGTTTCATAATAATAGTCAGTTCTTCGTGAGGACATTGCTCATATATATACAATTGTACATCAGTAAAATTAACTATATTAAGCTTTATTGGTCCTGAATATACAGCCACCTTCTTTGCAAGGTCAACTACTTTCTGCTTAGCTCTTTCCGATGTATATGGTGGAGCATGAAAATATGTTGCTTCAAGTTCCACTCCTCTTTTTGCAATCATATATCCTGCAACAGGCGAATCAATCCCCCCTGATAACAAAAGCATTGCTTTTCCTGCTGTTCCAATCGGCATACCACCAGGTCCCGGAATAACTTCACAATATATATTAATCTGTCTTCTTATTTCAACGTTTAATAAACATTGTGGATTATGAACATCCACACTCATGTCTGCAAATGCATCAAGCAAAACTTCTCCAAGTTTTCTGTTTATTTCCATGGAATCAAGTGGATAATTTTTTCTTGCTCTTCTGGCATTTACTTTGAATGTAATATGCTTGTCTTCAAATAATTCATCAATAAATTTGATAACAGTATCACATAAATCTTCAAATCCATTATCTTCTATCTGAATCATTGGACATATTCCAACAATACCAAATACACATTTAAGTGCATTTATGGTTTCATCATAATCATATTCTGAGATAGCATCTACATAGATTCTGCCATCTTCTTTATGAATATTAAATTCTCCATCTACTCGTTTTAATGCCTTATAAATCTGTGAGACTAAAGCATCTTCAAATAAAAATTTGTTTTTACCTTTTACACCAATTTCGGCATATTTTATCAGAAATGATTTGTAATTTATCATATTAATTTCCTTTCTATTTCTTTCTAATGAATTTTCTAAGTATTGGTATATTTTCTTTTATTGTATTTATTGCATAATCAAGTTCTTCTCTTGTTGTGTCAAAGCAAAAACTAAATCGGATAGTTGAATCAATTTCCTCTGGCTTAAGTCCAATTCCTTTCAATGTTGCACTTACATGTTTTGCCTTGTTTGATGAACATGCTGACCCTGCCGATACATATATCCCCTTATCTTCAAGGGTATGAAGCATTACTTCACTTCTCACACCCACAAAGCTCACACTGACAATATGAGGTGCACCTTCTTTTCCTTTTTTGCTGTTTACAACAACATTGTCTATTTTTGATATTTCATCTATAAAATAGTCTTTATTGTCATAAAGCTTTTCTATCTTTTCAGAAAAATTGTTATAACATACTTTGACAGCTTCACATAGTCCTGCAATTGCAGGAACATTTTCTGTTCCGGATCTCATGCCTTTCTGCTGTCCGCCACCATATATAATAGGCTTTATTTTCGTCTTATCAGCCACATATAAAAATCCTGAACCTTTTGGTCCATTAAGCTTATGACCACTAACCGACAACATCTGAATACCTAGTTTTTCAGGATAAATGTTATATTTTCCATATGCCTGTATTGCATCTACATGAAAAATAATACTTTCTTTCTTTTCTTTTATTATTTTTGCAATCTCTTCTATTGGCTCTATAGCACCTATCTCATTATTTACATACATGCATGAAATCATAATTGTTTCATCGCAAATAGCATCCTTAAGTTCATTAAGGTCTACAATTCCATTTTTATCGACCTTTAATCTTGTAATCCGAAATCCCATGCTTTCTAGAAAATCCAAAGTACTTGAAACTGATGCATGCTCTATTGATGATGAAATAATGTGATTTCCACTTCGCTTATTAGCCATTGCCCCGCCAATAAGTGCCAAATTATTTGCTTCTGTTCCACCAGATGTAAATATAATTTCCTTCTCACTGACTTTCATGCTTTTGGCAATAACTGTTTTAGCATCTCTTATATACTTTTCTGCTTCAACACCTTTTTGATGAAGTGAAGATGGATTTCCAAAATCCTCACTCATAACTTTTAACATTATATCTCTGGCTTCTTTTGCAACTACTGTAGTTGCAGAGTTGTCTAAATATGCTTCCATTTATTTCCTCAATTCTATTCTTCAATATTAAACATAATAACTGATAAAATTGTCATTCCTGCAGTTTCTGTTCTTAAAATTCTTTTTCCAAGTGAAATAGGCTTTACATCTTTTTCAAGGGCGTAATCTATTTCACTATCAGCAAATCCGCCTTCCGGTCCAATGAATATGGCAACTTTCATTTTTTCTTTTATAGATGATACAATTTGTTTTGTTTCAGCCATATTATTTGCATTTTCATATGGAATTATTTTTACATCAAAATCATTAACATAATTTATCGCCTCTTTGAAACTCATAATACTCTTTACTTCTGGAATTATTCCCCTTTTAGATTGCTTTGCAGCACTTTCAGAAATAGCCTGCCATCTTTTTATTTTAGACTCTTCCTTTTTTCCATCAAGCTTCACTATTGATCTTGATGTTGAAATGGGTATTATTGCCTTAACACCAAGCTCAACGGCCTTCTGTATTATCAGTTCCATTTTATCACTTTTAGGTAATCCCTGAAATAAATATAATTCCGTTTTTAACTCTCTGCCCTCTGCCAAAAAGTCTGTAATCTTTGCAGTAACTATATCATCAGATAATTCTGCCACTTCACAAACATAATCTTTTCCTGTACCATCACTGATAAGAATCTCTTCGCCTATTTTCATACGAAGGACATTTCGTATATGATTTACATCTTGTCCCTTTATAGAAATCAATGAATCACCAACATCAGATGGCTCAACAAAAAAATGATGCATTTCTACCTCCACGTTGGTTAAATTCTCTTTGCTGTAATTGATGACCAATCTTTTTGTCTTGTAATTTCCACTATTTCAAAATTACCATTATCAAGAATAGCCTGTTTTACTTCTTCTTCCTTTGTATCAATTATTCCGGATGTTATAAAATATCCACCTTTTTTAAGATGTGCCGGAACAATAGGTGTCAATGGTAAAAGAACATCTGCTAAAATATTTGCAACAACAATATCAAAGCAATCATATCCCACTTTTTCCTCTAAATCCTTATCATCAAGGATATTTCCTGTATACACTTTACATCTCGACTTTTCAACTTTGTTCACTTCAAGGTTCTCAAAAGTTGCAATTGTTGCATTTTCATCTATATCTACACCAACTGCGCTATTAGCTCCAAGCTTTAATGCAACAATTGAAAGAATACCACTCCCACATCCAACGTCAAGAATATTTGTATCTTCATTTACATATTTCTTAAGCTGTCTTAAGCAAAGTTGTGTTGTTTCATGCATTCCTGTACCAAATGCAAGACCAGGATCAATCTCTATAAGTAACTTTCCCTCATATTCCGGTTTTACTTCTTCCCATGATGGTTTAATAACTATATCATCAACAGAAAATGATTTAAAAAACTGTTTCCAGTTATTAATCCAGTCTTTATCCTCTGTCTCTGACTTGCAGATTGTACCCTCACCTACATCTACAAAATTTCTAAGGTCTTCCAACGCTTCTCTGATATCAGCAAGAATTCTATCCTCTTCACTATCATCTTCAAGATAAAAACTTAAATATGATACACCTTCATCAATAGGGAGAACCGGAAGAAAATCAATAAACATTCTCTTCTTGTCTGCTTCCGAAATAGGAACATTATCTTCAATTTGTACACCATCAATTCCAATTTCAACCAATGATGCAATTACAAGCTCAGCTGCTTCTGTTGTTGTTTTTAAAGTATACTTAATCCACTTCATATTAGTTATTCTCCTTAATCTTCTGATATATTCTTGAAACAGGCAATCCTACAACATTATTATAGTCTCCATCTATTTTTTTTATAAACTTACCACCTATGCCTTGTATACCGTAACTTCCAGCTTTATCCATAGGCTCTTTTGTTGCTATGTATTCTTTTATCTCCGAATCACTCATTTCATATGTGAATACTTTTGTCTTCTCAAAAAAAGTATCCATATCAATCTTACCATTCTTTTTAGACAAGAGAGTAACACCTGTGATAACTTCATGCTCATTATCAGAAAGCATTTTTAACATACAGAATGCATCTTCTTCATCTTTAGGTTTTCCAAGTATTTTTCCATCATATACAACTATTGTGTCAGCTCCTATGATAAGCGTATTTTCATCTATACCGTCCATCAAATCCATAACGGCCTTACTCTTTATTCTTGATAATTCTTTTACAAATTCTTCAGGAATATCAATATCCAGATTTTCATCAGCATCACTGACTAAAACTTCAAATGATAAACCTATCTGTTCTAATAATTCTTTTCTTCTTGGAGATTTTGATGCTAAAATTACTCTCATATATTAATCCTCAAATGGTCTGATTCTGTATGTTACGCCGATATCTTCACATATCTTTGCACATTCCTTTTCTTCTTCCTTGCTAATAGTTGTATCTACTGTTGATAAAACAACATTTGGAACATATTGTTTTGCATTCTTTGCAAACTCTATCATCGCATAAAATGCCTTTTCCCCAAACTTACTTCTGACAATCTCCTGATATTTTACCGGATCAGGATTATTAAGACTTATAGAAACCGTATCAATAATTCCTGAGAGCTCCTTTGTTATATCTCTTTCATTTATCAAATTACCTTGACCATTCGTGTTTAATCTTGTCTTCATTTGATATTTGTCTTTAACAAATCTGGCAACCTCTTTTAGTAAATCAAATTTTATTGTTGGTTCACCAAAGCCACAAAATACTACCTCACCATATTCTTTCACATTGTATTTTGAAAAAGCATTGACTACTTCATCAAAGTCCGGCTCGTGTTCTAACCAGAGACTTCCTGAACCTTCCATCTCATCCCTTGTCTGTCTCAAACAAAATGTGCATGCACTCGAACATCTATTAGTTAAATTTACGTATAAATTTCCATGAAACTCATAAACAATTGTCATTGCTTTATTCATTTGGTTTTCCTACCTTTCAATCCTGTTTATTTTACTTTAAAGTATATAACACATCTTC
>JBGVOD010000046.1:0-19700 GCA_045126215.1 Lachnospiraceae bacterium | reverse complement strand
ATACAGGTGTACTGCTGTCAAAAACAATTTTTATACCATTATCATCAAATATCTTTTTGAAATTTGAAAGAATCTGTTCAATCAAATCAACAATATCAAAACGTTCCATTTCAATTTCACTATGACCAAATTCAAGCTGATTAAGCGTGAGTAGCTTCATAACCATTTTGTTCATTTTTTGAACTTCATCTATTATAACATCACAGTAAAAGTTTTTGTTTTCTTCATCATCATTAACACATTCTTTCAATCCCTCAGCATAACCTGATATAATTGAAATAGGTGTTTTAAGTTCATGGGATACATTTGATATGAACTCTTTTCTTAAATCATCTACCTGGTTCTTCTTATCAATATCTGTTTCAAGCTTTAAATTTGCGTTTTTCAATTCTGATATTGTTTTTTCAAGTTTCTCGGACATAGTATTAATGCTGTTTCCAAGCACTCCTATTTCATCTTCAGACTCTCCATCATATTTAACCGAAAAATCCAGCTCTGACATATTTTCAGAGACTTTTGCAAGCTTTTTCAATGGTTTTGTAACGTTATTTACCACAAACACAATAACTATAAGACTTATTGCGAACAAAGCAACTGCAACATATCCATAGAATCTGTTTGATGTTTCTATGGACTGTCTTATACCATCAATAGAGGATCTCATAAGTACTATTTCACCAGAGTCAAGTGTTCCATATATTTCAAGATATGTCCTCCCCAAATACTCATCCTCGATTTCATACATTGAATAATTATCATAATTATGTGTATTATCATGTTTTTCTTCATTTGTACCAAATATCAAATCTTTTATTCTTCCGATTAGATTGTCACCTTCAATACTATAACCACTTGAAAATCTTATAACAAGTGATGAATCTATTACAAGTGCCGAAACACTATTATTTTCGCATTCAATTGCAAGACTTGAGAATGTATCTTTATACTGTATACTATTATCCTTAAAAGCTTTATTTATATCATAATATATTGCCTGCATTTCGTCATTTTTATTGCCAATATAATATCTCTCCATAAAAAAATAATTTGACAATACTCCAATTAAAGCAACAAGGGCAGTCACCCCAAAAAGGATGACCGCCAACTTCATACTAAGATGTCTTTTCATAAATTTAAACATAAAACCACTCTTTCGACTCATTATTCAAGAGAAAATTTGTACCCAAGTCCCCATATAGTCTTAATATAGTCCGCGTCTTTTGTAAGCTTGGAACGCAATTTCTTGATATGTGTATCTATAGTTCTTGCATCCCCATAATAATCATAGTTCCAGACATTGTTTAATATCTTTTCTCTTGATAGTGCTATATCTTTATTTTCAACCAGATACAATAAAAGCTCATATTCTTTAAAGCTAAGCTCTATCTCATTTCCACACACCATCACAGAATGTGCGAGACGATTGATAGAAAGATTCCCGTATTCTTCAATTTCATCTTCAAGCTTATTAGCCCTTCTCATTAGAGCATCCACTCTGGCTACAAGAATCTTTGGACTAAAGGGTTTTGAAATATATTCATCCACTCCATATTCAAATCCTAATAATTCGTCCTGTTCATCTGCCTTTGCAGTCAGCATAATAACTGGTACCTTTGAACTTTTTCTAATCTCCTTTAATACAGAGAATCCATCAAGCTTTGGCATCATTACGTCTAAAATAATCATAGCAATATCTTTATTTTTATAGAAAACTTCTAAAGCTTCCTCACCATCTGCGGCTTCAAACACTCTATAGCCTTCTCTAACAAGAAAGTCAGAAACCAATTTTCTCATACGGCTCTCATCATCAACCACAAGAATATTTAGATTTGGCATAACTTCTCACTAACCTTTCAAACTTTAGTCATCAAAACTTATTCCAAGTTCTTCTGCCTTTTCTCTTAATTGATTTTCTTTATTGGTAAGTTCTCTGCTCCATTCAGAAAGACTGTTATCAATATCTTTATATTGTTCATCTATTCTGTCTTTGTAATTAATAACATTGAGATTATTACTATTATTTGCAATTATTGCAAACAATATCAGCACTACTATAAGAATAACATTTACAATAATCATATCTATGAAACGATGTCTGTATATCGAATCAATTTTCTTTTCTTTTTTAATCTTTCCTTTTTTTTCAGATAAAGCAGTGACAACATTTGTTTTTACAGGCTTAATCTCACTTTCTTCAATTCCACTCTCTATCAATTTTGTCCTAAGAGAATATAAAAAGGAATATCCCACAGGTGTCTTAAATAATCCTTTGTCATTCATCATATTGTATGACGACAAAACAGAATTGATATTATTCATATCAATTCTATTCTTCATATAATTCACACCATTTAGCTCATTCATTGCTTCTTTTGCAGCATCTTCGTTTGTAAAAGAAAAGCCACCAACCTCAAATACCTTTTCTGCCATATAACACTCTCTATCTTTCCTGCTACATCGTATACATAATAACGTAATAAATCATTTATTATACGATACTCTAGTATGTTGAAACCTCTATCTTTTCAATAATTACATTATCAAGCGGTTTGTTATTCTCATCAGTTGCAGTTGCTGCAATCTTATCAACAACATCCATACCCTCATACACCTGTCCAAAAACAGTATGTTTACCATAGAGCCATGCTGCTCCACCATTTTCTACATAATAATCAACTAAATCCCTATCTATACCTACATCAAGAAGTTGATCTACATATTCTTCATGAACAATATGTGTCTGCACAATGAAAAACTGTGAGCCATTTGTGTTTGTTCCGGCATTTGCCATACAAAGTGCACCTCTGACAGGCATAAGATGCAACGAAAATTCATCTTCAAAGGATGCTCCCCAGATACTTTCTCCTCCCGTACCTGTTCCAAGAGGGTCTCCTCCCTGAATCATAAATTCATCCATAACTCTATGAAAAGTTACTCCATCATAATAGCCTTCCTTTGCATGTGTAATAAAGTTTTCTACGGCTTTTGGTGCAATTGTCTGAAAGAACTTTACCTTAATCTCACCATAGTCTTTGATAAAAAATGTAGCAACAAGTTCTCCATCAACAGGATTACTATACTGGCAAATTTCACTTGGAACTGTAGCATCCATAAAGGTGGAATCAGTCTTTTTTGATGTCTCATCAGAATCAGATTTACTACATGCAGAAACTGATATCATCATTGAACAAATTAATGTCGCACTTATAATCTTCTTAACAATATTTCTTTTCATAATATCATTTACAAATATCAGCAACAACCTTGCTGATAACCTTTCCTTCATTACCAAAATATTTCATTCTATTCGTCATATTCTAAAATACAACAAGGAATACTGCAACAAGTAACGCTAAATATGCTATTACATTACAAACCTTCTGAATAACTTCATTATCCTTTTTTACTCTCAATATAATAAACATAATGATTGACAGAAATACAATGACACCTGCAATTATTTTTTGCATTGCATTTTTGCCATTTGTAAGATCAAGATGATATGATTCAATGATAGATAAATCTACACCACTTTCTCTTAAATCACTGTTATCTTCTCTGCACAATTTTGAGATTTCGCTTGGAGATTCACATATTTTACCCTTTACAGTTACAGTACCTTTAGCTTCAAAAGTTTTTCTGTCAAATAAATCAGCAAAATCTTTATCCGCCTTTACAACTATACCCTTTGTATAATCATCTGAAAAGATATAATAATAATACTCTGTACCTGTTGGAATATTATAATAGGAATGTTCAATACTATATATATTTTTTGAAGCATATTCTACATTTCCTTCAAAGAAATCTCCACTTTCAATATGGCTATCATACATCTCTTCAATATCATTATACTCTGCAGAGAATGTATCCATTCCTCCAAGTATTATCAGAAAAATACCTATTATAGCAAGCATTATCATTCCTAGTATAAATGCCAGCAAACTTGACTCTTTTTTCTCTTTTTTGTTTGTTCCCATATAATTGTTATCCATTATTTCCTCCTTATAAGTAAATAAAAAGAATCCGTTTTTACACGTCGATTCTTTTTATTCTAACATTATATTATATTTTTTTCCATACTTTATCTTTAGTTATTTACCATAAACTGTTTAACCATATCAGAAAGTTTTGTTGCTTCTTCTGAAAGAACTTCTGTAGAAGCAGCTGTTTCTTCTGCTGTAGCCATATTATTCTGAACTACACCTGAAACATTAATCATTTCAGCTTTAATAGCTTTTATCTTTGAATCCTGGTTAGATGTAGCCTCTGTAATATCCACAAAAGCTTCTGCTATCTGTTCAGAATTATTTGAAATACTCATAATTGATTCTGATGTATTTTCCGCACATTCCAAAGCTTTCTTGATACCTCTCATACATTCATAGATCAATTCTTCTGTTTTCTTAGATGATTCACTACATTTTGTTGCAAGATTGCCAACTTCATCTGCCACAACTGCAAAGCCTTTGCCATTTTCACCAGCTCTTGCTGCTTCTACAGAAGCATTTAATGCAAGAATATTAGTCTGGAATGCAATAGAATCAATGGTGTTAACAATCTTTGAAATATCAGCAGACATTCCTTCTACCTTGGCAACTACATCTCTTAATTCCTGCATCTGTTCATTACCTGTATGAATCTGTGCATTTAATTCAGCTAATCTTTCATTTACAACTGTTTCTTTTTCTGTATTTTTTGTTGTCTGTTCAGCAACATCCTCTACGTCAGCAACTATCTTCTGAATAGAATCTGCCTGTGCAGTAGCACCTATTGATAGAGCATTTGTTGCATCAGCAATCTGCTTTGCACCGTCTCCTACACTTTCAGAGGTATACTGTACTTCAACAATTATTCTTGCCAACATATCCTTAATTGAATTAACCGCATTTGATAAAATATTGAATTCTCCAGGATAATTTTTCATATCCTTAATAGTTAAATCATAATCTGCCATTTTTGAAAGAATCAAATTAGCTTCTTCTATCATTTGTCCAAGGTTTTCAAATAAATCAACTGTTGCATTCTGTAATACAGATAATTCATCTTTTTTATCAATCTTTTCAAGATTTGTATTTAATTCACCCATTGATAAGCTGATAACTGAATTTTCAATCCTGCTTATTATTTTACACATGCTCTTTGCAATAATAGTTGTAATAATAATTGCAACTACCATGGATAAAACATTAAATCCAATCAAAATAAAAAGTAATTCTCTAATTCTGTCTCCATAGTCACTTTCTGGATCAGATACTATAATTCTCCAACCATTTGTATTAGAAATAGATTTAATACCACATGCTATTTCTTCTCCGTTATATTCATATGTAATTGAACTCTTTGTATCGTCTTTAAACTCATTAAATATTTTTGAAAACTGTTCATCCTTTGCAAGACTATATTTCATTATCATATCTTTATTTGGATGTGCAATAACATTTCCTTCTTCATCAATAATATACGCGTATCCTTCTTCACCAACTGATATCGTTGAAATAATATTTAACATAAAATCAACATCTGCTCTAAAATATACAACACCGACAATTTTTTTATCTGCATCATATAATGGTGCTGCAATACTAAAACCATATGTGTTTGTAAGCCTGCTCTCTGTAACATTTGATACATTTGCATTTCCACTAAGTGCCTCTTTAACATATTCTCTATCACTAAAGTCAGTTCCGTCAATCAAACTAACTCCTTTATCGTCAAGAATATTACCACTTGTAAACCCAAAATGTTCTGCATATTCAGACATAATTTCTGCTTTTTCTTCATTTGAGATATCAGATGTAAGTTTAGAATCCATACCGACCATAGCCGTTATATTCTTGTAATCCAAAAGTCCCGATGATATATACTGCGCTGCTATATCGGCTGACTGAATCATACTGTCTTCGACATACTCTAATGACATATTCTTCGAAGCAAAATAAGCTACCGTCTCAATTGTCATCAGCAAAATTATCATTGTCCCACCAAAGAATACTTGCATTTTTGTTTTTAATTTCATAACCTCTACCTCTCTTTTTCTCAAGTTTCTTATATTCTCTAAACTATCCGTGTTTTAGAACTTTCTTATAAAGTAAAAAAAGCAAATCCAAATGTCATTACACCTGTATTACATGCACTGGAGAATGAACACTTATTTATAATAATCTTTTCAAACTGTACATACTTTTGAATTTCTTTTATTATACCATCTAATTCTTTTTCTGTTAATCCTGCATGAGCAACATATACAATTGATTTATCAATTTTCTTTTTGTTTCTTAAATGCCTTCTGATAAATTTCCTCCATGCTCCCTCAAGACTACCTGCCAAGCCATATTTAAGATTTATATTGCTCTTAGAAGTTTTAAGAACAGGATGTAAATGTCTTACGTCATAAATCCTTGATATTGCTTTCTTTGAATACCCATTTCTAAAAAATATTCTAATATCAGGCACAATAAATTCCGCATCTATCTTCTCTCTTATTTCAGATACCTTTTCAATTATCTCATTAACCTCAAACCCCTGTTTTGCAAGCCATGATGCATACATGACAACCAATCCTTGTCCACAGGATATATGACCTGAATCAACCATATGAACGTGTTCAAAACTTTTTGCTGCTTTTTCAGCAATATAATATGATTTTCCGGCATTTTTTGCCATTGAAATATGTATTATGTTTTCAGCTTTTGTAAGTGCATTTGAATAAAACTCTTCATATTCTGATTCGGAAGCCGAATCAACTTTCACATCTTGTCTTTCGCTTGAAACATACTGGGACACATTTGAAGAATCAATTTCTTTTGTATCCGAAAATCTTCCATTTTTTGTCTTAATATACAAATACATAACATCAATATCATATTTATTTATTATATCATCAGACAAATCACTTATACAATCAGTTGTTATATGTACCTTTTTCTTTTTTATATAATAATTATTTCTTTCTATAATATTTTCTTTTCCTGAGTTATCAATTTCAATAAGTTCAGGATTGATATTTTCATATATTATCTTTTCAAGCTTTTCATAAGTAATTGGCTTTTCTAAATATCCATCAAAGTTATATTTTTCAGAATATTCCTGCATCGCTGCTTCTGATTCAGCCGAAGATAAAATAATTCTTGAATTTTTGCATAAACCATTTTTCTGATTTCTAATCTGTTTAACAATGTCTGTTCCAAGAACATCATTCAAATGATAATCCAATAAAATAACATTGTAGCTTTTTTCCATACATGCTATAAGACACTCTTCTGCAGTATACGCCTTATCAACATTGTTACTACATTTACTCAGTAAAAGTGTCGCAAGGTCAGCATTTAATATATCATCTTCTACTACAAGAATCTTTGCCTCAGGTGCAATAAACAAAGGTCTGTATTCTCCTATTGTCGTATTAACTGTTGATGTAAAATTACATTTTTTTATTGGTTCATGATTATATATCTGCTGTTCAATAATTACTGTAAACATAGTACCTTTAGTATAAATACTATCTACAGTAATTGTTCCTCCCATCATATCAACTAACTGTTTTGTTATAGCAAGACCAAGTCCGCTTCCATCAGCTTTTGAATTGGAACTATCCCCGATTCTACTGTAATAGTCGTATAATTTATTAATATCCTCCTGTTTAATACCTATTCCGGTGTCTGCTACTGACATTGTAAGCTTTACACTATCGTTACTATCATCAACATCAGCGTATACTGAAAATGTAACTCTTCCTTCATTTGTGTACTTTACGGCATTAATAAGAATATTAATAAGAATCTGTTGAATACGTTTCTTATCGCCTACGAGTTCACTTGGCAACAATGGTGATATCTGGATATCAAATTCAAGTCCCTTATCATCCGTCCTTGTCTTCACCATATCAATAAGATCTGATAATAACTCTTCTGTCTTATATGGTGCCAGATGTATATCCATTCTATTATTTTCAAGCTGTGAAAAATCAAGAATATCATTAATGAGACTTAAAAGCATTTTACTGACATTGCTTATATTAGAAGCATATTTTCTCGTCTGTTCCAAACTCTCTTCTCTTATGATCATCTCGTCAAGAAGTATGATTGAATTAATTGGTGTTCTTAGCTCATGACTCATACTTGCAAAAAACTTACTTCTTGCTTTTCCCATTTCTTCAAGTTCATTTTTTTGTTTTAATGCAATTTCTCTTTCTTCATTATACATTTTGATCTGAAAATGAAAAACACAACCTACAGCTATACCAACAACAATAACACCAAACAATGAATCAAAATGAATATTTCCTCTATCAACGACTGTCTCAATAGCTGAAGGATTGAAATAAGATAAAAGATATACAAATATATCTCCTGACAATGTAAGTGCCAGAATAATTGCCAATGTTTTTCCATTAAACAGAAGAAATGCATACAATATTCCAAGCGTGAGCCATACAGACGAACCACTTGCAATACCACCACTATAAATAAATACAAGAGGCAAAATAATAAGATTTAATATTAAGCCTACAACAATAGAAATATACTTTACTTTTTTGTTTACAAGTGCAACTATTGTTGCAGTAAAAAAAGCAAACATCAGTATAATTATTGGAAGTATTGCAATTATGTCACGAAAAACAATCATTGTTTCAATAGTCGTAAGAATAGAAACAACTCCACCAACCAATAGGATTTCAGAGAAAAGTCTTTCTCTTAATCCATTTTTTCTACTGTATACCTCAGATATGATTCCTTTTAGTTTTCTCAACATAATCACTTACCTCCCAGTATCTTTCGAAGAGATTCACCTGCTGACATATAGTCAGATGCCTGTACCTTCTTTTTTAATACAACTATCTTTTTTACAAGAGGTGTTCCATTATAACTATAATTTGACAAATAATTGAGAATTTCTTCCATTTTATTTTCATCAAAATCATATATTGCATTTTCAAAATCTTCTATACATTTTTCAAAATCTTCTTTTGATATTACATCAAATGTTACGTTACTTATATCGTCCTTCAATTCCGGTTTATTAATTAATGGATGATTACGTATCAATTCAAGAACTCTTCTGAATTCCTGCATAAGAACCTTATGATTTTCCCTAATAAACTGAATATCTTCACTTTTTCCTGCATATTCAAGGCTCTTTGCAATTTCAGATAATTTTGTAGCTCCAATAGCAAGTAATGAACTCTTGATTCCATGAACCATTATTGTATAGTTATTCCAATCCTCACTATCAAACAATTCCTCAAGTTTTGTTTCATTTTGAATCATTGAATCAACAGTTGCATCAAGAATAATTTTATATCCTTCAAAACCACCACAATATGCGATACCCTTTTCTACATCAATATCTCCTATTACTAATTTTTCTTGTGAAACATCATCCTTTGATTCTATTTCTGTCAAATTATCAATTATTTCATCATTTGAAGATATATTCGTATTTTCGATATCGTTTTCACTATTGTTTTCATTATTATTTTCTTCGTAATAGAATATTTTCTTTTCAGAAACCATTCTTAAAAGCACTCTCTCTAAAACAGATGTTTCTATTGGTTTTTCAAGGAAATCACTAAAACCATATTCAATAAATTTTTCTCTTGAACCGGCAGCTGCATTTGCAGTCAGTGCAACAACAGGTATCTGTGTAAAATACATACCACCTTTATTTCTAATACGTTTTAACGTCTCAACTCCATCCATTTCAGGCATCATATGATCAAGGAATACCAAATCGAAATCTTTCTTTTCTAATACCTCAAGACCCTCAATACCACTTTCTGCAACAGTAACAGCGATTCCATATTTTTCTAAAAGTCCTTTTGCAACCAAAAGATTAGTTTTATTATCATCAATTACCAAAGCTTTGGCATTTGATGTAAACTTTCTTCTTGGTTTTAAATCTCCTGTCATATTTTCTCTTATTGTTCCTAAAATAACAGATAAAATAGGCAAAATATAGAATGGTCTGTATAATATTTTCAGATTTCTGTTAGTAACTTCACGTTCATCCTGCTGTTTTAATACGACAATAACATTCGTCTGTTCAGATAACAAATCAAAATATTTTTTATCTTCTACGTATTCGTCAATACTTATAAACACATGTGTGAAATGTTCTATTTCATTTCTTCTCTTTAATTCATTTAAACTACCACATATATGACTCTTCACATTCATTTGTTCAATCATGTGTATTATGGTCATCTGGTACGCATCTCGAAGTTCCTGCTCTACAAACTCTTCAAGATTTACATATAATCCCAGCTTAAGTGATTCTCTTTCTTTATCACTTATTCTGGCAATCCATCTATCATCTATAACTTTTTGAGGTATAACCATTTTAACAGTTGTACCCTTTCCAAGTTTACTTTTCAAACTAAATATGCCACCAAGGCTCTCCATAAGCAGCTTTGATATTGAAAGTCCAAGACCAATTCCTCCGACTTTCTTATTTCTTTTTGAATCAACCTGATTAAAGCTTTGGAATATTTTATCTAGATTTTCCTCTGATATTCCAATTCCCGAATCACTTATTTCAATTAAAAGATTTATTCCATACTCTTCTTTTCTAAAACCTAATTTTAATAATACATACCCTTCATCAGTAAATTTTATCGCATTATCAAGTATATTTGAAATAGCCCTTCTTATCTTTTTTTCATCACCATATAATTCACATGGCATATCTGATGCACAGTCAACTACCATTTCGATATTCTTTCCCTGCATTTTTGCGATAGTGGTATTTACAATATCGTTAATTGTTGATGCAATATTATATTTCTCCTCCTCAAGAACCATATGTCCATTGTTTAATTCAGAAAAATCAAGAATATTTCCTACAACCGATGTAAGGCTTCTTGCTGACATTTGAATATATTTAATTTTCTCTCTTGTATTTATATCAAGCTTCTCATCCAGTAACATATCTGACATACCTGATATTGTATTGAGAGGTGTTCTAAGTTCATGGCTTATGTTTGCAATAAAATCATCTTTTATTCTTTCTGCTTCCACAGTTTCCTGAATTATACCCATCATCTTTTTCATATTATCTGCTCTCTTACGATTCCAGAATGTAGCTAAAGCTGAAAAAATCATTACATTAATTATATGGACCAAACCAATAGGAACATGTCTTTCATCAAACAGTTTAAAACTGCCGGAAACCAAAATATGATAAGCAAATAACACTAAAAATGATATTGGAAAAAAATATGAAATTTTTTTATTTCCAATCATACATACTAATATCATAAAAGAAAACATAATTGGTATATAATTGACTATATTTTCAACAGCTATGCCTATAACAACAAGTGTTATACCAATTAATGTCGAAATGATGTATGCGCAGGTATCGAAAGAAAATCTACTGGTTTTTGCAACACCCCAGGCTGCTAATACTAGAACTACAACCAAAAATATCTGCCACTTTATATATGTTCTATCCTGTAAAACACATAATAACGCAATACAATACAATGTATAAATAAAAAGTATCATATTAAAAACTCTACCATCTACGCCATTTTGATCTGGTCCTGATTTCTTTCTTTCTCCCACGCATATCACCTCTTTTCTCTTCTTTTTCTCAATTAATATTTTCCAAAATTTCCATTAAGCGAAATAATTTGTTCATTTCTATTTATATTTCTTCTACTTTCCCTTGTACTATCTCCTTTAAAGGATGTCTTGTTACCAAGGTTATACACAGATATAAGCTCTGTCATTCTGCTTGCCTGATTTGATAATTCAATACTTGACGAAGCACATTCTTCGCTGGTTGCTGAATTATTCTGGACAACCTGTGAAACCTGTTCAATCGCCTGATCAACCTGTTCTGTAGCTGTTGCCTGATAATTTGATGCCTCTGCAATCCCTTCAACAATATTTTCACTTTCAACTACAACATTTGTAATAATTGAGATAGCCTTTTCTGTTTCTGATGCAATCTTTGAACCTTTCTCAATCTTTGCAATTGAATCTTCTATAAGTTCAGCTGTTTCAGCTGCTGCAGCCGCGCTCTTTGCCGCAAGATTTCTTACCTCTTCTGCAACTACAGCAAATCCTTTGCCTGCCTCTCCTGCTCTAGCAGCTTCTACAGCTGCATTCAATGCTAAAATATTTGTCTGGAATGCAATATCATCAATAACTTTAATGATCTTTGAAATACTTTCAGATGAATCATTAATGTCCTGCATAGCAGCCATCATATCTTTCATCTGTCTTTTTCCTTCATCAACATTCTTCTTTGCTTCTCTCATAAGTTCGGCTGCCTGTGTAGCCTCTTTTGCGTTTCCTTTTGTTTTTGTAGCGATATCATCAATAGATGCTGTAATCTCTTCAATAGCACTTGCCTGTTCTGTAGAGCCTTGGGCTAAAGCTTCACTAGCACTTGCAACTTCTTTAGAAGATGTCATTACCTGTAAAGCTGCATCATTAATAGCAATTAATGCATTTCTATTTTCTTCAACAAGCTTCTTTAATGCCTTTCCCAGACGGTCATTTTCAGATTTTTCTTTTATATCAACTGTTAAATTTCCGTGGGCCACTTCTTCAGATACCTCTGTTTGATATCTGATATTTTCAATCACATACTGAAACTCTTCACCTAACTGACCTATTTCATTTTTTGCTGAATACTCAATGTCTGAATCAACATCACCAACTGCAAGTTTTTTTGCTGAATTTATAAGTTTCTTAATAGGTCTGTCAATACTTCTTATAATTTCAACTTCCATAAAGATAGTAAATACAACAATTATTAATCCAATAATAAGTGCTACAGCTGTATAAATCTTTGCATACTTTTCAGGATTTTCAATACCATCTGCAAACTTTGATACAAAAATACATCCTGCAACTATTGATGAATAAAACAAAACAATTGCTATTGTAAAACCTGTTATCAATTTTGTTTTTATCTTTAAATCTCTCATAAATTACACATCCTTTTCATCTGTTTCATTATTTATACTCTCAATGACTGCAATATCATCATCATTTAGTAACTTATCTGTATCAAGCAGCAACTTTACAGAATCTCCAACTTTTCCAATTGACTGCACAAACACATGATGATTATTTTCTATCTTTCCAATTGACGGAGATGGAATAATATTACTCTGTGGTATTTCAACGACTTCTGCTATTCTTTCAACAATCAGTCCTACTACCGTTTCACCAATATTCAATACAATAATACAAGTCCTGTCGGTATAAGGAACAGGCTCCTGTCCAAATCTTATTCTTACATCAATTACAGGAATAATTTTTCCTCTTAGGTTTATTAACCCCTTTACATATGATTCACTTTCCGGAATTGCTGTAATTTCCTGATAAACAATTATCTCATTAACATATTGTATTTTTATTCCAAAATACTCGTTTCCAGACTTAAATGTTACATATTTATCTGACTGTATTTCCTGCGTTTCTTTCTCTTCCATGTTTACTCCTTTCTTTCAAGAACGACTTTTTTGTGTCGAATTATGAATCGATGAGTCCGGCTGCATCAAGAATCAATGCTATGCTACCATCTCCTAATTGAGTACAACCAGAAATTCCTTTTACTTTCTTTACGTATGATGGTATCGGTTTAACAACAATTTCCTGCTTGCCTCGAAGAGAATCTACAAGTAAACAGATTGTTTTCTTTTCTACCTCAATAACAACCAACATACATTCTTCATCATCTTTTCTTGCACCACCAATATGATACCATTTATCAAGTCTTAAGACAGGATATCCATCTCCTCGAATCATTACAAACTCTTTTCCACTTGGCTGTCTTATGATTCTATTTCCTCTAAGACCTACAAATTCTTTTACCATTCCTGTTTCGATAACAAACTTTGTATCTCCCACATGCATTACAATTCCGTCAATAATTGCAAGTGTAAGTGGAATTTTAAGAGTCATTGTACTTCCTTCTCCAGGTACACTTTCTATCTCAAGTGCTCCTCCGATTGCCGTAATATTTGAAACAACTACATCCATTCCAACACCACGACCTGACAATTCCGTTACTTTTTCATTAGTCGAAAATCCAGGCAAAGTAATAAACTGATATACTTCCTTATCTGTATACGAATCGTCGTCTCTTGTATAATCAAGAAGCCCCTGTTTTCTGGCTTTCTTTAATATTTTTTCTCTATCAAGTCCTGCACCATTATCCTGAACACTAATCCAAACTTTTCCTGATTCTGTTTTAGCAGATAATGTAACTTTTCCTTTTGTATCTTTACCTTTGTTCTTTCTCTCTTCATTCGGTTCAATACCATGATCAACAGAATTTCTTACAAGATGCATAAGTGGATCTGAAATATGTTCTATAATATTTTTGTCCACCTCTGTAGTATCACCTATCATTTCAAACTCTACATCTTTACCAACTTTTCTTGATGCATCAAATACTATTCTGTTCATCTTCTGGAATGTCGTTGTAAGAGGAACCATTCTCATACTCATAATAACATTCTGCAAATCGGTAGATATCTTTGTCATCTGTCCCGCAGCTTTATTGAAATTATCAAGTTTCAATCCAGGTACCTGCAAATCCGGATTTTGCAAAACAACTGATTCTGAGATAACAAGCTCTCCAATCAAATCCATAAGCATATCCATTTTTGCAACATCAACACTTATAAAAGTTGCTTTATCCTGTTTTTTAGGTTTATCTTTTGCAAGTGTTTTTTGTTTTCCAGGTTCTTTTGATTCAATGACAAAGTCACCAGGCGCAATGTTCTTTTCCTCTTTTTTTGCCGGTTCACCTGCTTCTGCTTTCTGTGCTTCTTTTTCAATATCTTCAACACTTGAATCCAGATCAATAAGTATTTCTGAACCAAATGCTGCAAATCCCATACCAAATTCTTTTGATGTACATTCAGTTATTTCAACCTTCTTGATATCATAACCTTCTTTGATAAGTTCTCTTATATCAGCTTCTTCGCTTTGAGTCTGAAGTAAGATTTTAAATCCGTTTTCTGCGATTTCATCAGCACTTTTTTCATTTGTCAGTATATCTTCCGGTGAATATAATAAATCCTCTGCGATTTCTTTTAATGAATATACGATTTTATATGCATGTACATTTGCAAGTTGTATTCCGTCACTATATGTAATGTAAATCTTAAAAAATTTGCTGCTTGTTGTGGCCATAGGTGCCAAATAAAACTGCGTAGGCTCTTCATGGACATTTTCTTTTATAACGTCATCCTTCTTCCTATCGGACTCTCCCTTAATAGAAGAAAGAAAATCATCAAGATTACTTATAAGTTCTTTTGAACTTCCATCTGCCTGTCCACCATCATTAAGCTTTGTCATTTCAGCAAGCATAAAATCTGCAACAGCCAGAACATGTTCCACAAGTTCAAGGTGCGGAACATTTTGGGGATGTGTTTCTCTTAAATAATAGAAAACATCTTCCAACTTATGTGCGAGTGATGCAATATCTTCAAACATCATTACACCTGATGAACCTTTTATGGTATGCATTATTCTGAATATCTCATTTATAGCATCTTCATCAAAGCATTCCGCATCTTTTTGTTCAAGAACTATTTCCTGCAACTTTTCAAGGAGCTGACTATTCTCAAACAAATATATGTCAAGCATGCCATCAAGACTAAATTCTTCAGCCATATTCTACCCCCACTATTCTATTAATCCTAACTTCTTTAATGCCTGTTCAAATCTAGGCTGGTCAATTGGTTTTCCCGAATAAACCGTACATCCAAGTTCAAATGCCATCTTTACATTTTTTTCATCATTAAGGGCTGTTGTCATAATAACTTTTGCACCCTTATCAGCTGGAATATCTTTTTGTTTCTCGATATTTCTAATGGCAACCAATGCCTGATATCCATCCATTACTGGCATCATAATATCCAGGCAAACCAAATCATATGGTTCTTCCTCTTCCATTGCCAACAGAAAAGCATCAACAGCCTCCATACCATCTACAGTAACATCACATTCACCATACTTTGACAAAAAACTGTCCATAGCTTTTCTTGTTACATAATCATCTTCCGCTAACAAAATTTTCATATTCTTCACCTCACATATTTTTTAATACTCTGTAAATCTTTCCAGGTATATTTTCCAACTTTTCCTGATATTCTACTGCTCCAATTTCATAAGCAACTCTTGGCATACCATAAACCACACAGGTCGATTCATCCTGACCAATAGTCCTTGCACCTTTTTGCCTCATTTCAAGCAGTCCCTTTGCTCCATCTCCACCCATTCCAGTAAGTATTATTCCAATGGCGTTTTTTCCAGCAGTCTTTGCAACCGAATTAAATAGCACCTCTACAGATGGAGAATGACCATTAACTTTCTGTCCTTTTTTCATCATAATTTGATAATTATCATTTACTCTTACAATTTCCATATGTGCATCACCTCCAGGTGCCACATATGCACATCCAGGCATCACTATATCTCCTGTTTTTGCCTCTTTAACATTTAATTTACTTTGACTGTTCAGTCTGTTTGCATACATTTTCGTAAATCCCGCAGGCATATGCTGAACAATTACTATACCTGGCAAATCACTTCCCAGCTGTTCAAGTATTCTTGCCGTTGCCTCCGTTCCTCCTGTTGAAGCACCTATTGCAATCAGCTTATCATTACAGCTCACTTCATTTTCATCTTCTACATCCTTTACTATTTTTGATGCAAATCTGTTTTTATATAACTTTGCCATAGAGGCAATTCTTATCTTTGATGGAAGCTCTTTTTTAATAAACTCTGCAATCATCTCTCTATTTGTAACCTGAGGCTTTGCCACGAAATCCACTGCTCCTGCTCTAAGAGCATCAAATACTTTATCGCTTAGTGAACTAATCATAACAACCGGCATCGGATACTGTGGCATCAGCTTTCTTAGAAACTCAATACCATCCATTCTTGGAAGCTCGATATCAAGTGTCATTACATCCGGTTTATATTCTATAATTTTATCTCGCGCTTCATAGGGATCTGATGCTACAGCAACGATTTCTATATCCTCTTCAAGATTCAAATTTTTAACTAATAATTCTCTAAACACAAGAGAATCTTCTACAATAAGAACTCTTATCTTTTTCATCTTTTATCCTCTTTCCGGTTTTCTAAATATTGATGGATGAATCAGTTCAAAAGGAACTTTATCTCTCTCTATTGTCTCTGTCTTACCGATAAATAAATATCCACCTGGTTCCAGCAAATCATATATTTTCTTTAATAGATTTGTCTTATCTTCAGCATTAAAATATATCATTACATTTCTTAAGAAAATAATATGCATTTTCTTTCTAAACGGAAAAGGCGACATAAGATTGAATTGCCTGAATAAAACCTGTCTTTTTATATCTTCACTCATCTCATAAATATCTGTTCCCATCTTATTTTTCATATATCTTCTCTTCCATGTATCCGGAATCTTACTAACCTGCTCTGTTGTATACATACCTGCAACCGCTGTGCTTAATGCAGCTGTCGAAACATCCGTAGCAAGAATTGTTGTATCCCAACTCTTTTGTTCAAGACCAAAAAAGTCTGAAACAACCATTGCCAATACATATGGTTCTTCTCCTGTAGATGATGCTCCACACCATATGCATATATCTTTTTTTAATTCCAGCTTTTTCTTCCAATACGGTAGTACAACATTTTTTAGATAATCAAAATGTTCTTCTTCCCGCATAAAAAAAGTATGATTTGTTGTAAGCATATCAACTAATTCACTTTCAAGTTTGCCAGTTACATCACTTTCAACAGAATTCATATAGTCCATATAACTTTGAAATCCCATGTTTGAAACATAATTGTCAAGTCTACCTTTTACAATTTCTTTTTTTCTGCTCATGTCGATTCCATATTTATTTTTCAAAAAAATATATATTCTTCTAAATTCTTCATCAGTCATTTTGCTACCCGTATAAAAGATTAAACCATTATTTTAATCTTTTCCCAATCTTTAATATTACCTCTACCAATATAGGATTAAACTTTCTTCCTGCCTCACTTTGTATCTCTTCCAAAGCTTTATTTATATCTGCATTTTTATCTTTCGTCTTTCTGTTGAATTCCGAAATAATTGAAACAACCTGTGCCGACAAAGGAATCTCATCAGCCATTAGTCCATTTGGATATCCTGTTCCATCGAACTTTTCAAGATAGGAGCCAGCAATTTCAATAGCCATATTTACAGAATCGTTATAGTCTGTGTTCTTCTTAATATCTTCAAGTATTTCTACAGCTACCTTTGTTTGCATTCCAAGTTTTTTCTCTTCCTCTTCAGTTCTATTTTCTTTTCTCGCTAACTCTGTTGGAACAGATATCAGTCCAAGATCACGAAGCATACATAAAACTTCAATTAAATCAAGGAAGTTATCAGAAATATCATCTCCATATTCTATAGTAAGCTGTAATGCTTCTGAAAATATTCTGCAATTTTCGCTTAGTCTGTTCATTTCATCTGCATCATAAAATGCTGCTTCTCTAAGTATTCTTATCATTGCATATAAAACATTTCTTTTCTCACTTTCCATCTGATTCATATGGTTTGTTAGTGATGTCTGTAATCTAAGATTGATATCATGCATATTTCTGCTTGATTCAATAGCCTTCATATGAACTGCTATTCGCGCATTTACAACCTCTTTTATGAATGGCTTTGTGATATAATCTTCTCCACCAAGTTCAAAACCTTTTACTATATCTTCAGGATCATCAAATGCTGAAATAAAAATTACCGGAATATCTCTTTTATCAGGATTGTGTTTTAATATTCTGCATAATTCATAACCATCCATTATTGGCATAGCAACATCAAGCAGAATCAATCTCACCTGAAAACGATTAATAATCTTTAAAGCCTGTTCACCATTTTCTGCAAGAATTGGCTGATATCCCATATCTTTAACTATATCTCTAAGTGTAAATCTATTACTATCAACATCATCAACAATAAGCACTTTTATTTTTTCGTTTTGTTCCATATGTAAATACCTTATTTATCAACTATTTCCTTAAGGGTTTCGACTGCAGCAATGGATTTATCATAGTCCTCTTTTTGAACTGCCATTTTTAATTTTAAAACTGTAGTTTTAATATCTTTTTCTGCATCTTTTGTAAGCATTCTTATTGTTTCCATAAAAGACTCTGCTTTATCCCAATTGCCCATATCAATACACAACATAAGTTTTGAAATTTTTTTGTTAATTTCAGATAAATTTTCATCTGTTCCATATTCCCATATTTTTTCATCTTTATCATTTGCTGAAAGTGATGCAAGCTTTTTCATTATTTCATCTGCATTTTCATTTACAGCACCATCTCTTATATCACTTTCTTTAACTTCTACCCAGATATTGAATGAAAAAGTACTTCCTTTTCCAATCTCACTTTGAAGATTTACAGTTCCCCCCATCTGCTCAATAAGCTGTTTTGAAATATTAAGTCCAAGTCCTGTTCCACCGTAATTTCTTGTTATTGATGCATCAACCTGTGAAAAGCTCTTAAACAATTTATCCTGATCTGCTTTATCAATACCTATACCTGTATCAACCACAAGGAAAAACAGTTCCATTTTGTTCTCAATCTGGCTGGTCTTTGCTACTTCTAACATTATTTTTCCAATGGAAGTAAATTTGCACGCATTTGATAAAAAATTATTTAAAATCTGACCAATTCTTAATTCATCTC
>JBGVOD010000045.1:0-8757 GCA_045126215.1 Lachnospiraceae bacterium | reverse complement strand
ACACATCTTCAAAACAAACGCCATCTGTTTTTGGAGCATTATATTTTTCAGATGCAAGAATACATTTCTTAACAAAATTACTTGCCTTTTTGACAGATGTAATAAAATCAACATTATTCACGCAATCAGCAGCAATGATAGAAGCAAAAATATCTCCAGTACCACTTCTTTCGATTCCCACTCTTTTTGTTCTGATAATCTTATTTATCCCATCCTTTTCGCAAACAACATTTCCAACAAATTCACCCATTCTTACACCAGTAATAACGACCTTTGCTGCTCCTTTTTCAATTAGAAGATTTGCTATCGCAAATAATTCTTTTGATGTAAATTTTTCTTTGTATTCTGTATCTGTTAATATACACGCTTCTGTAACATTAGGTGTAAGAATATCTGCATATGAAACAAGATTCTTCATTTCATCACACATTTTCTTTGTATAAGTAGGATATGTCTTACCATAATCACCCATAACAGGATCAATAATTACCTTAGTTCTTTCATCTTTAAAATCTTTTATAAATTTCTCGACTATTTTAATCTGTTTTTCCGAACCCAAAAAGCCACTATATATTCCTTCAAATCGCAAATCAAGATACTTCCACATATCAATATATGGTTGCATTTTGTCAGTATAATCATCGAAGAAAAATTTTTCAAAACCTGTATGATTTGAAAAAACGCTTGTTGGGACGTTATTACACTGTATTTTCATATGTGAAATGATAGGTAGGGATACTGCTATTGAACATCTTCCAAAACCCGAAAAATCATTTATTACTGCTATTTTTTTCTGACCATTATGATTAACTTTTTCCACTTTTTTACTCTCCAGTTTAAATCTTTTATATTAATTCTGCTTCAAGCTTTTTCAACATATATTCCCATACTTTTTCATGATTTGTCTCATTAAAAACCTCATGTCTCATTCCTTCAAAAATTTTGTATGTAACATTTTTGTACCCGACTTTTTTAAGTAACATAGCCTGTTTTTTTAATAATTCTTCTGAACCTACACAGACATCTTCACTACCAACAACAAAATATATTGGTAATTGATCATTTTTTACTGCCCATTTTTTAGTAGAATAAATTCTGCACATAAGTCTGAACAACGCATTATATCCGTTTATGGTAAATGTAAACTGACAGCTTTCATCATCATTATATTTTTCTACAACATCCTTGTCTGAACATATCCAGGAATTTTTTCCTTCTTGTTCAAATTTCTTTTCCAATCTTTTATAAAACATCCTATCTATTATTTTTGAATTATCTTTCTCGTCAAAAATAATCGAAAATATTTCAGCCAATAACAATCCAGGATACTTTCCTAAACTGTCTGAGGGTGCACCTGAAAAAAACACAACGTCAACATCCAAATCATACTTTTTAAGATAGGCTCTTGAAATAATCGAACCGAGACTATGTGCAACAAGAATTACTTTTAAATCTGGATAATTATTATGAATAAATGCATTTATTCCATGTACATCTTCAACAAGTAAATCAGCTCCATTTTCTCCGAAATATCCTAAATCCTTAAGATACTCTACATTTTCACCGTGTCCCCGCAAATCTGAAAGAACACAGACAAATCCCTGCTTACAAAAATAATCTGCCATTTGGTAGTATCTGTTTTTATGTTCACACATTCCGTGAACAAATTGTATAACACCTCTTGCCTTTGCCATACTTTCAGGTTCTTTTACAATTGTTTTTACAGGTAAATCTTCCAGTTTTTTGTACTTCTCATAAATATCCATCTATTCACTTCCTTACAGTATATTTGATAACAGTTCTTCCGGTATTTTCAGATTTCCTTTTCCTGTTCCAATCATAATGTTAGGCTTATTGGCACCATGAAAATCTGATCCACCAGTAATATAAAACCCATAGTTTTTTGCAACCTTTTTTAAAAAGCAATCATCAGCTGGCGTATTCAAAGAATATATTCCTTCTATTCCTTCCATACCAAGACTCTTTACATAATCAAACAGACTCATCAATCTGTCTTTGCCAAATTTGTACAATAATGGATGTGCAAGAACAGGATGTCCTTTTGCTTCCTTAATGATATCCACAGCCATCTCACATGTAATTCTTTCTCTTGGTACATAATATTTTTTCCCTTTGTTTAAATACATTGCAAATGCCATGTCTTTATGAGAAACATATCCATTTTCTACAAGAAACCTTGCAAAATGTGCTCTTGTTATTACAGACTCTCCAAATCTCTTATAAAGAAGTTCTTCGCTTATTTTTATGCCATCTTCCTGCATTTTTTTTATTATTTTCCTATTTCTTTCATCTCGACTGTTTTGACATACATTTACTACATCCTCAAATCTTTTCGATGTATAATCAATATTAAGTCCAAGTATGTGAATATCTCCACCACCATATTCCGCAGATATCTCAATCCCCGGTATAACCTTGATACCAATTTTATTTCCTTCATCAATGGCTTCAGGAACACCTGCCGTTGTATCATGATCTGTAAGTGCAATAGCAACAATTCCTCTTTCCTTAGCTAGTCTTACAACCTCCCTCGGAGACAGCGTACCATCAGATGCAGTTGAATGTACATGTAAATCTATATAATTCATATATGCCTCTTTACTTTTCTATCGGTTCAAATATTCTCTTTTTCTCGAGCTTTTTTTCTGATTTTTTTTCAAACTTTTGAACCTTTCTAATTGCTTCATCACAAAAATACTGTTGTGCAGACAATCTTTCCTTGCCTCTTAAACTCTGTCTTTCATAGCTTCCATCAGGCATCATAATATATGCTTTTAACGTATCCTGCATTTGTATATCTAAAATATGCATTACTTCTTTTTTCAGCTTTTCATCTTCTACAGGAAACATTATTTCAACTCGTTTATCAAGGTTTCTTGGCATCCAGTCTGCACTACCCATATAAATATCATCTTTTCCGTCATTGCAAAAATGGAATATTCTGCTATGTTCGAGAAACCTTCCAACTATTGAACGCACAGATATATTTTCACTAAGTCCAGGAACTCCTGCTTTCAAACAGCAAATTCCTCTGATAATCAAATCTATCTTCACACCTGCATTTGATGCCTCATAAAGAAGAGCTATTGTCTCCTTATCACAAAGAGAATTCATCTTCGCCCTTATAAATGCCTTTTTACCTACTTTTGCATTTTCAGTCTCTCTTTTTATAAGATATTCGAATTTATCTCTAAGCCATAACGGAGCAAGTGAAAGCTTATTCCAGCTTTCAGGTTCTGAATATCCTGATAACATATTAAACACGGCTGTTGCATCTTCACCTATATCACTCTTGCAGGTAAAAAGTCCCATATCTGTGTACAACTTAGCAGTTGCGTCATTGTAATTTCCAGTACCCAAATGAACATATCTGTTTATTCCGTCGTTTTCTTTTCTCACCACAAGTGTTATCTTACTATGAGTTTTAAGTCCTTTTAAACCATATATAACATGGCATCCTGCTTTTTCAAGCATTTTAGCCCAGTTAATGTTATTTTCTTCATCAAATCTAGCCTTAAGCTCCACTAATACAGACACCTGTTTACCATTCTCAGCTGCCTTTGCTAACGATTCTATAATAGGTGAATTTCCACTTACTCTGTATAATGTCTGTTTTATAGCAAGTACATCCTTATCCTTTGCCGCCTCATTTACAAATGAAACCACCGGATCAAATGTTTCATATGGATGATGCAAAAGGATATCCTTTTTCTTTATCTGTTCAAAAATATTCTTATCCGGCTTTATATCAGGATTAATCTGTGGAATATACTTTGCGTCCTTTAGATGAGAAAATCCTTCAATATCATACATTTTCATAAGAAATGTCAAATCAATTGGTCCGTTAATATAATATATATCTTCTTCTTTTATATTTAACTCTTTCTTTAGAATAGATAAAAGTCTCTTATCAATGTTTTCTTCGACATCAAGTCTAATTGGCTCTCCCCATTGACGTTTCTTCAGCTGCTTTTGAATCTCTTTAAGTAAATCTGCCGCATCGTCCTCGTCAATAGATAAGTCTGAATTTCTCATTACTCTGTAAGGATGAGCACACAACACTTTATAATTCAAGAAAAGCTTATCAATATGTCTCTCTATAATCTCTTCAAGCAAAATAACTGTAGTCTCGTCTACATTTGAAGATGGTATTTTAACGAATCTAGGTAATACTGATGGAACCTGAACAGTTGCAAATTCATATTCTTCATCTGATTCACCTTTTTTCTTTTTTTCTTTTTTTCCTTCACTTTCCTGTACCAGCCTATCTTTACGATTCTTGTCTGCCTTATTTTTAATACCTTCTTTATTTTCCAATAACGCACATATATTAAGGCTCTTATTTCTGATTAATGGAAACGGTCTTGATGAATCCACTGCCATAGGTGTAAGCACAGGATAAATAATATCTTCAAAATATCTGTCAACATAAGACTTTTGTTCATCAGTTAATCTTTCATGAGCCCTTACAATCTTTAGCTTTTCTTTTTTTATCATTGGTCTGATTGAACGATTGTACACATTATATTGCATCTGTACAAAATCATGTGTTTTTTCACTTATTCTCTTAAGCTGCTGTTTTGGTGTCATTCCTGAAATATCAAGTTTTTCACATTCAGCATTAACTAAATCCTTAAGAGAGGCTACTCTTATCATAAAAAATTCGTCAAGGTTTGAAGCTGTAATGCTTAGAAATTTCATTCTTTCAAAAAGTGGATTTGATGTATCTTTTGCCTCTTTTAAGACTCTTAAGTTGAAATCAAGCCAGCTAAGTTCTCTATTTGTATAGTTTTCGGGCTTTCGTACATTTAAATTTTGTTTTGCCATAGCATTACCTCCTTGAGAAATATTAATATTCTAATAATTTCCTAATATTTTTAATGAAATAGTTTCTTCTTTCAATGAACGAAGTGTATTTTTTACTGCCGGATCATTTAACTTTCCTGTAAAATCAATAAAAAATCTATATTCCCAATCTCGACCTTCAATAGGTCTTGACTCAATATTTGTCATATTTAACTTATTAAACATAAAATGAGATAATATATTATAAAGAGATCCCTCTTCATGTGGAATTTCAAAACATATACTTATTTTCTCCGCATTTGCTTTACATATTCTCTTATTTCCGATTATAAAGAATCTTGTAGCATTTGAATCATTTGTGTTAATTTTTTCTCTTAACACTTTTAATCCATATATTTTGGCAGCCCTGACACTTGCTATTGCAGCCTGTGTATTGTCATTATCATCTGCTACTTTTTTCGCACTTACAGCATTATTTGAGAGACTAATCTGCTTCCAGTCTCTATGTTCTTCAAGAAACTTCGCACATTGCATAAGTGACTGTGGATGAGAATAAACGAATTTTATATCTTCTTCCTTAGTTTCCTCCAATGCCATAAGAGCATGTTCAACCTTTACAAAGGTCTCTCCAACAATGTAATTATCATATTCTGTCAACAAGTCAAACACCTGTGAAACTGAACCGGCTGTAGAATTCTCAATAGGTAAAACCGCATAATCTGCCTTTCCATTTTTTACCTCTTCCATAGCATCCTTCCATGTCTCAACATGATGCATATCTGCATCCTCTCCAAAGAACTGACATGCTGCATCATGTGCATATGCTCCTTCAAGTCCCTGATAAACAACTTTAACATTATCTTTTACTATTTCATCCACCACTTCAAAAACAGTATCATTTAAAAGTCCATGTTCTGCCATTATTTTATACTGAAGTTTACGGCTCACACTCATAATATTTTTGAATAATTCACCAACGCCTTCTGCCTCAAACTCATCTTCCACATATGACTTTACTTTTTCAATCTTTTGTTTTTCTCTTGTTGTATCTAAAACTTGCTTTCCTACTTCTATCTTATATTCAGCAACATCTTTGCATAGTTCCATTCTCTTCTGATACAATTCAACAATTTCTTTATCAACCTTATCTATCTGATCTCTAATTTCTATTAAATCTGCCATCATTTAATCCTTTCATCGATTAAGTTTATCACTAATCTTACCATTAAGATATATTTTATCAACTTAATATTATATAATACATTATATTAAATATCAAATATAAAAAATAGCAATCCACACTGTATCTACAATGTAAATTGCTACTTTTATACACATCTTCAAGTATATGCTTAAATCTGCGTTTTCACTATAATCATTATAATGTTTTACCTGTTAATTTCTTATATCCTTCAAGATAGATATTTATTGTCTTATCAACAATATCCTGTGGAAGTGTCCAATCATTGCCAGGGTTAGCCTTTAACCAGTCTCTTGCAAACTGTTTATCAAATGATGGCTGACCATGACCTGGTTCATAAACATCTGCTGGCCAGAATCTTGAACTGTCTGGTGTAAGCATCTCATCACCGATTACGATATTTCCATTTTCATCAAGACCAAATTCAAACTTTGTATCTGCAATGATAATTCCCTTTGTAAGTGCATATTCAGCACATTTCTTGTAAAGTGCAATTGTGTAATCGCGTAATTTTGCAGCGTATTCTTCACCCTTACCTGGATAATATTTCTCAAGGTGTGCAATACTCTGTTCATATGAAATATTCTCATCATGATCACCAATCTCAGCCTTTGTTGAAGGTGTGTAAATTGGTTCAGGTAATTTATCTGATTCCTTAAGTCCCTCTGGAAGCTTAATTCCACATACAGTACCATTTTCTTTGTAGCTTGCCCAACCACTACCTGTTATATATCCACGAACAATACATTCAACAGGAAGCATCTCAAGCTTCTTACACATCATACTGTTTCCATTAAATTTATCCTGTCTAAAGAATTCCGGCATATCATTTACATCTACTGAAATCATATGATTTGGTAAAATATCCTCTGTCAAATCAAACCAGAATTTTGACATCTGTGTCAACACAGTACCTTTCTTTGTAACCACATTGTTTAAGATTACATCAAAACAGCTAATACGGTCTGTAGCAACCATAATTAAGCTATCACCATTATCATAGATTTCACGTACTTTACCTTCTTTAATAGGTTTAAGTTCTGTCATGTTCGTATCCTCACTCTCATTGTGTTTATTAGTATTAAAATACCTTTCATTAGAATAGCATATATTTTTATGTTTGTAAATTGAGGTATAAATAAAAGATACAATCATTGATATTATTTTGTTTATATGGTAAATTGGTTTTAGATGAAAGTGTAAGGACTATTTTAACAATATATATCTTATTCAGGAGGAATTTTTGTAAATGGATTATATAAATATAGATAAACTCAAAGTTTTTGCTCATCACGGTGTATTTGATGAAGAAAAAGAAAATGGTCAGATTTTCTACGTATCAGCAAAGCTCGGTATTTACACAAGAAAAGCCGGCCTTAGAGACGATTTAAGTTTATCCATCAATTATGCTGATGTATGTGAAACTATTATTAATACTATGCAGGAATATACTTTTGATTTGATAGAAGCTGCTGCAGAAAAGCTTGCCTACGTTTTACTAAAAACATATACCTCTGTAGAAAATATTTCCCTGACCATTCATAAGCCTCATGCACCAGTGAATCATGATTTTGAAGATATATCAGTTACCGTAAACAGAAGATGGCATACTGCCTATCTTGGTATCGGTTCCAATATGGGAGATAAGGAAAAATATATTACAACTGCCATTGAATCAATGAAACGGAATGGAAATATTATTGATGTAACTGTTTCAAATCTTATAGAAACAAAGCCATATGGCTATGAAGATCAGGCAAATTTTCTTAATGGCGCTATTTGTATAAAAACACTGTTCTCACCAAATGAATTACTTGCATTTATAAACTTACTGGAGAAAGATGCAAAAAGGGTACGTAATATCCACTGGGGTCCAAGGACTTTAGATATTGATATACTATTCTATGATAATGATATAATATACTCAGAAGATTTGATTATTCCGCACCCTGAACTTCAAAAACGTACATTTGTACTGGAACCTATGTGTGAATTAAATCCATATTATATTCATCCTTTATATATGAAACCTGTTTCATTATTACTTGAAGAATTAAAATGTAAGGAAACCTAAAATATTTTTGAAAGTTCCTCTTTTAATACTTCCTTTGGTCTAAATCCAACAAGAATGTCTTTTTTTACACCATCTTTCATCACAAGAAGTGCTGGAATATTTGTGATGCCATATTCTATTGCAAGCGATTGATTCTGATCTACGTCTACATTATAAAACTTTACATTATCTCCCATTTCTTCAGACACTGCCTCTAAAAGAGGTGCTATCATCTGACATGGTCCACACCAAGTAGCTGAAAAATCTACAACTACATTTCCTGTAAGTGCTTCATTTCTAAATTCTGTTTCATTAATTTTCTTTACCATAATAAATTCTCCTTTTCTTAACTTTTCTTTCTACATTTTCTCTTTTTTCTGAGTTCTTTTAATTTCATCTATATAACCTACTGCAGATAAAGCAGCAACATTACCCTCTCCCGCAGCTTTTATATACTGGTATGGAGGTCCTGTGACATCTCCACATGCAAAACAACCTTTAAGATTTGTTTCCATTTTTCTATTAACCGCTATGTGATTATCTTCACTCTTCAGTCCATAAACCAGTTTTGATGGAGATACACTTTCGCGTAATATGAATATTCCATCTACATTCAAAACCTGCTCTTTTAATATCAGCTTTTCAGCTTTCATATTTCCTTCAATTGCAACCGGTA
>JBGVOD010000044.1:0-3909 GCA_045126215.1 Lachnospiraceae bacterium | reverse complement strand
GGAACAGTAAAAATATTTTTAAGTACAAAAGGTAAGAACAGAGATGAAGTGCCACAAGAACTGATACATTTTCTGGAATATTTTGAAAATAGCACAGATAAATATGTATCAGAAGTTGGAGATGAATCTATAAAGAAACTGCATCAGAAAGTAAGTAATCTCAAAAAAAGCAGAGAGTGGGAGGAAGGCTACATGAAGATGGAGGAATTAATTGAACATTACAAAGAAGTGGCAAGAGAAGAAGGCTTAAAAGAAGGAAAAGAAGAAGGTTTAGAACAAGGTTTAGAACAAGGTTTACAACAAGGTTTAGAACAAGGTAAAACACTTGGAATTCTTCAAGGTAAGGTTGAAACATTACTCAGTTTTCTTAGTGAAAAAGGAGATATATCATTGGAGCTAAAGGAAAAGATTGAGAATGAAAAAGATGAAAAGAAATTAGACTTGTGGATAAAACAGTCAGTTTTGTGCAATACGGTGGAAGAGTTCATAGAACAAATCTAAGACGTTTAGCAGATTGAAAATATTTAGTAAACAGTCTAATATATTAAACAAATGAAAAGATATCTTTGTATCAGGTGCCTGTATATTTCTTGTATAGGCTCCTGATATGTAATCAAAATTCAAAAAATCAGCAAAGAGTAAATAAAAAAAGTTAGGCTATCAAAAGGTATTTTTGGGATTATAACTGGCATATCCTACAAAAGTCACAAATGCCGATATCCTTTGTGTGATATGTTAAGATACTAAAAACTTTTGAAAGCCTATAGTTAAGGAAAGTATTAATAAGCAACTAATCAGATAATGGGGAACTATCTTAAAAATTTACAATATAATGGAAATTATTGACATTGCGAATGCTTATTACAGTATGTATAATTGATGTATTAGAGAACGTGGAGTCACGAGTATTCTGACTGAAGTCATAAAAATTTACTAGAAAGAAGAATAAAATGGAAAAAATAAAAGCATTATATCGCAAGTTAGTTGAAATATTAAGTGTAAAAGGCGTGATAATTGGGGGAGTTTCGGTATGTGCAACATTAACGGCAGTAATTGTGATTGTTGTTGCTAGTAGTGGTAAAGATGAAAAAAATGCAGCATCCCTTATGGAGAATGATTCATCATATATTGAGACCACTGCAGAAGAAACAACAGTGTCTGAGACCACAGTTTCGGAGGAGACAACGGAAGAGACCACTACTGAAGAAACAACAACAGTGCCTGAGACCATTCCAATTGAAGAATTAACAACTTATGTGCAGGAGGAAGTAGAAACAGAGGATCCAAGACTGCATAGACAAGAACAAATGGTTGTTGAACCAGAGCCTGAAACACCTGTAGAGCCTGAAACAGCACCACCAGCTGTTCAGGAGGTTGCACAAGTTGTAAATGGCATAGATGTATCTGCATGGCAGGGAAAGATTGATTGGGCAAAGGTAAAGGCAGATGGAATAAGCTTTGCTATTATCAGAGTCGGTGGAAGATCGACAAATGGAGCATTATTTACAGATAGCAGATATAAGGAAAATATCGAGGGAGCATTGTCAAACGGTATTCCAATTGGAATATACTCATATTCGACTGCATTAACAGAACAGGAAGCAATAGAGGAAGCTTCCCTTGTACTTGGATTAATCAGAGAATATAAAATTACATATCCGGTTGTTTTCGACTGGGAGAGCTACAGCTCTGATAGAATTGCAAATGCTAATCTTTCAAAGGACCAACTTACAAGCATTGCAAGAACATATTGTAGCATAATTGCAAATGCGGGATATACACCGATGGTGTATGGTGACTTGAATCATTTGATTTATAGGTATAACACCAGTACAATATGTGACAATTACAAAGTGTGGCTTGCATCGTATCCGGGATACAATACAAATGGGGTACCACAGACATATGCCGGTAAGAGGTTTGAAGTAGGCAACTCTACTCCTTCAGGAAACTATAAAGGAGTGGATTATTCATATCAGATGTGGCAATATACAAGTCAGGGACGTGTGGATGGTATATCGGGGAATGTAGATATGGATGTAGCATTCTTCTCATTTAGTGGAACGCAGGTTCCAAGCAGTGCACTTGTGATAAATGTGCCAAATACAAATTTAACTATCAATGTGGGTAGCAGTGTAAACATAATGGATGGAGTGAAAGCGTATAATACTGCAGGTACAGATGTTACAACAACATTAAAAATAACTGTGTATAATTCAGCAGGTATAGAGGTTATGCAGAGCACAGCATTTAATACTCCAGGTACATATAATGTTAAGTATTATTTAAAAGATTTTACTGGAGCTTCAAAAACAACAGAGGCAAGACTTATAGTTAGAAAGAAACCGGAAATAACACTTAATAAAAATGAATTCAGTATGCTTGCATATACAGACAATGAATCTGTAACAGATAAGAAAATGGTCGACGAATTGACCAATGCAATTATTTCAAATTTAGTCAAGGTATCAGACAATGAGGGAAAAGATATCACATCAAGTGCTAAGTTTGAGTTTGTAGGAAATTCATATGTAAAAGATTCAAGTGGAAACGCAGTCACGACAATAAGAGAAATAACCAGTATAAATGGAACAAAGCTCGTACCAGGTGAATATAAAGTAAGATATTCCGTGACGGATGCAAAGGGATTGAGTAATAGTATTGATATAAAGGTAGTTGTATATTCAATTAAGGAGACTGTACTTGAATATAGTTATGCTGTTGCTAATACATTTAATGGAAATGGAAATACAGAGACAGGAACAGGAGAATCAGAAACAGGAGCCGGAAATGCAGAAACGGGAAATACAGGCACAGGAAATACAGGCTCAGAAGCCGGAAACTCTGGCACAGGAAACACAGGTACAGAGGATTTTGCCGTAAAACTTGCAAATGATATAGTTTCAAATATTTATGGACAGATTGGTAATACAGTATTTACATATGAATATAATGAAAATCTCAGAGATGCACTGGATAACAAGGCAATGGTGCCAGGTGTGGAATACAATGTTAAATACGAAATCAGTGGATTAGATGGTCAGAAGTATTACATGATATGCAGAATTGTTGTGATGGAAGAAGAGACAACGACAGAAGAAGTTTCAGGGACTGGTGAAGAAGAAACAACAACAGAAAGGGTTTCAGAAAATCGAGGAGAAACAACAACAGGAGAAAATTCAGGGACTCGTGAAGAGGAAACAACAACCTAGAAGTTAGCATAATAGAAAAACTTATTGTGAAGTTTTTACTACTTGAATATATACTGAAAAATATGTATAATCAACCCATAGATAGTTCTCCATTACTCTGGTAGAAAGGGTTATGGAGAAAATGAGCAGAAGATTCAAAGACTTAAATTTAAACAGTTCATTCCTTTTTACAGCTGCATTGGGAGATCCAGAAATATGTAAGCTGGTATTGGAAATTATACTGGGACGAAAGATATCAAAAGTAAGTGTAAAGCCGGAAGCTAGCATAATGTTGAATTCGGAGGCGAAATGGATACGTCTTGATATTCATGCAAGGGATGAATTCAGTGTAAACTATGATATAGAATCCGAGAATTATGACAAAGAAAATATAGCAAAAAGAAGCAGGTATTATCAGTCGGAGATGGATGTAGCATCTTTAAAACCGGGTGACAAATATAATAAACTATCAGACAGCTATGTAATATTTATATGTACTTTTGATCCATTTGACAGAGGGAGATATTGCTATACATATATAGAAAAATGTGTAGAAGATGGTGAACCTTTAAATGACGGAACAGTAAAAATATTTTTAAGTACAAAAGGTAAGAACAGAGATGAAGTGCCACAAGAACTGATACATTTTCTGGAATATTTTGAAAATAGCACAGATAAATATGTATCAGAAGTTGGAGATGAATCTATAAAGAAACTG
>JBGVOD010000043.1:0-69746 GCA_045126215.1 Lachnospiraceae bacterium | reverse complement strand
CACATCAGAAAAATCTACAAGATTCTTTTCTTTCTTTCGCTCAATAAATTTTTCACTAAAATCTATTACCAGCTTTATAAGCATTGAAACATTTGGATATAAATTATTTATGACTTTAGCCTCATCCTCAAGCGAAGCTGCATTTAAAAGCTGTGAGATACTTCCACAGACTTTTTTTATTTTGTTTCTGTTTTCAGTCACTTGTTTCTTTAATGACTCATCCACGTTGCTGTTTTTTGAAACAGAAGGAAGCCTGTCAAATGTACATTTTTCAAATGCCTGGCACAGTTCAATAAAATCTTCTTTTTCTAAAATATTTGAAAAATTCACATACTCTCTTTCAATTGTATCAAGATATTCCTTTGGCCCGCCAATGTCCATACATATCTCAATCATATCTTTGTAAATATTGACAATATCACTTACTTTGTCTTTAACATCACAAAGTAAAATCAAGAACCATTCTGTTTCTTTCAATTTATCGATATCCATATCTTTATAATTGTCAATTAATGAATTAAGCCATTTTATCGGATATGGATAACTGGTTGATATATTAAATAGTTTCAAAATACTTTTATCAACATCAGATTTTCCTTGTTTAGACACATATTCATCAATAAATGTAAGAAATTCCTCATTTTCTGTCTCATAGTATTCCTCAATTAATTCTGACAAAACATCATTTTTTAACAGCTCAAGTTCATCATTATCGCCAATTCTAAAGGATGGATCTATACCTATTACATTAAAATTATTTTTTACAACTGAAAGACAAAAACTATCAATAGTTGTAATGTGTGCATTCTGGACATATGTTAACTGTTTCTCCAGATGCTCATTTAAAGGGTTCTTTTTAAATTCATCTTCAATTGCTTTTAATATTCTCTCCTTCATCTCTGCTGCAGCAGCTTTTGTAAAAGTAACAACCAGCAACTGATCTACATCTATAGGATTAGTCTTTGATGTTATAAGACCAATAATTCGTTCTACAAGGACTGCTGTTTTACCAGAGCCTGCAGCTGCAGATACTAAAATATCTTTATTTCTTTCATCAATAACTTTTTGTTGATCAGCAGTCCATTTAGTCGACATTATTATCCTCCTTTCCATACTCTTTTATTTTATTTATTATTTCTTCATTTGATATATCAAGTTTTCTGTAGCTATTCTCAAAACATCTGTCATCAAAATTACAAACAGTCTTATACTTACAGTATTCGCATGGCTTCTTATTTTTCATCATATATGGATTAAGTTCAATATCACCATCTAATATTTCACTTACAAATCCATCTGCCGTGTTCTTAACAATTTCAATAAATTTTTCAAAATAATAGGATGCTCCTGCTCCTTTTGTATTTTCAACCTTCAAATCTGTATCAATATCCGATTTTTTTAGTCCGAAAATTTTTGAGCCATAGCTTGAATCATATATATTATTATCTATATTTTCAAAGATTTCTTTTTTACTATTAACAAATCCTGACATTGAAAATTCCGCTAGCATTGCAGCATCATATTTTTCTTCATCTTCATATTCTTTTTTATAATCAATAATAGGATTTTTTATATTAAAATAGAATACTGCTGCTGGTTCAATATTATAATCTGCATTTTTCTTATTTTCTCTTTCTGCTTCAATTACCGATTTCATATAAAACATCAGCTGAAGTTTCAGTCCATAAAATGTCTCCGCCGGCGAAAATACTTCCTTTCCTGATTTGTAATCAATTATTTTTATATATTTCTTGTCATCAATAATAAGGCTGTCTACTCTATCGACTCTTGAGTCCTCCACCTTCATTTCAATATACTCAGGCGAAAATCCACCACGTTTTAAATGTTCAACAATTGCCCATGCAGTTTTATCTGCAACTTTTTCACATTTAGAGATTATAAATCTATTCTGATTTGATTCATAAAAGATTTCTCCACCATACTTTTCAACAGTATCCTTTATACATTTCTTAATAAGAGCCCTTCTTCTCTCATCATTAAAAGTATATAAATCTATTTTTTCATCCTTCAATGTCTTGGTAAACATTTCGATACACTTGTGATATATATTTCCTATGTCAAAAGGTTTTAATTCATATACAGGTCTTTCTGCTAGTTTCAATCCATACTCCATAAAATGGGCATATGCACATGCTGCATATTTCTCAAGTCTTGTGGCGCTATTAATCATACCATTTGAATATAATACATTTGCAACAGATTTCTCAAGTGAATCCACATGATTCCTAAAGAAATTTCCATTTATTCCACTTTTAAGTCTTTCCTTATAATCATCATTCTTTTTGAAATACGAAATAACTTCATAATATCTTTTATCAAAATTTTCTTTTTGATAATCAGAAATATTTAACAACAGTTCATTAAATAATGCATTTTCGTTATAAATATCATCAATATCTCTTCTTTTTGCATCAAAAAATATCTTTTCTTTGTCATACATATCAACAATATTTTCAATCAAATACGAGGGTCTGATGGATTTTCCATCTCTTCCTACATTGGAATACGAAATAAAAAGCTTGTCCTTAGGTTTTGTAAAAGATAAATACATATAAAATTTCTGTATAAATGCTGCTTCTCTCATATCAGGAGACAACACTACTTTGTTATTTTTAAGAGCCTGCCTGTCACTTACTGATAACAGCCCTGATTTTTCACTCTTTTTAGGAATATTTCCATCATTTGCTCCAACAATAAAAAGAACTTTTATATCTCCAAATCTTGTTCTTTCAATATCACCTACAATCAACGAATCCACCATCATTGGAATAATCCCAACTTTTATTTCTGCAAATCCTGAATCAAGAATTTTTCTGAATTCAGCAATACTGATTTTTTCATCTCCCATAAGCATTACAAGCTTGTCAAATAATGTAACTACATATTTCGGTACTTGCATATATTCGTTCTTTAATGACATATTGTTGCTGTTTTCAAACTTAGCAACATATTCATCAAGCTTCTTTTGAAACTTCATATCGTCAATAAATTTGTATAATTCGCCTGTTATTTCTCTGACAGTTTTTGATTTTATTCTATCTGCCAGTTCAATAATTGGAACAATATATTTTTTTCGATATTCTTCGACTCTTAAAAGCGAATCGTCTGATAGATTTCTATATTTTTTATCGAATACTACAGAAAATCTTTTTTTGTTTTTTATACCTAAAGCAAGACAATAGTTTTCAAACTCATCTACTTCGTCTCTTGAAATGTCTACCATTGTAGTTCTTAAATATCTAATCACACAATCTGTTTTAAATCCCGTGTCTATTATTTCAAGGATTGTTCTTATAGCCTCTACATAAGGATTTCTTATTACGCTTTTCTTGTTATCAATGAAATGTGGTATATTTGATTTTGCAAGAAATCTGTCAAGTACTAACATCATTGATTCATCTCCTGCAACAATACCAATATCTCTGTATCGAAGCTTATCATCCGATTTCATAAGTTTTTTTATAGCATTTACAACCTCTTCTGCCTCGGATAATGGATTTTCACAAGAAATTATCGAAAGTCCATTTGAATAATTTCCTGCATATTTTTTATCACTATATATAAAAATATTATCGCGAAGAAAAGATAATTCTTCATTATCTTTAAGTCTGCCATTTTCCCCGTTAATTAATATTGGTTCATCAATAGGAATTCTTATCTCATTTGCAATAGAATATAATTTATTTATTGTTTCTTTTGACATATGAAACAAATCCTGTTCTTTTATATCCTCATCAAATCCAACATTTGTAAGGCAGAGGTTTTTTACTCTCATAGTAAGCACTACCTCCACCCCCTTTGAATACTCAAGAAGCATAGAAATCAGTCGATATTGCACAGGTGTAAATCCTGTATATCCATCTAATACGATATAACTGTTCTTTACTATTTCAGAGGAAGCTATGTACTTCATCAGTTCTTCAAGTACTTCTTCTTTTGTAATATATTTTGTTGATGAGCCAGTCATACTCTGAATACTCTTTCTGAACTCTTCATAAACAAAGAGTAAATCTTGAAGTTTTTCCTTTGTAATTGCGTGTCCTTCCATTCCTTCAATTATCTTTGAAAGATCATCAATGCTTATACCATATTGATACAATTCTGAAATAACGGACTTCAATTCTTCCACAAAGCCTATCATCATTGCTTTATATTTAAATACATGCAACTTTTCTTTGTTTTCTTCAAGAATTTTTCTAAGAATAATATTTTTTCCTGTATCATCAAGAATATCTAGTGTTGTAACTCCCATTTCCTCAAACACCTTAAATGCAAGTCGATTAAAGCTTAGAATATCAATATTCATCACCCCATATCTTCCCATTAACTCTCCCTGCATCTTTACAATCTTCTTTTGATTTTCCATTGTAAACTGTTCGGGAACAATATAAAGATAATTTCTTCCATCACTGTTTGTTTTTTCAATCATTTCCTTATATACGTAATATGATTTTCCAGCACCGGATTCACCAAGAATTAATTTTAATGACATATTTTTCTACCTCTTGCATATATATTAATAAATTTCAAGGAGTATATTTTTATGAGTTCAAATCCAAAACTTATTGTACTTAATTTAAAAGAACTTATTTATACAATCCTATTTATTATACTCACTGTAATTCTGATATTTTGTATGATAAAACTATTTTTCAAGGAAAGTTCATCTTCTAAACTCCAAGATAACAGCGTTATTGTTGAATCATCATCCGAATTGGACAGGAAAATAAATCCAATTTTTTCATACATAGAATTTCAGAATCATCCGAATCTACACTAGAAAAGATTTTACCATATATTATGGCAAATCGCTACAAGAAACATATTATATCAAAAAGGCAAATTTGGAGGTATTTTTATATGGCAAAAAAAGTTGTAATTGACGCCGGACACGGTGGAGAAGATTGGGGTGCATCATACAATGGCAGAAAAGAAAAAGACGATGCTTTAAATCTGGCATTTGCAGTTGGAAGCATCCTTGAAGCAAATGGAGTCGATGTAGTTTATACAAGGGTGGACGATGTATATAACACTCCATATGAAAAGGCTATGAAAGGTAATGAAGCAAATGCTGATTACTTTGTTTCAATACACAGAAACGCCTCAAACGTACCAGGCACGGGGAGCGGTATACAAACTCTCGTGTATAATAATTCAGGTATAAGAAATACTCTTGCAACAAACATAAACAATGAACTGTCAAGTCTTGGTTTTAGAGATTTAGGCATTTCTGAAAGACCGAATCTGGTAGTACTTAAAAGAACAAAAATGCCTGCTGTTCTCGTAGAGGCAGGCTTTATTGACAATCCAAGTGATAATGCAAAATTTGATCAGATGTTTGATGAGATTGCAGCGGGGATAGCATCTGGGATTCTAGATACAATCAATAAATAGGGGGTGTTTTTATTATATAGGGTAAGGGTGCAAAAGGTATATTTTAGTGTTCTTGTGCAATATATCAAGATACTCATATAAAAATATCTTTTACACCCTTACCTTATAAATAAAAACACTCCTGTGGGATGCGCTCTGGTGCTGGCAAGTTTCACTGATATTTTCTTATGTACACCAGGCATATCCTTTAGGGGTGTTTTTGCATATTTTCGCAATTCCGGGATATACGTTATTGTATTTTTATTTTTAATAATTTTGTAAAAAAATTATTCGGCAAGTTTAAGCATCATCTCAAGTGGCTTTCTTGCATTTTCTGCTAAATCTTTATCTAAGATAACTTCATTTTCAGGATTTTCCATAACAGCTTTAACCTTTTCAAGTGATATCTTCTTCATATTTGGACAGAACTGTCTATGTGCTACTGAATAGAACTTCTTATTTGGATTCTTCTCTCCAAGTTCATAAAAAATACCCATTTCTGTACACACAATAAATTCTTCCTTATCACTATCTGTTGCAAAATCAATTATCTGTGATGTACTTCCAATAAAATCAGATATTGCAAGGACATCTTCTGTACATTCAGGATGTGTAAGAACAAGAGCATCCGGGTGTAATTCTTTTGCCTTTAATACTAAATCTGCTTCTATACTTTTATGTACATGGCAATAGCCATCGTGAAATATAAATTCTTTTTCCGGAACTTGTTTTGCAACATAATGTCCTAAATTACTATCAGGAATAAAGAATATTCTCTTTTGTTTAATATTTTTTACAACCTTTACAGCATTGGATGATGTTACACAGACATCTGAATGTGCTTTAATCTCAGCTGTCGAATTAACATAACATACTACAGCAACATCATCATATTCTTTCTTTACTTGTTCAATTCTATCAATATCAACCATATGGGCCATTGGACAATCAGCTGTATCATCGGCCATATATACATGTTTCTCTTCATTTAAAAGCTTTGCACTCTCACCCATAAACGAAACACCAGCAAATAAAATATTCTGGTTTTTTATTTTAGTTGCGACTTTTGCCAAATAGTATGAATCACCTACATAATCTGCAATAGCCTGAACCTCTCCGTCCACATAATAATGTGCCATAATAACAAAGTCTTTTTCTTCTTTTAATTTTAAAATTTCATCCTGAATCATATCTATCTCCTATACTTATGTACAAGCTTGATTCAAGAATGCCACTGCATCAAATCATAAATCAAGCTTAATATATTCACTTTTCTGTCTACTTATTATACCAATCATAGAGTTTCAAGTAAATATTTATTATTACTAAATTTACCTCTCAAAAATTTACCTTTTTGTTGTATTTGTTTCGCCATTATTATTGTTGTTGTTGTTTCCGTTAAGGGCATCGCTTACACCTTCTCCTACATCTTCAACACCATTAATTATCCCATTTCCAATATCTTCAGCACCATCAATTACATCATCACCTAAATTGGAGGTAACACCGTTGTTATTATCTCTTGTCGAATTTGTTCCATTTGTGGTGTTTGTACCATTTTCCCTTTTTGTTGTATTATTTTCATTTCTATTAGTTGATGAAGTATTACTTGTATTGTCCGATGTAGTTCCGTCATTGTTCGTCCCACATCCCACAAACGAACTCATTGTCATTACCATTACCGCCATGAGTAAATAAAGTTTGAATTTTCTCATAAAAAATCTCCTTTAGAAATATATTTAAGTCTTACCACTCAAATACTAATATTTCCAAAGGAGAAAAAATTATTCATTTAATTAGTTTGCATCTACAACTTCTTTCATTGAATACATTCCTGCACTCTTTCCTGCTAAATATTTTGCAGCTGATATTGCTCCCTTGCCAAAGATTGCTCTAGAATATGCTGTATGCTTAATCTCAATCACTTCATCTGTTCCTGCAAAAATAATCTCATGTTCTCCAACAATGGAACCGCCTCTTACAGCACTGATTCCGATTTCTTTCTTTTCTCTTTTTTGCCTTACATTACTCCTATCATATGTATAGTGATATTCGTTGTTCAATTCCTTATTAATGGCATCTGCAAGCAAAATAGCTGTTCCACTTGGAGCATCTAATTTTTGATTATGATGCTTTTCAACGATTTCAATATCAAATCCGGCATCATCAAGAATATTTGTAACAGATTCAATAATTTTCACAAGTGTATTTATACCAAGTGACATATTACCGGATCTTAAAACAGCAATTTTTTTGGATGCTTCATTTATTTTTGCCAATTCTTCATCACTATATCCCGTTGTACACATTACAACCGGCATATTTTTCGAAATCGCAAAATCAAGGATTCCATCAAGAAGCTTTGGTGACGAGAAATCAATAATTGCATCTGCTTCTACATTTACATCAGCAATATTTGCAAATACAGGATAATCATTGTGTCCATCATCAAAAATATCAACCCCGGCTACAATCTCAGTTTCAGTATCTTTTACAACTAAATCTGTTATAACCTTACCCATTCTTCCATTGCAGCCTACCATAATAATTTTTACCATTTGTTTTACCTCTATAATAATATGATGTTTATTCAAAATATCTATATTTTTGCATTTATCTCATAACTAAAGTCACAAGCGTTCTGCAACAAATTAATTATAAAATTCCGTATTCTTTCATTGCTTTTGCAAGTCTTTCCTGATTCTGAGATTCCATTTCTGTAAGTGGAAGCTTTGGTGTACCAACATTTTTGCCCATAAGGTTTAATGCTGCTTTTACAGGAATTGGATTAACTTCACAGAATAATGCATCACACAAATCAAGTGCTGCAAGCTGAAGTTCTCTACTCTTTTCAACATTACCAGCCATATATTCAGCTACGATATCATGAGTCTGTCTTGGCGCAACATTTGAAAGTACTGAAATAACACCCTTTCCACCAAGTGAAAGAATAGGAACTATCTGATCATCATTTCCAGAATAAATGTCAATTGCTCCCTTTGTAAGTTTTGCAATTTTTGCAACCTGTGAAATATTACCTGATGCCTCCTTAATAGCTACTACATTTCTTGCTGCAGCCATAATCTTAACAACTGTTTCCGGCTGAATGTTACATCCTGTTCTTGATGGAACATTGTATAAAATAACAGGAATATTAATAGAATTTGCAATTGTTGAAAAATGCTTTACCAAACCAGCCTGTGTTGCTTTATTATAATATGGTGTAACAAGTAATACACCATCAACACCATATTTTTCAGCCTCTGTTGAAAGATATACTGCTGTTTCTGTACAGTTTGAACCTGTACCTGCAACTACTGGAATTCTTTTATTCACAACATCTACTACGAACTTAATGCATTCAAGATGTTCTTCATGTGTCAATGTAGAAGATTCACCTGTTGTACCACAAACAACGATACAATCTGTACCACCTGCTATCTGTTCTTCAACAAGATTTCTAAATACCTCATAATTTACTGTACCATCCTCATTCATTGGTGTAACGATTGCAACACCTGCACCTGTAAAAATCGCCATTTCTTTTCCTCCTAATTCAAAATTATTTTAAAACACTCTGCATTTCACTTTATAAGAAAAACTTCCTTACAACGTAAAAAAGCTGACCTGAATGGTCAGCCTAGAATTCTCAATGTCTTCATAAAATAAAACTCATAGCTCTCCATCCAGTTAGATGACAGTCACATAACTCTTAATTAAGCAACCAAGTCTGTGTATCGGCACATACACATCTTTCGGCGTATCATCCTTTCCATAATAATCATTTGCTCTGCCAGCATCATAAAATGTACTTTTAATCAACGCGACCTCTATTCTTTATTTATTTGTTTATGTCATATTATCATTATAATATGCATATGTCAACACATTGTTTCCTTTCTTAACCGTAAAATAATTACAAAATTTATCACTTACATATTCCTTTATGTTATATTATAATACTTCTAACATAGAATTATATGAAGAAAGGGACAGTTATGTCAGGTATCATTAGAAAACATATAGTCTTTCGCGGTCAGGTTCAAGGAGTGGGATTCAGATCTCGTGCCAAGTATGCTGCAAACGGTATAGGTGTCACCGGCTGGGTGCGCAACGAATATGACGGTTCTGTCGAAATGGAAATTCAAGGCACCGATGAGCAGATAAACCATGTACTTAAAATAATAAACAAAAGTGAGTATGTTCATATTGCACATATGGATACATCTATAATTGAAAACGAAGAACACGAGACCGGATTTCATGTAAGATAATCCTAAATTTTACTTATTTTTTTCATTATCTTTATTATCCATCTATAATAATAAAATATAAATATACGTGTAAATAGTTTTATTTTATATTCATTTGTAGACAAAATGTAATTTTTATGATATTACATTATTTACAGTATTGTTTAAAGAGTAAGAGGGGGTCAATATTTCTATAAAATAATTCCCAAACTTGTTCTAAACATTCCACAAATGAATAAAATAATAAAACACGAAATTACTATTATAGAAAGGGAGAAATACAAATGGTCGATAAGGTAGACAAAGTAATCGAAAACAATCGTGTAGGTATCGTAGGAGAAATAGTATCTGGATTCAGATACAGTCATCAGGTGTATGGTGAAGGGTTTTACATCGTTGATGTATCAGTAAACAGACTTAGTGACTTAACAGATGTTGTTCCACTAATGGTTTCCGAACGTCTTGTAGATGTCACAATGGACTACACAGGAAGACTTGTTGAAGCAAGTGGACAATTCCGTTCATACAACAAGCATGATGATGTGAAGAACAAGCTTGTTCTTTCAATTTTTGTACGTGAATGGAATTTTGTTGATGAAAATCCAGATGCAAACAAAACAAATCAAATCTTTTTAGATGGATTTATATGTAAACCACCTATCTACAGAAAAACACCTCTTGGAAGAGAAATTGCAGATTTGCTTCTTGCAGTTAATCGTCCATATGGAAAATCTGACTATATCCCTTGTATTGCCTGGGGTAGAAATGCAAGATTTGCTTCATCATTTGAAATTGGAAGCCGTATTCAGGTATGGGGACGTGTTCAGAGTAGAGATTATGTAAAAAAGATTAATGATGATGAAATAGAAAAACATACTGCATATGAAGTAAGCGTCAGCAAACTTGAATATCACGAAGTTTTAGACTAGTTTTTTATTTAATATCTTTATAGCTTATGCACACTGGCTACAACCAAGTAAATACTTAGTTGCAGCCAGTGTGTATTTTTCTTTTTTAAGATATTTTGTTATATACATTCCTTTTCACAAGGTTCTACAACAACGCTTGTAACCTTTTGTACACTCACATACCCTAGACACTTAAGCCCTTCCGAGATTACCTTATACCATTCACCGGACGATAACCTGCAAGTTGTATGATCATCCAATTCAATGACACAGGCATTTTCCTTGTCACAATTCATACCGCAGGATATACGATACATATTCTTACGGTTAATTGCTCCAATTTCTTCCAAAAGATTCACCATACGATACACGGTTGCCACTCCAATAGAAGAATCTGCTTTAGATGCTTTATAATAGATTTCCTTGCAACTTGCACACTCCTCCTGCAATATAATATCAAGCAAAATTTTCCTTTGTTTCGTAATTCTGCATCCATTTTCTTTTAAACGCTGAAATACAATTTCTTTCTGCATATTCCAGCTCCTTTCACATTCTTTTTTCTTATCTTTAGAAGTGCCGGCATCATTCTAACTACTTTTGAGTATGACATTTACAGTATTCTCCCAAATTACCACATACCTTACCTGAGCAACATCCAGCTGATGAACATCCGATACATCTAATACCCTTCTTTTTTTCTTTCCATATATAAAAGACTGCTACACCTACTATAACAAGTAGAATTCCTATGACAATCAAATCTTCCATTGTTGCTCCTTTCCGACTATATCTAATAATTAATCTCTGCTATACAACTTTTTTTAATTCATACTCTGACGAAAACTGCTTATTTGTTCTATGAATCAGCATTACTAAAATAGCCACCATAACAACCACAGCTATAAGTCCCGGAATAAATCCTGTTCCAAGTTCACCTGTTGTAATCAATGTACCAATCTGATATACAAGGAAAGCGATTGTATATCCTGTTCCAAATTGTAGTGCAATACCTCCCCACAACCATTTTTTACTCTGCATTTCCGAATTCATAGCTCCGAGTGCCGCAAAACATGGTGGTGTAAACAAATTGAACATAAGATATGCAAGAGCTGCCACTTTTGTCAACGCCATTGCAGATGCAACAACATTTCCATCTCCAACTAATGCCAGTTCTTCTGTGTCAATAAAAGCACTTAGTCCATAGCAGACAGCAAGTGTTCCCACTACATTTTCCTTTGCAATAAAACCAGTTACCGCTGCTGCCGCAAGCTGCCATGCAACGATACCTACAATTGGCACTAACAGATAAGAAATCGGAGAAGCAATCGTGGCAAGAATAGAAGTATTTTCCATTCCTTCCTCTACTGCCTGCATCTGCCAGTTGAAAGACTGCATAATCTGTACAATAGTATTACATACAAGAATAATTGTTCCCGCCTTGATAATATACGCTTTACCTCGTCCAAGCATAGAAATGACAGCTCTCTTAAGACTTGGCACTTTATATTCAGGAAGTTCAATAATAAAGAAGGATTTTCTATATTTATATCCTGTAATTGCCTTTACAAGTAATGCTCCAATCAGAATCAGAATAATTCCAACAAAGTACATCAGTGTTCCTACCCAAGGTGTATCCGAAAAGAATGCACCAACAAAGAATGCAATAACTGGAAGCTTTGCGCCACAAGGCATAAATGGTGTCAGCATTGCTGTAGCTCTTCTTTCTCTCTCGTTACGAATTGTACGACAAGCCATAATACCTGGAATTGCGCATCCTGTACCAATAACTATCGGAATAACAGATTTTCCAGAAAGACCTACTCTTTTAAAAATCGGATCTAATACCACGGTAGCTCTTGCCATATATCCACAGTCTTCCAAAAGAGCAATAAGGAAATACATTACAAAAACAAGCGGAAGGAAACCAAAAACAGCACCTACCCCGCCAATAATACCTTCAACAAGGAGCGACTGTAAGAACGGATTTACATTTTCGACCAGCCCCGCTACCCATTCCTGAAAGATTTCTATCCATCCTACCAACCAATCTGCAATCCATGTACCTACTGTAGTCTGTGAAATATAAAATACTCCAAACATAACCAATGCAAAAATTGGAATTCCAAGCCACGGATTTGTAAGAACTGCATCAATTTTATCCTGTCCATTTTTTTGTTTTGTAAGCACCTTACGTTTTTCAACAGATGCGACAATTGACTTTACAAATTCAAACCTCTTTCTGTCTGCAATTTCAACTTCATGTTTATTATGTAAATCTATCTTGCCCTCATCATAAGGTGCTTTTCCAACACTTCCTTTTATACTTACTGCCTTTGTCACAACATCTTTTAATCCTGCATGACCAGAAGAAGTTGATACAGTCTTTATAACTGGACATCCAAGTTTTTCAGACAGAAGTGATACATTAATCTCCGTATTTTTCTTCTCATTTATATCACTCTTATTCAGGGCAACCACCACAGGAATACCAAGTTCCAAAAGCTGTGTTGTAAAGAACAAACTTCGGCTTAAATTGGTAGCATCCACAATATTAATGATTACATCAGGATTCTCATTTTTTACATAGGCACTGGTAATACTTTCTTCTGATGTAAATGGTGACATCGAATAAGCTCCAGGCAAATCTACTGCTATCAGTTCTTCCTTTCCATCATAATAGGCCTTCTTTATAAGACTCTCCTTCTTTTCGACGGTAACACCAGCCCAGTTTCCGACCTTTTCATTTCTTCCGGTCAGGGCATTATACATGGTAGTTTTTCCGCTGTTGGGATTACCCGTTAATGCGATTCTCATGATGAATCCTCCTTTAATACAATTTGTTTTAAATAACTATTGTTAGTTTTTTCTAACCATAGTTGTTAAAAAAAAGCGATACAATCACTCTTTATTCTTTATATTGAAATAGCCTTTGCTAAATCAGTATCAATGTTATATCTAGCATCCTTTATTGAAACCACGCAACCTCCCTTAATATGAGAGATTATTGTAATTGGTTCTCCACTATAACACCCTAATGAAAACAAAAAAGACTTTAATTCCTCATCATCAGCTGTAATATCTTTTACGATATATTCTTCTCCGATTTTTCCATCCTTTAAATTCATATCTTCTGCTATACCTTTCTTTAAAGTAACTATTATAATTAAATGAAAATGTGTGTTAGTTTTATCTAACCGAATTAAGTTTAATATAACTAACTTTTCTTGTCAATACATTTTAAAAAATTTTTAATCTTTAATCATTATTCTGCCATCCTTCGTCTTCTTTATGTACAAATAAACCAAGACAGACTACACCTATCTTAATTTCCATCATAAACATTTGGAATGATTTCGTAAATTTTGAAAGCAAAAAAGTCCTGGAAATTCTACATTTCCAGGACTTCTCCATATAATCTTATATCTTAGAATTCAGCTATTAAACGATTCCCTGAGCTTCCATAGCATTAACTACTTTTTCGAAACCAGCAATATTAGCACCTACAACATAGTTGCCTTCTGCACCGTATCTCTTAGCAGCATCATCCAAGTTATGGAAAATGTTAACCATAATATTCTTAAGCTTTCCGTCAACTTCTTCAAATGACCAGCTAAGTCTTTCAGAATTCTGGCTCATTTCAAGAGCTGATGTTGCAACACCACCTGCATTTGAAGCTTTTCCTGGGCAGAAAAGAACACCATTCTTCTGGAAATATTCTGTTGCTTCAAGAGTTGTAGGCATGTTAGCACCTTCTGCAACTGCAAATACACCATTAGCAACAAGTGTCTTTGCATCTTCAAGGTTAAGTTCGTTCTGTGTAGCACATGGAAGAGCGATATCAACCTTAACAGACCACTGATTTGTTCCTTCTGTAGCCTTGTCATGATACTGAGCTGATGGTCTCTTTGCAGCATATTCTGTAAGACGAGCTCTGTTAACTTCCTTAACTTCTTTAAGAAGAGCAACATCAATTCCTTCTGGATCATAAATCCATCCTGTTGAATCAGAACATGTTACTGGCTTAGCGCCTAACTGCTGAGCTTTCTGAATAGCGTAAATAGCAACATTACCAGAACCAGATACAGCTATTGTCTTACCAGCGATATCCTTACCATTGCACTTTAACATTTCTTCTGTTAAGTAGAGAAGACCATATCCTGTAGCTTCTGTTCTTGCAAGAGAACCACCATATGATAAACCTTTACCTGTAAGAACGCCTTCATAAACGCCCTTAATTCTCTTATACTGTCCAAACATATAACCGATTTCTCTAGCACCAGTTCCAATATCACCTGCAGGAACGTCTGTGTCTGCACCGATATATTTGCAAAGCTCTGTCATAAAGCTCTGGCAGAATGCCATTACTTCTCTATCTGATTTACCCTTAGGATCGAAGTCAGAACCACCTTTACCACCACCGATTGGAAGTCCTGTTAAAGAGTTCTTGAAAATCTGTTCAAAACCTAAGAATTTAATAATACCAATATTTACTGATGGGTGTAAACGAAGACCACCCTTGTATGGTCCAATTGCACTATTGAACTGTACTCTATAACCTGTGTTAACCTGTACCTGTCCATTGTCATCAACCCAAGGAACTCTGAACTTAATCTGTCTCTCAGGCTCTACTAATCTTTCAAGTAAAGCTTCCTTTCTGAATTTTTCTTCATTTGCTTCAACAACGACACGTAAAGATTCTAATACTTCTTTAACTGCCTGATGAAATTCTGGTTCGTTAGGATTCTTACGAACTACTAAGTCAATTACCTCATCAACGTATGACATTTACTTTTCCTCCATTATACATATAATATTTTCTCTGACCAGACATCATATAGCAATATAGCTTCTCTGCGGCCCTCTATGCAGATATACATACACTATATTTTTATACCAAAATAAGAATTGGATTAATCTCCAACCCTATCGACGCCTTTGTCTGAAAATAATTCTATATCAATTGTAAAATATTTTCAAGAAAAATTTTACAACTTTAATCAATTAATGTAAAAAATTTTTAGAGCCATTCCGGATTATATTTCTTACATATAAATTTTGTAATTACTCCTGCAGTAACACCATAAATAATTCCAAGAATAACTCCTGCTAACACATCTGTTGGAAAATGCACAGAGAGATATAATCTTGAAAATGCAATCAGCAATGCAAGTATAATCGCAGGTATTCCATATTTTTTGTTATTTACAAATATTGCAACTGCTGCTGCAACCGATGCCGATGAATGACCTGATGGAAACGAAGAATCTATCGGTCTTGAAATCAATAGTTTTAATGTTTCATCATATTCAAATGGTCTTGGTCTATCAACAATATTTTTAATCAGAACATTTGTAAATATTAAAGATAATATAAGCGATATGGCCATTGCAAAACCTACCTTACGTGTTTTCTTTATACATACCAAAACCAAAGCCAATATTATCCAAAATATACCAGCATTTCCAAGTGAAGTTATTCCTATCATTATTGCATTTAAAATATCATTTCGCATCTCTGCAATTTTTTTTAAAATTTCTATTTCTTCATCAACATGTGATAAAAAGCCAAAATATTCAAACATTTTTTTCTCCTAATACTTTGTAAACGCCTCAGTTTTCTAATACTTTTATAATGAAAAAAAAGGACTATATATGTAAATATATAATCCCTGATTCGTTACATCAAAAATAATATGGTAAGATTAGAAAATATCTACTCTACCAGCATTCTTTTCATTTACTACATAATATGCAGCATTTTCTTCAGGCTTAATGTATACTTTGATATCTTTAGCCTTTGTCTTATTTCCTTCTTGTTTATATGCATTTAATGCTTTTTCTACAACGTCATTAACAACGATTTCTGTGAAACCAAGCTGTATAAATACCTGACTTACAGTTTCTTCTTTAGCTGCTTTTGTTGTTGTAGTTTTCTTTGCTGTTGTAGTTTTCTTTGCAGGAGCCTTCTTAGCTGCTGTCTTTGTTGTAGTAGCTGTCTTTGTTGCTGTAGCTGCTTTTGCTTCCTTAACTTCTGTTACAACTGCCTTATCGATTTCTTTTGCCATTTTCAACATCTCCTTGTAAAATTTAAAACACAAATATATCAACGATTCTTACATTATCACTAAAATATGTAAAAATCAAGTTTTTTTTGATTTTTTATTATTTTTATATCTTAAAAATTTCTTGATTTTTATACAATTTATGATAAACTTTATTGCGTTGCGTTTTTACATTAAGATTAGGGTAGCAAAATCCCATAGAATTAAGAAAGGATTCATCTTATGAAAACAAGTAGAGAAGACATCAGAAACATTGCCATCATCGCTCACGTAGATCATGGTAAAACAACACTTGTAGACGAGTTATTAAAGCAAAGTGGTGTATTCAGAGCTAATCAGGAAGTTGCTGAAAGAGTTATGGATTCAAACGATATTGAAAGAGAGCGTGGTATCACTATTCTTTCTAAGAACACCGCTGTTTATTATAAAGATACAAAAATAAATATCATTGATACACCAGGTCATGCTGACTTCGGTGGTGAAGTTGAGCGTGTACTCAAAATGGTTAATGGTGTTGTTCTCGTTGTAGATGCATTTGAAGGTGCAATGCCACAGACAAAGTTCGTCTTAAGAAAAGCTCTTGAGCTTGAACTTCCTGTCATTGTATGTATCAATAAAATTGATCGTCCTGAAGCAAGACCTGCTGAAGTAATTGATGAAGTTTTAGAATTATTTTTAGAATTAGATGCATCAGAAGAACAGCTTGATTGTCCTTTTGTTTATGCCTCTGCAAAGGCTGGACATGCAGTATTGGAACTTGACGATACCCCTGAAAATATGATTCCATTATTTGAAACAATCGTTAACTACATCCCTGCTCCAACTGGTGATCCTGACGCAAATACTCAGGTATTAATCAGCACAATTGATTATAATGAATACGTTGGACGTATCGGTGTTGGCAAAATTGATAATGGTACGTTAAAGGTAAATCAGGATGCTGTTTTGGTTAACGCACATGATCCTTCTTTAAATAGAAAAGTAAAGATTAGTAAGCTTTATGAATTTGATGGTCTTAACAGAGTTGAGGTTAAGGAAGCAACTATTGGTTCAATTGTTGCAATATCAGGTATTGAAGATATACATATCGGTGATACCATTTGTTCACCTGAGAATCCTGTAGCAATTCCTTTCCAGAAGATTTCTGAACCTACAATTTCAATGAATTTTATGGTTAATGACAGTCCTTTAGCTGGTCAGGAAGGTAAATTTGTTACATCAAGACATCTTCGTGACAGACTTTTCAGAGAATTAAATACTGATGTAAGTTTAAGAGTTGAAGAAACTGAAACTACTGAAAGTTTCAAAGTATCAGGACGTGGTGAACTTCATCTTTCAGTTCTTATCGAAAATATGCGTCGTGAAGGTTTCGAATTCGCAGTAAGTAAGGCTGAAGTATTATATAAAACAGATGAAAATGGCAAAAAACTCGAACCAATGGAAATAGCATATGTAGATGTACCAGAAGAATTTTCTGGAACAATTATTGAAAAGTTAAGTGGCAGAAAAGGTGAATTACGCGGAATGTCAAATGCCAATGGTGGATATCAGAGACTTGAGTTCTCTATTCCATCAAGAGGACTTATTGGATACCGTGGTGAATTTATGACAGATACAAAGGGTAATGGTATTTTAAATACAATATTTGATGGATATGGTCCATACAAAGGCGACATCCAATACAGAAAACAAGGTTCCCTTATCGCATTTGAATCAGGTGAAGCTATAACTTACGGATTATTCAATGCTCAGGAACGTGGTCAGTTATTTATCGGTCCTGGTGAAAAAGTTTATGCTGGTATGGTTGTTGGTCAGACTGGTAAGGCAGAAGATATTGAAGTAAATGTATGTAAGAGAAAACAGCTTACAAATACTCGTGCTTCTGGTTCTGATGATGCCTTAAAGCTTTCACCACCAAGAATATTAAGTCTTGAACAGTCACTTGAGTTTATAGATACAAATGAATTGCTTGAAATAACACCAAAAAGTTTGAGAATAAGAAAGAAAATTCTTGACCCTACTCTTCGTAAGAGAGCAGAAAGAATTAATAAATAAGGTTAAGGTATAAAATAATATATTATAACTAGCATATTGCACGAAGTATGTAGTCATTTGTTCCGTTCTACGGATATAAGAGTTTCTAAATGTTCTTGATATTCTTCTTTATAAATAAGACGCGACCGGCTGAAATTCGCCATCCATGGCTCAGTTCAGCCTTTTGTCGGCATCCGTGCCGCCAAACCGCTGTTTTACAAAAGAACCTTAAGAAACTCTAATATCCTACAAAAGTCACAAATCCCCATATACTTTGCGCAATATGCAATATAAGTTTATAGATGTACCTTTTTATACCTTAACTTATTTATAGAAATTCTTTCTTAGAAATAAAAAAACAATATCTAAAACAATCCTAGTCAATTCCGGAATCTTTCAACATGGCCGTCTATTATTCCAAAGAAATACTCATCTTCTTTATTTAATATAGCTCTTCCATTTGTACCTTCTGTCACTTTTTTAATGAATTCTTTTTCCATATCTTCCGGTACAATTACATTTATTAAAACATCTTCAGTATATGCTATATCTATTATATTTATATTCAAAGATGCGACTATATACTGAATTTTTCCGATACCGTTGTAATCTGTTTTCACACTATATTCGCATCCCTTTTGTTTTTCAATTATAGTTGCAGCTGCCAATCCTTCTTTAGTTGCTCTCTGATATGCTCTTACAAGTCCACCTGTTCCAAGTAATATTCCACCAAAATATCTTGTAACAACCACAGCAACATTATGCACCCCTTCATTTATCAGAACCTCTAACATCGGTTTTCCTGCGGTAGATGATGGTTCTCCATCATCATTGCATCTTGAAAATTCATTATGTTCACCGATAACAACTGCTGAACAATTATGCTTTGCATCCCAATTCTGTTTTTTTATACTCTCGATAAATAAAGAGGCTTCCTCTTCTGTATTTACAGGTTGTACATATGCAATAAATCTTGACTTTTTTTCAACTATTTCAGCTGTGCTTCCCTCATATACTATTTTTATTTTATCTGACATTTATTTACCCATACCTTCAAGATTATTTCTATTCTGTTTATTTTACCAAAAAAAGGTTATCATAACAATAAGTATAATTTTTTCTTTATATTTACAAATATATTTGTTATAATTAAGCTTATGTAATTTTGCATACAATTACGGACTTAAAACATAAGTCTGATATATAACAATATTTACGGAGGTTTTTATGAACTTTAGTAAGAAAAAGGTAATTGAAAAACACAAGTCATTAATATCTACTAAGAAAAAAATGACTACAAAGCTTTTTGTTACCATATTCAAAATATTTATTTTTATAATAATACTTGGTGGTGCAACACTTGGCTTTTTCGGATTAGGTGTCATAAATGGTATTATTGATAATGCACCAAATATTGAATCAGTCAATATTTCTCCTGTTAAGTTTTCTACCACTATCTATGATACTGATGGCAACGAAATAGAAAAATTAGTGACAGATGGTTCAAACAGACAGATGGTATCTATCGATAATATTCCTGACTGCTTAAAATATGCTTTCATCGATATTGAAGATGAACGTTTTGAATCACATAATGGTGTTGATGTAAAGGGTATGCTTAGAGCTGGCTTTACTTTTTTATCTTCCGGAGCTACTCAAGGTGCCAGTACAATTACACAGCAGTTATTAAAAAATAACGTTTTTGAAAATGGTGGTCAGGAAGACAATTTAGGTGAGTTAATAAAAAGAAAATTACAGGAGCAATACTTAGCTATACAGCTTGAGAAAAGTATGAGCAAAGATATTATTCTTGAAAACTACTTAAACACAATTAACCTTGGAGCCGGAAACTACGGTGTTCAGGCTGCAGCAAACAGATATTTTGGAAAGGGTGTTTCAGAGCTGAATATTTCTGAAAGTGCTGTAATTGCTTCAATCACTCAGAATCCTTCAAAATATAATCCAATAACGCATCCTGACAAAAATTCAGAACGTAGAGCCAGAGTTTTAAAGAAAATGCTTGAAAATGGACATATCACTCAGGATGAATACAATGAGGCATTAAATGACAACGTATATGATCGTATACAAGATATAAATGTTGAATATGAAATTGAATCACCTTATTCATATTTCGTTGATGAACTTATTTCACAAGTTATTGAAGATTTACAGGAACAAAAGGCATATTCGTATACACAGGCTGCAAATGCTGTTTATAGTGGTGGATTGAGTATATATTCTACACAGGATACAAATATTCAAAAGATTTGTGATGAAGAAATATCAAATCCTGATAATTATCCAGAAAATGTATTTTACTCATTCTCATGGAACTACTCTATTGAACATGAAAATGGTGAAACAGAAAACTTTTCGAATATAAATATTATCTACTATCACAGAAAACTTTTAGGTGAAACAAACTTTAAGCTTATTTTTAACAGTATTGAAGAAGCCCAGGCATGTATTGATGAATATAAGGCTGCTTACTTAAAAGAAACAGATAAAGAATTAGGCGAGAAAACTATTTTCACAATCCAGCCTCAGGTTTCCTTTTCTGTAATTGACCAATCAACAGGCTATGTCAAGGCCATCGTAGGTGGTCGTGGTGAGAAAAAAACAAGTCGTTCTTTTAACAGAGCGACTGCTTCAACTAGACAGCCGGGTTCTACATTTAAAGTACTTGCTTCCTTCGCACCAGCTGTTGACAGATACAATTATACTCTTGCAACAGTATTTGATGATGCACCTTATTCATACACATCTTCTGGAAGACAAATATCTAACTGGTGGGGTGACAGCTATAGAGGACTTAGTTCAATAAGACTTGGAATAACTAACTCTATGAACATTATTGCTGTAAAATGCCTTACATCAATTACACCAGCTGTTGGCTTTGAATACCTTGAAGACTTTGGTTTTACTACACTTGTAAAAAGCCGTGTAAATGCTGATAATACAGTGAATAGTGATATAAATCAGGCATTAGCATTAGGTGGTCTTACAGATGGTGTTACAAATATTGAATTATGTAATGCATATGCTACCATCGCAAATAATGGTGTATATACAGAACTCTCATACTATACAAAGGTTTGTGACAGCAAGGGACATGTGATTTTAGAAAAAAATCCTAATACACACAGAGTTCTTAAAGAAACTACTGCTTTCCTTATAACAAATGCAATGCATGATGTAGTAGCTTTTGGTACAGGTACTCTTGCTAATGTACCAGACCAGTATGTAGCCGGAAAAACCGGTACAACATCAAATGATTATGACATCTGGTTTGCAGGCTACACTCCATATCTTACTGCCGTAATCTGGAGTGGATTTGACGAAAACACAGGTATTGGCGATACACTCCACAATACACAATACCATAAAGTTATCTGGAGTAAAATTATGACTCGAATACATCAGGAAAAAGGTTACACATATATAGAGCCTGAAGTTCCAGCAAATATTGTAAAAGCAACTATTTGTACAAAATGTGGCAATTTGGCTGTTGAAGGTCTGTGTGATCATGATCCTGAAGGAAATATGACTCGTGAAGAATATTTCGCTGATGGTACAGTTCCAGAAGATACATGTGTGTGTCATGTTAAATATGCAATATGCAATTCTTCCGGAATGCTGGCTGGTGAAAATTGTCCTGTATCTAGTATAACTGAAAAAGTATTTCGTATCAGATATTTAGGAACGGAAGGTACAACATATGATTCACCTTTCCAGGTTCCAGAAGGACTCGATTCTTCTTCATGTAATGTCCACTAATTAAACTTCTATAATGGTGTCTGAGGTATATTCGCAAATGCCTATTGCACAAATGACTATATACTTTGTGCAATAGGTTAAGATAAATTTGTAAATATACCGCTTGGCACCTTTATCTTTATCTATCTCTTTTTTATCTGAATATTTATTATGATTTTGCAAATACTTCTTATAACACATCAAAAAAGAGGTAATTATGGCAAATCAATCAGTTTATATCAAACTCCCAAATCATATAAAAGTGAATAAGGAAATTATAGCTATTGGAGATATTGCAAAAATTTATTCAACCGACAAAGATATCGCTGAATTAATTAAAAACATTAGAATTCCAGAAATTGATACAATGAAAAATAGTATCTATATTGTTACTTCTCTTAAAATAATAGAACTAATTACAAAGGAGATTGACAATATCGAAATAAATATGCTTGGTAACGATGATGTAATGATTTCGTACTATAAAGATTCAAGAAATATTACACTAAATAAAATATTATATGTTTTCAAAATAATATTCACGTGTATACTAATCTTTTTAGGTTCAGCTTTTGCAATTATGGCTTTTAATAATGATATTTCAATAGACAAACTATTTGCAAATATTTACTACAGTATTACAGGTAAAGTATCCGATAACCATACGCCTTTAGAGCTAGGATACTGTATTGGAATACCCATTGGCATTCTTATTTTTTATAATCATTTCTGCAACCACAAAATTACAAAAGATCCTACGCCTATTGAAATTGAAATGCAACGTTATGAAAATGACATTGCTGATACATTAATTTCCGGTATTGAAAGAAAGGATTGCAAGATAGATGTTGACTGATGTTTTACTACTTTTAATCGGAATTTCTTCAGGTTTTCTAATTGCAGCATCATTATTTGCTCTATTTACTTCTCTTGGAATTTTATCAAGGCTTTCTGACAAAACACATACAAAACGTGCTGCGCATATATACGAAAATTGTATTCTCGCAGGCGGTAGTCTATGTAATATACTAATTGTTTATAAAATTAATTCTTATGAATTCTTTAAGGACTTATTACCAGATTCTATTATATTTGTAATATCAATTCTATGTCTTTTAACCATAGGCATTTTCTTTGGAATATATGTTGGATGTCTGGCAATGTCTTTAGCAGAAGTACTAAAAGTTTCTGTAGTGTTCTCAAGAAGATTTCGCATTCACAAAGGCATAGGCTATGTAAATGTATTTCTGGCACTTGGAAAATGTAGTGGTTCACTATTCTATTTCTTTAGAAATCTTTTCTGATATTATGACAAATAATTGTTAATGTAAATCTTAGATGTAAAGGAGAAACAATGATTAAAAATAATTATGATATGTATGTTAAATCAGTAACGCCAACTAATTCAACGCCCAAAAATATGCTTTTCGCATATATATATGGTGGTCTTATATGTTTGCTTGGTCAGATTTTAATTGACTTCTATAAATATATTGGATTATCCAAAGAAACGGCCATTAACTATGAAACTTTGACACTTGTTGGTCTTGCAGCCTTATTTACCGGTCTGACTTTTTATAAAAAAATGGCCAAATATGCTGGTGCAGGTACTCTTGTGCCAATTACAGGATTTGCCAATTCTATAGCGGCATGTGCAATTGAATTCAAGAAGGAAGGTCAGGTTTTTGGTACAGGCTGTAAAATATTCACCATAGCAGGACCTGTTATTTTATATGGTCTTCTAAGCAGCAGCTTACTAGGACTAATATATTATCTTATGTCTCTTGTCAGCTAATTAAAATATTATGAAAGGAAAGATCCTATAAGATCACAATAAATATGAGTACAAATTCTATTAACAAAACGTCTACTAATAACCATATCGGTAAATCAAGCATATTACTTCCATCACCAGTCTATATTAAAGACTATTCTTCTACTGTAGGTACCAAAGAAGGTCAGGGTCCTTTAGGAAGCTACTTTGATCATATATCTGAAGATTTGATGTTTGGAGGTGATAATTTCGAAGATGCCGAAAGTAAAATGATTGCTTCTAATATTAATAATCTATTGCAAAAGACTTCTCTTTCAAAAGATCAAATAGATTATATCCTCGCTGGTGATTTGTTAGGCCAGTTAATTGCCTCATCTTTTGGACTAAAAGATTTTGACATTCCCCTCTTCGGATTATATGGAGCATGTTCAACCTTTGGAGAAGCTATGAGTCTGGCATCAATACTTGTGTCTGGTGGTTTTGCAAGAAACGTTATTGCCTCTGCATCCAGCCATTTTGCCAGTGCCGAAAAAACATTCAGATTTCCACTGGATTATGGAAGTCAACGTAAATTTTCATCTACATGGACAGTTACAGGGTGTGGTAGTGTGATTATCTCTAATGACAAAACAGATGCTAAAGCTATGATAACTAAAATCACTCCTGGAAAAATTGTTGATTTTGGTCACAAAGATAAGGAAAATATGGGAGCATGTATGGCTCCTGCAGCCGCCGATACCATATATCAGCACCTTGTAGATTTTGGAATCGAACCAACCTACTATGATTATATTTTTACTGGGGATTTAGGCTATATTGGTCAGACAATACTTATAGACCTATTAAAAGAAAAAGGATATGATATTTCTCCTGTTCACAAAGACTGTGGAATACTCATGTTTGACAAGGATGTTCAGGATACAAATGCAGGAGCAAGTGGATGTGGATGTAGTGCAAGCGTCTTTTGCAGCTATATAATAAACGAATTAATCAATAAAAACTTTAAGCGAATACTTCTTATACCGACAGGAGCTCTTTTGTCTCCTGTAAGCTCAAATGAAGGTAATTCTGTTCCAGGAATAGCTCATGCAGTTTCAATAGAATCAATTGATTAATAAAGGAGGCCTAATAAATGTCTAATATATCAGATTTTTTCACGAATTATCTTTCCAGCTATATTATTGCTTTTCTCGTTGGCGGAGCAATATGCGCAATTGTACAAATATTTATAGACAAAACTAAATTACTACCGGGACGTATAATGGTGGGATTAGTTGTAATTGGTTCAATACTTGGTTTCTTTGGATTATACGACCCACTTATTGATTTTGCCGGTGCCGGAGCCTCTGTTCCACTTCTCGGATTTGGAAATACACTATATAAAGGTGTCAAGGAATCCATTGATGAATTTGGTTTCACAGGTATATTCCTAGGTGGTTTAAAAGCTTCTGCTCTGGGTATCAGTAGTGCATTAATTTTTGGCTATATAGCCTCCCTTATATTTAATCCTAAATCAGAATAATCTACGTGGTTTTTCCTAATTCTTTTTTACGTTTTTGCATTCCGTATATAATGGTATTTCTTGCTTTCATGGCATCCTCCTTATCCAGTGGTTCAACACCCTTTAATGGATATTCAATACCAAGAGACTCATATTTTGGTACTCCCATTGTATGATATGGTAATACATCTAATGCCTCAATATTATCAAGTTCTGCAAGAAACTCACCTAACTGTACCAGGTATTTTGTATTAAATGTTATTCCTGGTACAGTAACATGTCTTATCCATACAGGAATCTTCTTTTCAGATAAATATCTTGCAAACGCAAGAATATTTTTATTTGACTGACCTGTAAGCTTTTTATGTTCCTCATCATCTATATGCTTTATGTCAAGCATAATCAAATCTGTATATTTTAAAAGCTCATCTAACTTTTCCATAAAACTTTCACTTTTTGGATTAAACATAATTCCAGAAGAATCAATACAGGTATGAGCCTGTTTTTCTTTTGCTTTTTTGAACAAATCAAGCAAAAAATCCATCTGCATCATTGGTTCACCACCAGTAACCGTAATCCCGTTATTAGTTAAAAATGGCTTGTATTTTTCAAAATCTGTAATAATATCATCTGTATCCATCTGTTCACCAGTTCTTGGTGTCCACGTATCCGGATTATGACAATACTTACATCTCATAGGACACCCCTGTGTAAATACAACATATCTTATTCCTGGTCCATCAACTGTACCAAAGGTTTCAATAGAATGAACATAGCCTTTCATATTATGTTACCTCCATTAATTTTTAAAAATGCCTCATTAAAGCTATCTTTAACGAGGCATATAAAATCTTTTTAAGTTATCTTAAAAGTTGTCTTTAATCTGTTCAATCGAATGCATTCTAACTTAAACGATGAACTAGATAGCTTCATGGAATGTACGTGAGATAACGTCATCCTGCTGTTCTTTTGTTAACTTAATGAAGTTTACAGCATATCCTGATACACGAATTGTAAGCTGTGGGTAATTTTCTGGATGCTGCTGAGCATCTAATAATGTTTCTCTTACTAAAACATTAACGTTAAGATGATGACCACCTTTTTCAACGTATCCATCAAGCATTGCTACTAAATTATCTTTCTGCTGTTCTGTAACTGTCATAATAATCCTCCATTCCGCCCATATGGGCTATTCAAATTAATGTTTCCCATCCAGTCAATGACTGACTGGATGTATAAATTGTAACTTACTTAATACTTGCTAATTAACAGCTTGTTTAATACTTGCTAATTAACAGCTTGTGCATCCACCTTTTTCGATTTCAGCAATCTGTTCTGGTGTTAACTGAATATCAAAATCAGCCTGACCAGCGAATACAGAATCCTTACCAAGAGCATTTGGAAGAATTGTAAATGTATTTGAGATACCATCCTGTGCATCCTTGAATGGAAGTTTAGCTACTGATGATAATGAAGCTAAAGCACCATGTGTATCTCTACCATGCATTGGGTTAGCACCTGGAGCAAGTGGAACACCAGCTTTTCTACCATCAGGTGTGCTACCTGTATTCTTACCATATGCTACATTTGATGTGATTGTAAGAATTGATGTTGTAGGGATTGAATCTCTGTATGTGTGATGCTTTCTAACCATATTCATGAATTTTTCAACAATTTCAACTGCAATCTGGTCTACTCTGTCATCGTTGTTACCATATTTAGGGAAATCGCCCTCTACTTCGTAATCAACTACGATACCATCTTCATTTCTGATTGTCTTAACCTTAGCATATTTGATTGCTGAAAGGGAGTCAGCAACTACTGAAAGACCAGCAATACCTGTTGCGAACCATCTCTTAACATCTCTATCATGAAGAGCCATCTGAAGCTTTTCATAACAATATTTATCATGCATGTAATGGATAACATTTAATGTATTTACATATAATCCAGCTAACCATTCCATCATATCTTCATATCTTTCCATTACTTCATCATAATCTAAGTATTCTGAAGTGATTGGTCTGTACTTAGGACCTACCTGAATGAATAATTTTTCATCAACACCACCGTTGATAGCGTAAAGTAAACATTTTGCAAGGTTTGCTCTAGCTCCGAAGAACTGCATTTCCTTACCAACTCTCATTGAAGATACACAACATGCAATTGCATAATCATCACCGTGAGTTACTCTCATCATATCATCATTTTCATACTGGATAGCTGATGACTTGATTGACATTTCAGCACAGTACTTCTTCCAGTTTGTAGGAAGGTTAACTGACCAAAGAACTGTCATGTTTGGTTCTGGAGATGTTCCTAAGTTGTCTAATGTATTTAAGTATCTGAATGACATCTTTGTAACCATGTGTCTTCCGTCGATACCAACACCACCAAGTGATTCTGTAACCCATGTAGGATCACCAGCGAATAATGCATTGTATTCAGGGATACGAGCAAATCTAACCATTCTTAACTTCATGATGAAATGATCAATCATTTCCTGAATCTGTTCTTCTGTATATACGCCATTCTTAAGATCTCTTTCAGCATAAATATCAAGGAAGGTAGATGTACGTCCAAGTGACATAGCAGCACCATTCTGTTCCTTAACAGCTGCTAAATATCCGAAATATGTCCACTGAATAGCTTCCTTAACGTCTTTAGCTGGAGCTGAAATATCGTAACCATAGATTTCACCAAGCTTCTTTAAGTCGCCTAAAGCTTTAATCTGTTCTGCTAATTCTTCTCTAAGTCTGATGTTCTTAGATGTCATTCTTACAAGTGATGTAGCTAACTGCTCTTTCTTGTCTTCGATAAGCTTATCAACACCATATAAAGCAACTCTTCTGTAATCACCAATGATACGTCCTCTGCCGTAAGCATCTGGAAGACCTGTTACGATATGAGCATGTCTTGCCAACTTCATTTCTGGTGTGTAAACATCAAATACACCCTGATTGTGTGTCTTTCTATAATCTGTAAATATTCTAATTACCTCAGGATCTACTTCATAACCGTATGATTTACAAGCTGTAACTGCTGTACGAATACCACCGAATGGCATAAAAGCTCTCTTAAGTGGCTTGTCTGTCTGGAAACCAACAATCTGTTCTGTTTCTTTATTTAAATATGCAGCATCATGTGAAACAATTGTTGATGGAACGCTTGTATCCATATCAAGAACACCACCATTTTCACGTTCCTGTTTCATTAAACCTAAAACCTGGTTCCATAAATCTGTTGTTTCTTTTGTTGGACCAGCTAAGAATGAAGAATCACCCTCATACTGTGTATAGTTCTTCTGGATGAAATCTCTAACATTAACTTCTTTTGACCATTTGCCATCTACAAAGCCGTTCCATTCTGGTTGCACTGTCTTAATCATTATAAGTTCCTCCTAATAATACTAGAAATATTTTCTTTCGTCTTCTGTATTATATGGAAATACTGTATACAAGTCAATAGATTTTAATGTTCTAAATTAAAAACAAAAGCCTATTTAAAAAGTTGAGGAATTTACGTATTTTTCAAGTGTTTCATGCATTTTTATATTGTGTTTTTTTAACGATATCACTTGTCCATTCAAATCTAAAAAGCAATGCGAACTTTCACCCTCATTTCTTAACTCATTCGTTTTCGCATCTGTTATTCTGTAGGATATTTGAAGTTTTATCCCATTATATTTTTCTATTTTTAGTCCAACGTAAACTTTATCTCCGAATCTGACCATTGAACGATAATTTGAAGAAACCGACAATACCGGTATCTGTACACCGTTTCTTTCTATTTCCTCCATATTCATTCCAATTTGTTCAAGGAAATCTATTCTTGCCTCTTCAAACCATCGAATATAGTTTGAGTGATGTACTATTGACATCTGATCTGTTTCATAATATTGAACTTTATGCTTGTATGTTATTAATTCTTTCATATTTTTCTATTAACCCTATTACTTCCTTTGTTATAGCTGGATTATCTTTAACAATTTTATTTATCTTTTCCTTATTTTTTTCTACGAGTCTTGAATTAAAATCCATTGATTCACGTAATTTCTGTCTTCTGACATTTAATGTGTGTCTTATTTCTGTCATTTCCCGATTATCCACAAGTGCTTCTATTTGTGCAGACCACACTGAAGAATCATACAAATCTAATTTTTCAATTTCAGCCATAAGTGCATCTATTGATTTATACATTTCGTCTGATGCTTTCATAATAGCTTCTCTTTCTTTTTTTACAACCAAATAAACTCTCCATATTTCATTCAGTTCATACGAACTCTTTACACCATTTGTTTCATACATATAGTCAAGTCTGCTTTTTACGTTTACATATTTAAGTTTATAACTATTCATAAGACTTATAGCTTTATTCAATTTCATCTCTGATATTTTCAGTTCCTTTGTTTCTTTTTGATTATATACAACGATAAAGGCCGCTATAACTACTGCAACTGTCATAACAGACAATGCAGGAATCAACATATCAATTTTAAACAACTCTCCCATTATTAACATCATAATAAGTGTCATAACAAAAAAGCCAATAAATACTTTACTCATTTTTCTTATGCTTTTAAGTGTTGATGCTGCATGCTTTCTTTCATATTTAAGTGCATGCTTCTCACCTTCAATATGATGTATGTCTGTTTTTAAGCTCTGACAATATTGTTCATCATCATACATTTCTTTAAGTATTTCTTTAATCTTGCCTTCATTCATCTGCATATATGCATACTTCGTCTCAGACATTTTTCTTGAGTACTGTTTCATACTCTTTTTATCTTCCCGCAAAACGAGTATTCTCTTGGCATAATAATTTATATTTTTCTTATATGGATTACCGGCATTCTCGATTTTTTCAATATCTGTAAGATATCTTCCAACAATATTATATTCTTTTTTTGCATCCTCTACTCTCTTTGCTGCAACAGCAATTTGTTCGCAATAATTTTCAATATAATTCTTATTAGCTTCATTGGCGTTTATAAGCATCTCCTCTTCATACGCCTCTTCAATAATGTCAGTATCCAGTTTTAGCTCATCATTTGAGATACCATATGGATTTTCTTTTTTTATCTTTTCATATAAATTTTCTTCCTCATATTCTTCTTTATTTCTCTTACGAAAAAAATCAAAGAACCCCATAACGTACCTCCTTTCCATTTATCCTTGATGAGTCTACAATATCTCTCTTCTGTATTCAGCCCTTATATCAGTTAACAATTCCGTTACCTGTTTTTTATAATTTTCCATTGTTTTATTGCCTTCAAAGGAAACTTTTTCAACAACTGTTCTGTATTCTTTAGACTTCATTATCTGTCTTGTCTGATATTCAATTACTTTACGGTACTTATCCAGAATATCATCATCAATTGCATAATCTTTTTTTACTTTTTCAATTATGTCATCATTATCATTTAAAATAGCAGCACAAACAATATTATCAAGATAATCTTCTTTTTTTATATATTCATATGCCTTTCTAAAATAATCAATTGCCTCTTCATACTCAAATAAATTTACATATGCAATTCCAATGTTGTTACACACATCTCCATAATATTCAGGATCTTTCGATATATCCTTTTTTTCCAGTATAATACTATATGCTGAAATTGCACTGGAAAATTTCCTTGATTCAAGTAGTAAATCAGCACGCGATTTAACTCTTTCAGAAGGTGTCTTTTTACTGATAATATCAAGATTTTTTCTAAGCTCATTTTTTTCATCAGCACCATAATAATTGCTTGCATCAAAAATATGCATAACTAAATCTACAATATTCTCTCCATAATCGATGCCTCTTTTTAGTTTCTGTGCAAGCGAAACCATAGAAAGTTCATTTTCAATAAAATCTATTAATTCCCTTGTAAAGAAAGTAATATTAATCATATATGGATTGTTATATATGTAATAGCATAATTCTTCTATTGAATATATTTTTTTATCTGGTAAAACGTATGGATTTTTTGCTTTTTTAGCGCATAATAATAATCCCATTTTTTTCTCCTATATCAATATATCATCTATCTCAACTATCTCTCTGACAACCGCATCCGTGGCTTTATAAAAATCACCAAAACCAAGGTCTTTTACTTCTATTTCACAGGTATTGGCATTTATATACGCAACGCTTATGGATACTCTTGTTGTTTTATTTGGTCTTTCTGGGAAACCTGACAAATCTATTACAACTTTTCTTGTAATATCCGATACTACACCTTTAAATATAAGCTGTATCTGTTTAACATTATCAAGTATACACTCAACCTTCGCTCCTGCTTCATACCAGTTGGTTCCTGGATTCGACAATGACATGAGAATATTTCTTCCCTCATTATCAATCATTATACCTATTCCTGCTTTTGTTCTGCCTTCACACTGAAATATATGGTCTATAGAGGTTATCTTCTTATACTTTTTCATAGCCGCATAACACGCGCCTTTTACAAGAAGATTATATCCTTTAAAAACTCTTCTTCGGTTGCAAAGTTCTGTCAAAGACTTCTTAGTCCAGTCTTCATAGAAGCCAACACCTGTTAAGAACACTCCCGATGTAACGTGTTTTCGGAACTCTTCGCAAATAATCTCATAAAACTTAATATCTGCTTTTTCTCTACTATCTGATTCTAAAATCATATTATAATCTATCATTTTTGAATAGTCAGTTTCATACACATTAACAATATTGGGATTCTTATTCTTTGTTACAGAAAGTCTTTTATATGTGAAATGATCCTTGTTAAAATCAAATAATGCAACATCATTTACCCATATCATTTTAGGCTGGTTAATTGTATAGTAAATAAATGATTCTGAATGAGTAAGCACCCTTACATTTTTCTTCTTAAGACCATAGTTCTCAAGCGCCGAATATATATATTCAACCAAATCTTTATCTGCCTTTTCAATTGTTACCACAAGTTCATGTATTTTCCCAATATTTAAAATGTTTTTCGCCATATTGAGTAATTCTCTGAAATAAATATATACAATTTCCGATGGTGTATAGAACTTGCCTTCGATAAGGACTTCTCTTTTAGTATCAATTATAGACATTATATCATTAATTGTCTGTTTATCATTGATATCATCATAGAATCTCTGATTTGCCTCATCACCTATACACCATTCATCTATTTCTCTTTTCTTGTACAAAACAGTTGGTATAAGGTATCTCTTTTCACCCTTTAAAGTACTCATTGAAACAGGTTCATTATCAGATGTACCAAGATAACTAATTTGAGAAAAATCATTTGAAAAATCAATACCCATTGCTAATATTTCAATTTTGTTTTCTTTTTCATAGACATTTTGATTTTCCATATCTAAAACTGCCTTTCCTCTTTTCTATTTCATCATTGTAAAAATTGTGCTATTAAGTTCTTTTATAGCCTCATACTGTATTGCAATATCCTTTAATGTTGCTTCTTCTTTCATGTCATTGCAAATCATCATATCATTAATCATACCATATCTTGTATTGTTAGATGATAATCCATCATCTCTCTTAAGACATTTACTCTCTGTGACTTTTGTCTCACCATTAAGTTCTTCTGAAATATAATAATTAATCTTTTCACCATAGAATAAAACAAATGATTTTGAGTATATACCACTAAGCATATTATCCATTTCACTTACACGGTAATCCTGTTTCTCATGCCCGCCTGTATCCAACTGATAATGAATATATACATGACTGTCACTTGATGACATATATTCTATGAATACTTTATCAACAAAGTTATGTGGTAACTTAAAATATTTTTCAAATTTCTTAAAGCATCCTAACATTCTGTCTTTTTTGCACATTTCATATATCAGGTCTTTACAGAGTAAAATGCTTTCAAGTGTTGGTTCACTTTCATCTGCACAATGCATCAAATATGCTATCTTACATAATTCCGGCACAATCTTATCTGAAGATATTTCATCCAATATGTACTTAAAAATTTCATCTCCAACAATGGCCTTCTTAATGACATATTCATATGACTTATAGAATAAAAATGCCTTCTTAATCTTAGGTGCTGCACCAAGTTCATTGTACATACGAAATACCTTAGCAGCCTTATTGATATACATTCTTGTAAACAACATCTGCGCAAGTAATTTTTCGCACATCTCTCTGTCATATATTTCATAATCGTCACATCTAAGCCAGATATTATACATTTCTGATGTAGAACCATAGTAATACATACACAAATATTTTAATATATTCTCATTATATTTTCCATTTTCAAATACATATGCTGAAAGCTTAATTAAAAGTTCATCTCTTTCAAAGTCCTTATCCAAAATAAGTTTATTTACACATTTCAAAAGACGCCTTGCATCAATATATGAATATCCATATTTTTCCATATAATGGTACGCAACATCATATTTTCCTCGTATAATAAACAATTCAATCACCTGGGTTAAAGACTCAGCCTTTACTTCATCTTCATTGATTTCATCAAGAAATACATCTACTTTTTCTCCATCGAAATTCTCTGAATAAAAATTGATAATCTCTTTTTTCAATAAATCCCTATAACTTTCACGAATATTTTCGTTTTCTGATATGCACTGTAAGATGCCAATAGATTTATCTCCATCTTCATGATATCTAAGAAATCTGTCAGTAAAATAAAGCGATAAATAAATATCAGCTGCAGATATCTCATAACATATCTTCAGGAAATCTTCTCCATCCAACAGATGTTTCACTTCATATTCAAATGACTTAACATATCTGTTTCCATATAAGTCTTCAAATATAATAGCAGGATTTTCAGAATATAAAGGAACATACGCCTTTCCTTCTGTAAATGGCACGGAAACAATTTGTTTTGTCTCTTTATGAATGACAATAACTCTACGTATATCATCATTATCGCACTTGATGACACACGTATTTACTATTTCAGGTAACTTTTCAGCCATTTCAGGCGTAATCATTGCAGTTTTTAAAATATCCCTGTAAACGACAGCTATATCTTCATTATTTGCTCCCTGTTCTATTGCCTCTGCAACGTATGTACTCATCTGTTTTACAAATGCATCATACATATATTGATTTTCTTCTTTGCTCTCAATAACCTGTCTATACAGCTTTGCCAACTTGTCAGTTGATATAGTTGCATTATACGAAAAATACATTAATACAATCTGTGGTATCTCATCATCAAAATCGTCAGGCATTGAATTCATATAATATTCATACAAACCTGTTAATTTTATTTCTCTTCTTACCGCCTCATCATACCAGCAGAAATATTTACTTTCTGTTTTATTTCCTTTTATGAGCAAAGTAACAATCGCAACAAGGACATTGATATTGTCATTTTCTGCATACATAGTTGTAAGAACCTTCAATAACAGTTCATTATAAAATCTTGTGCTCATAACAACATCCGCTATCTGATTGCTGAGCTTTTCAGAAATATGTCCTATTTTGCTTGCAAAACACAATACCTGTATTTCAAAATCATTAAGGATTCTAAGTAACTCCGGTGTTGTATTAAATGCCATCATAGCTTCGAAATACATAAGTGGAGATTTCATTCCCTTATTGTATTGCTCCTTAATTCTAGCAAGCTTTAAACTTAAATTGTTGTCATAACAATCATCAAGATATAATAATATCCATAGTAATACCCAATTATCATATCCATTTTCGAAGTATTCACTTACTTTTTTAATAACTTCTTCCGTAAACTCTGTATCTCTCTTCTGCAATGTTCTTACATACAAGTAATAACAATACATTTCAATGTTTTTGTCTTTTTTCGGAATCAGACTCTCTGCCACACTCTCTAATAACCAGGCACTTTCAGCCTCTTTTCCTTTTGAGATACATATCTGTGCCTGAAATAATCTATAAAAATACGAATCATCCTTAATGGCTCTCATCCTGTCAATTATCGCAAGTGACATATCAGCCCATTTTGAAGCGTCAATCTTCTTAAGTCTGAAATCCAAATACATTCTATATAATTTATCAACATAATTCTGATATTCTATTGTATCGATGGTATATGTAGTTTTTTCATTTACAATAATATTAAGTGTATGTTTTTCAATACCTGTCAGGAAAGTAATCTTTCCCACATTTTTACCTTGATGCAATCTCTTTTTATCAATAAGATATGTATACTCATAGTTACTTCCGGCAAAATCATTTGTAGTTATATGCTTTTTGTAACCTGAAATAAAATCCCCCTCAACTTCAACTTTTATATCAGCATATCCCCAGTTACTTTTTGAAATAACTATAGTATCTCTATAATTCTCTGTTAATTCATTATACTCTTTCTTTTTCTCAGCAATGTCAAACTTCACTGGTGTCTTTTTATTTGCAGCTATAAGAAATTCTTCCATAGCCTGTTCTATATCGCTACAACCAGCCAGTCCTTCATAAACTGCCTGAAGATAAAAGTCCTCTCTGATAAAAATCTTTTCAAACCTTGCTGACTTATATAAATTTAATGCTTCATCATAACTTACCTGTACAAGATTTGCAAAATGGAATAGATTTTTCACTTTTCCAATGGATGTTTCAACGCTTAGAGGGTCAACATTTACATTAAATGGAATGTCTACTTCCCCACCATTACTTACAAGTGAGATGACTCCTTTTATACACTCTCCCTTGGCAACATACGCTGAGCTAATTTCATATTTTATAACCATTTCTCTTCCATAAAATGTAGGATTAATGATTCGAACAGCCTCATGGCTGGAATATACTATACCTTTAAGAGGCAGATCATTCTCACTATATATTCTAAACTCTCCTGAAAAAACTGATTCTGATATTATATCAAACTCTATCTCTGATATTGAAACTCCAAGAATAGGATGTTCATACTCAACAGAACCAATTGCCAGTTTATCAATATATTCTTTCATTATTCTGCCTCCTTTCTTATCATATCTAAATGTTCTTTTATTTTTACTTCATAACCTAAATCACCTGGTGTATAAAAGCATACATCTTCCATTCCATCAGGTAGATACTGTTGTTTTGTGTAATGATTTTTGTAATCATGAGAATATTTATATCCTATTCCATGTCCTAATTTTCCGGCACTTTTGTAATGGGCATCCATAAGATGCGCGGGAATCTTAGCAGTTTCATGACTTTCAACATATGACATAGCATCATCTATTGCACATATTGCAGAATTACTCTTTGGAGCAGATGCAAGATATGCAACTGCTTCTGCAAGTATTATACGAGCCTCCGGCATTCCTAACTTATGTACAGCATCAGCCGCCGCATTTGCAATTACAAGAGCATTCGGATCTGCAAGTCCAATGTCTTCAGCAGCGCTTACAATCATTCTTCTGGCAATAAATGTTACAGGCTCACCTGCATAAAGCATTCTTGCAAGATAATATATAGCAGCATCCACATCTGAACCTCTGATACTTTTTATAAATGCAGAGACCGTGTCATAATGGCTATCCCCATCTTTATCATATCTGACACTTCTCTTTTGAACACATTGCTGCGCAACCTCCATGTCAATATTAATAATACCAGCATCATTTCTCTCTGTTGTAAGTATTCCAAGTTCGATGGCATTAAGCGCAGTTCTGGCATCTCCATTTGAAATGTCTGCAATAAAATCAATCGCTTCATCATCTATGGACGCATTATATGCCCCCATACCTTTTTCAACATCATATACAGCTTTATTTATAAGCACCTTAATATCATCTTTACTAAGTGGCTTAAGCTCGAAGATAATTGATCTTGAAATCAAAGCTCCGTTTACTTCAAAATATGGATTTTCAGTTGTGGCTCCAATTAAAATTATAGTTCCATCTTCAACATATGGTAATAGGAAATCCTGCTGTCCTTTATTGAATCTATGTATTTCATCTATAAACAAAATAGTTTTCTTTCCATACATACCAAGAGTATTCTTAGCAAATTCAATAATTTCCTCCATATCCTTTTTACCAGCTATTGTTGCATTTAGCTGTCTGAATTCAGCACTGGTTGTCCCTGCTATAACTTTTGCAAGTGTTGTCTTTCCTGTTCCCGGAGGACCATAGAAAATAATCGAGCTCAATTTATCAGCCTTTATTGCTCTATATAAAAGCTTATCCTTACCGATTATATGAGTCTGACCCACAACTTCGTCCAATGTCGTTGGTCTGATTCTCGATGCAAGTGGTGATTCTTTTTCAATTGTACTATCTCTCATATAATCAAATAAATCCATCTTCTACTCCATATGTATAATTATAGACATTTTATTGTACCACACAAAATTACAAATTTATATCCTAATTATTATATAATAATATAAATTTTTGCAGAATTATGAAAAATGTGTAAAAAAAAACGCATAAGCTTGTTGATTCTTTTTTATTATGGTAAACTAGTAAAATATTTAGCAAATTCTTGCTTAAACATAGCAAAAAATAGCGAAAGGGGACTTTATATGTCAAAGAAAAATTATTCTGAAATAACACCAGAAATAATCAAGCTAGCTGAAAAATGTACTTCTCATGCAATAGACCCTGAATTATATACTAAATATAGCGTAAAGCGTGGTCTACGTGATTTAAATGGCCAAGGTGTTTTAACCGGTCTTACTGAGATTGGTGAAATAAAAGCATATACAATTGATGAATGTGAAGTTGTTCCTTGTGAAGGAAAGCTATATTACAGAGGTTATGATATAGAACAAATCGTAGAAGGTTTTTTGAAAGATAACCGTTTTGGTTTCGAAGAAGTAACATATCTTTTGCTTTTCGGTGACCTTCCAACAGAAAGTGAACTTAAAGCATTTTGTAAAGAGCTTGCTGACTATCGTACATTACCTACAAACTTTGTTCGAGATATCATTATGAAAGCACCAAGCAAGGATATGATGAACACTCTTGCAAGAAGTGTATTAACACTTTACTCTTATGATGATGCTGCTGATGACATTTCCGTACCAAACGTTTTAAGACAGAGTCTTATGCTTATTTCATTGTTCCCAATGATTTCTGTATATGGATATCAGGCATACAAACACTATCATGATGGTGAAAGTTTATTTATTCACACACCATCTCCAGAGCTTTCAACCGCAGAAAATATACTTTACACACTGCGTCCTGACCAGAAATATACAGAACTGGAAGCAAAAATTTTGGATATTGCTCTTGTTATACATGCTGAGCATGGCGGTGGTAACAACTCAACATTTACAAATCATGTTGTAACATCTTCCGGCACAGATACATACTCTGCTGTGGCTGCTTCATTAGGCTCCCTTAAAGGTCCAAAGCATGGTGGTGCCAATATAAAGGTTATACAGATGTTTGAAGATATGAAGAAAAATCTTAAGGACTGGGAAGACGAAGGAGAAATTGCTGATTATCTTCACCGCTTACTTAACAAACAGGCCTTTGATAATGCAGGACTGATTTATGGTATGGGTCATGCAGTTTATTCGATTTCAGATCCAAGAGCAAAAATATTAAAAGGTTTCGTTGAAAAACTTTCTATAGAAAAAGGTATGAACAAAGAATTTTCTCTTTATTCAAAAGTTGAACGTTTAGCTCCTGAAGTAATTGCAAGAGAACGTAAAATGTTCAAGGGTGTCAGTGCAAATGTAGACTTCTACAGTGGATTTGTTTACAGTATGTTAGGTTTACCGACAGAATTATACACACCAATCTTTGCAATTGCCCGTATTGCAGGATGGAGTGCACACAGACTTGAGGAATTAATAAACGGAGGAAAGATTATCCGTCCTGGCTACAAGAATGTTGCAAAGAGAAAACCATATGTAAATATGGAAGACAGATAAATATATACATTATATATTTTTATAATAGACAGTTTGATCTGCGAACTTTCTATTATCATGAATTAAGCGGATTGCCATGTACGATGTACATAGCAATCCGTTTATAATTACAAATTCCATATCGCATATAATGGAACACCATATATCCTGTTTTTCATATAAAAATCATCTTTAGTAATTTTGATAGCCATTTGTGGCTTATATATTTCTCTATATACTTTAAGGCTTTGAGCCTTCGTGTTATTTCCAATATCTATGCATACAGGAATCGCTTCTCCCGGTTCACCAAACAAAAATTCAATTTTTGCAGTTGATTCAGATATCCAATAGTATAAATTATTAATATTCTTATCAGCTTTCAATTCATGAAATACATATTCTAAAAGTAATGCTCCGTTTTTCAACTTATGTAGCTTGTCAATATCTATATCATCATATTCCAGATTTAAATAACTGCATAATATTCCGATATCATTGAAATATACTTCATATGATTTTTCATCTTTATCTGTAAATTTATATTTACCTTGTTCATCCTTTTTCTTTGCATTCATTCTATATAATAAATTTACAAATTTATTATCTGCAAGCCACTTAAGCCCCTCTTCATATTCTCTGGCCCTTGCAGATTCTTTAACAATTCTATATTGGAATTTTTTATTGTCCTTCAAAAGCTGCTTTGGTATACTCTCCCAGATTGAGATAACCTTATTCTTGAGAGTTTTATTTTCAATTTTATCCATTTTTGTTTTATATTCAAAAAGCACTCTATTCTTTTCACTTAATGCTTCGTTTATATTCTTTGTATCAACATACACTTGTACAACATTTGGTAATCCACCTATCAACAAATAAACTTTTAGCAGATTGTGTATCTTTTTTATTTCTTCTTCAGATAGAGATTTCTTATCAACATCCTTTATACTATTTGACAGCTTATTTTCACGACATGCAATAAGAAATTCATAAAAATTCATCGAATGTAATGACAAAACATAAAAATCATCCTGTATTTTTTTCTTTCCTATCTTGTTAAATGCAAGTTCTTCACTATAATAGAAGGTAAATGCCATGTGATATTCTCCAAGATTTTCTTTTAAAAAATACATAATTTCATCGTATTTTTCAAGCAAATCGATGTTTTCAAATACAACAAATGTTTCTCCCGGAACAAGTTCCTGTCCACATGTTATAGACAGCATAGTCTCAATTTTTGAGGCATCTATATCTTTTTCAAATAAATATCTGATATAGTCCTGAGTTTTAAAATCAAAGATCACAGTATTATTAAAAAATCCTGTTCCAAAATCATTCAATATATATGACTTTCCAACACCTTTTTGACCGATTAATATTAAATGTTTTTTATTTGATTTAGTTTTCCATTCATCAAGTTCACACAGTATTTCTCTATACATTATCAACCCACCTTATATTTATGGTATAATTGCACATACTTTTTTTACATTAAAAAAAATCATTGACAAATATCACTATTGAATTTATCATAAATCGATAATAAAATACACAATGATCAACAAAATATTATAATTAAAAGGAGTACTATATAATGCCAAACATCCCAAATGACCCCATTATATTATTAAGCTATGTGAATACTCAGCTTAGAGATAACTATTCATCTCTTGACTCATTATGTATTCACCTTAATGTTGAGCAAAAATCAATTATTGACAAGTTAAAAGCTATCAACTATGAATATAACCCATCATTAAATAAGTTTTCCTAAATAATATAAGCTTTTCGAATTTATATATATTTTCTATTTATAATAGCTCTATTCGAGAGGGTTAGCTTTATAAGAAAGTCCAAAGTTGGCAAGTCCAATTTGGGCTTTTTAATTACCTTAATTTCTTTATGGCTTTCGGGCCTTTAGCCATAATTTCACACTTTTTTCTGGCAGTAAGTACTACAATACATCTTGGTGGAACTTCTACTGTTCTATTATTTTTCACCTCAATTGTTTCCTTTGCCAAATCATCTGTAGCAAACTCTACCTTCCACTCATATGTTCTGTCTGATAATGGAATGTTAAATTCCTGACTTTCCCAATACATATTAAAAGCAATATAAATCATCCCACTATCATCTGCAATTTCAGAATATTTTTCATTATACAAAAATGCAAAGGTTCTATTTACATGATGATAATCAACTCTCCATGGTAATATTCCGTGTACTGATAAATCAGGACATCCATCATTTTTCATATCTATCATTTTCATTACATTTTCCATATGAATAATCTTATGGGCTTTTCTAAACTCAATAAGTTTTTTAACGTACTGATTAATTTCATTGCCCATCTTTTTCATATTCCAGTTAATGTAATTAATCTCATTATCCTGACAATATGCATTGTTATTCCCCATTCTCGTATGACACATCTCATCTCCCGCAAAAATCATAGGAGTTCCCTGTGCCAACAACAGCAATGTAAATGCATTTTTTATCTGTTTTCTACGAAGTTCCTGTATCTTTCTCTTCCTGGTAGGTCCCTCTGTGCCACAGTTCCAACTATAATTATATTCAGCACCATCCTCATTCGCTTCACCATTTGATTCATTATGTTTTCTTTCAAAGCTAACCATATCCATTACTGAAAAACTATTATGATTTGCCAAATAATTAATTATACTGCCTATTTCATTGTTATCCTTTAATCTTGTAACAATGTCATAAATCTGATTTTCATCACTCTTAATAAATCTTCTTGCTGTAACCATAAAGCCATCATGACAAACGGCTAAATGTCTCTTTTGTCCATATTCCGGATTCCCTTTTGGATATGTATCTATAATATCCCATCTATCTCCAATAATCTTTGTATCCCACAGAACTGCATCACTCTTCAGCATTTTTACGTCTGCAGCATCAAGATTAACCCTTATGCCATTAATATGATACTCAAGCACCCAATATCTAAGGCATTCACAAATCATATTAGGAACAATATTCTCCGTGAAATAAAACTCCATAATTACTTCGATACCATTCTTATGAAGCTCTTTTACCATATTTTTAAATTCATCTACTGCATATTTGCCTGTTTTCTTAGAATATGCACTCTTTGGTGCAAAATAATGTCCATCAGTATATCCAAAAAAGTTTATTTTCTGACTATTTTCATCAAAGTCATATGATGGCATTAGTTCTATACTAGTAATACCAAGCTGTTTCATATATGGGATTTTTTCAACGATTCCTGAAAACGTTCCATTATTTCTAACTTTTGCACTCTTGTCCATTGTAAAACTTCTAGGATGAATTCTATATATAATCATATCTGAAAAATCATAGGATACTTTTACATCATCCTCCCAATTATAGCTGTCACTATAAACAGAATATGTAATAACTGATTTTTCAGTATTATCAAATGTTCTGACATATTTATAACTATTATTTTCATCAACTTTCCTTTTAACATCCCATGATTTACCAAACACTTGATTTCCATTAACAATCTTTGCATAGGCGTCAAAATACTTCTCTCCATCAAGAATATAGCCATAGTCATAGTACCGGATGTCAAAATTCTGTACATTCATAGAATATACCTTACCAAATTTCATATCCTCCGTAAATTTTATTTCTTTTAAAATATCAGTGCTGTTCTTTTTGTATATAATCAATGAGAGTTCTTTTCCATCTGTTACCTCTACACTAAAATTAACCCCTGTTTTTGTAACAGTGGCCCCGAGCGGAATTGCCTTTCCTGGTGTAACAACAATTTTGTTTATTCTCTCATTTATATTCATATTTCAACCTATCCTTTTATTTTCACCCTGACTGATAACCGTAAATCGTTTCACAACCTTGCAGTATGCAGGCATTATTATACTTTTGAACTTTCGACCATAGTATTATCATATGTAAAGTATACTCTAAATACCTTATCTAAACAAGAAAAAACTTGCAAAATACAACATTTAATGTAAAATTATAAGGTATACATTTAGAAAGGTTTGGAAGAAATATGATTAGTGCAAACAATGTAACTCTAAGATTAGGTAAGAAAGCATTATTTGAAGACGTAAACATCAAATTCACAGAAGGAAACTGTTACGGTCTTATTGGTGCAAATGGTGCAGGTAAATCAACATTTTTGAAGATTTTGTCAGGCCAGCTTGAACCAACTAATGGTGATATTGTTATAACACCCGGACAGCGTCTTTCATTTTTACAACAGGATCATTTCAAATATGATGAATATCCTGTACTTGATACAGTAATTATGGGTAATAAGAGACTTTATGAAATAATGAAAGAAAAAGAAGCTCTTTATGCCAAGGAAGATTTTACAGATGAAGACGGAATAAAGGCAAGTGAACTCGAAGGTGAATTTGCAACTATGAATGGCTGGGAAGCCGAATCGGATGCCGCAACACTTTTAAATGGATTAGGCATCGAAACAGACCTTCATTACAAATTACTTAAAGAACTTCGTGGTAGCGAAAAGGTTAAAGTATTATTAGCTCAGGCATTATTTGGTAATCCTGATATTTTGCTCCTCGACGAGCCTACAAACCATTTAGATTTGGACGCAATTGCATGGCTTGAAGAATTTCTTATAAACTTTGAAAATACTGTCATAGTTGTATCTCATGACAGATATTTCCTTAACAAAGTTTGTACTCATATTGCAGATATTGACTATGCAAAAATCCAGCTCTATGCAGGTAACTATGATTTTTGGTATGAATCAAGTCAGTTACTTGTAAAGCAAATGAAAGAAGCAAATAAGAAAAAAGAAGAAAAAATCAAGGAATTACAGGAATTTATACAAAGATTCAGTGCCAATGCTTCAAAATCAAAGCAGGCAACATCTAGAAAGAAAGCTCTTGAAAAGATTGAACTTGACGAAATCAAACCTTCAAGCAGAAAGTATCCTTATATTGACTTTAGACCAAACAGAGAAATCGGTAATGAAGTACTTACAGTTGAAGGTATTTCAAAAACCGTTGATGGTGTAAAAGTTTTGGATAACATTTCTTTCATTATAGGAAGAGAAGACAAAGTAGCTTTTGTAGGTTCAAATGAAATTGCAAAAACAACATTATTCAAGATTTTATCCGGTGAAATGGAGCCAGATGAAGGTTCTTATAAATGGGGCGTAACAATTACAAATGCTTATTTCCCAAAAGATAACACAAAAGATTTTGACTGTGATGACACTATTGTTGACTGGCTTACACAGTTTTCAGAAATCAAAGATGCAACTTATGTTCGTGGTTTCCTTGGTAGAATGCTTTTTGCCGGAGATGACGGTATGAAGCGTGTAAAAGTTTTATCCGGTGGTGAAAAAGTAAGATGTATGCTCTCAAAAATGATGATTTCAGGAGCAAATGTTCTTATCCTTGACGAGCCAACAAACCATTTAGATATGGAATCAATTACAGCATTAAATAATGGATTGATTAAATTCCCAGGTGCATTATTATTTGCATCTCATGATCATCAGTTTATACAAACAACAGCCAACCGTATTATGGAAATCGTAAACGGTCAGCTTATCGACAAAGTATCAACATATGATGAATATCTCGAAAGTGATATTATGGCAAGAAAACGTCAGGTTGCAGCTGATGATGATATCGAATAACCAAAAATCAATCTCCTTTTCAAAGAAGCCCTGACCGATGATATCAATAGCCGTGATGTCTATATAAAAGGCATAGACCACAGCTATTACTATAAGGGCTATACAACCTTTAAGACAGAAGAATTGTAGATTCCGCCCATCTCTGATCGGACACAAAAAAGTGCTTCGCATTATGCGAAGCACTTTTTATTTTACTTTATTCTATTATTTGTTTTCTTTACCAGTGAAGTTTGTTACTACAATAACTGTCAATGAAATCAATGCACAGAATGTAAATACCCATACCATTGTGTTATCACCTGTAGCAAGTGGCTGTTCTGCATCTTCAATTGCAATACCTTTTAAATCCTTAGCAGTTGTTGTTTCTGTTTCTACACTGCTTATTTCATTTACATCACCTGTAGCAAGTGGCTGCTCATCATCTAAAATCACTGCACCTGTAGTTGTTTCTTCTACTGTTGTTGTCTCCTCAACTGTTGTTGTCTCTTCAACTGTTGTTGTCTCTTCTACTGTTGTTGTTTCCTCTACTGTTGTTGTTTCCTCTTCCTGTTTAACATCAATCATTGCATCAATATGCCATGAGTTATAGATGAACTTTACAGCAAGAAGCTTTACTTCATAACTATCAGCTGTATAAGCAATTGGTGTATTATTTGTCTTTTCATTAATTGCTGCTAATAAATCACTATCTTTGAAGTTCAATGTAATAACATCTTCAAGCTTAACATCCTTAAGTTTCTTTCCTGAAACATTTTTGCTTACATCATATGATACAACATCATTTTCGTTGTATGACAATGTACATTTGAATCTTTCATCATGAAACCAGTATCTGTCAGCTGAATCATCGTATGGATTCTTAACAATCTTTTCAATATCACTTTCCTTACCATTTGGTAAAAGGACATTAATAACGATGTTAGAAATCTCTACTTTTTTGCCTTCATCCTTTTTACTGGTACCCTCTCCTGCTGCAAATGCAACAAGTGTTGTTGACAACACCATCATAATTGCTGCGATTAGTGTAACAATTCTTTTTGTTCTTTTCTTCATATCTTCTTCCTCACTCCATATAAAAAAATTATTATTTCTTACATTTCACATAGTACATTAGTCACAGCAAAAAAACACCCCCCTAAAAGGGGGATTTTTATAAAATCACTACAAATCATTTATTAGTGTGTCAAAAGGTATATTTACATTATATAACACTCAGGGCGTCTGTCTCTAAAAACACCCCAACTACTTCTGAATTCAGATATTTTATCTAAATCAAACTCATGAATAATCGTCATCTCATTATTTCTATCACATATTTCAACTATATCTCCAGTTTCATCAGCAATAAATGATGAACCATAAAATGTAAGTGATGACTCCTGCATATTATTATTATCATTTGGAACAACTTTTTCAGTTCCAACTCTATTTGCAGCAACAAGCGGCATAAGATTTGATCCTGCATGTCCTTGCATACATCTTCTCCAGTGTGGCATAGAGTCACACGAAAGTACAGGCTCTGTTCCAATTGCAGTAGGATACATCAATATCTCTGCACCAAGATTTGCCATACTTCTGGCGCTTTCAGGGAACCACTGATCCCAGCATATTCCTACACCGAGCTTCGCATATCGTGTTTCAAATACTTTAAATCCAAGATTTCCAGGTGTAAAATAGAACTTTTCCTGATAGAAATGATCATCAGGAATATGTATCTTCCTGTATGTTCCAAGTACACTTCCATCCGCATCTATTATTGCGACTGTATTATATGTGACATTTCCATCTCTTTCAAAAAAACTAATTGGTAATACAACCTCTAACTCTTCTGCTACTTTTTTAAAGTGATTAACGGCTATATTCTCTTCTACACTTGTTGCCAGTTTGTAATATTCATAATTCTTCTCCTGACAAAAATATGGCAATTCAAACAATTCCGGCAAAAGAATAATTTTTGCCCCTTTTTTTGCTGCTTCTCTTACTAACTCTTCAGCTCTATTTATATTTTTAATAATCAACTTCTTATATAAATCTTCATTTTCCAATACTTTTGTTATATTTTCTTCACTATCAGTACATTTCATCTGCACTGCGCCAAGAACAATCTTTCTCATAATATCCTCACTTTCTATATTATGCAAAATATGGAATCTGATTTGTTATACAGTGAATATTTCCACCACCTATCAAAATGTCCCTTGCATATATCTGAATAACTTCTCTATCACAAAACAATTCTTCAAGAACCTTTTTTGCCTTTTCATCTTCCGGCACACCAAATCCCGGCATGACAATTGCCCCGTTTGAAATATAAAAATTAACATATGATGCAGCTAATCTTTCATTTTCACTTCTTGTTGGCTCCATATCCATATGAAGAAGACCCTCTCTTTCATTTTCTTCTATATAAACAGGCTTTGGAAGTGGCAATTTATGAACTGTTATCTTTCTGCCCTTGGCATCCACTGTATTTTCCAATATTTCAAGACAACTCAAGGACATTTCATACTGAGGATCATTTTCATCATCTGTCCACGCAAGAACAACATGTCCCGGCTTTACAAATGCAGCTATATTGTCAACATGCTCATTAGTCTCATCATTATATATTCCACATTTTAACCATATTACTTTTGAAACACCTAAATAGGCTTTTAATTTTTCTTCAATTTCTTCCTTTGATAGTTTTGGATTTCTTCCTTCGCTCAAAAGACAATTTTCTGTTACCATGGCAGTTCCATCACCATCAACATGTATTGAACCACCTTCAAGAATAAAATCTCTAGCATCATATACATCCTTGTCAAGCATGTCGCAGGCTTTTCTAGCTATTTTATTATCCTTATCCCACGGAAAGTATAATCCATCTACCAATCCTCCCCATGCATTAAATCCAAAATCAATTCCCCTTATCTCATCCTTGTTATTTCTTACAAATACAGGACAATAATCCCTGGCCCAGGAATCATTACTACTCATTTCACAGACTCTGATATAGTCTGGCAACATTTCTCTTGCCGTATCATACTGAGCTTCACTGGCAAATACAATCACTTTTTCACTCTTTGCAATTGCTATAGCCACTTCAACAAAAGCCTTTCTGACCGCTACGGCTCCGTATTGCCATGAATCTCCTCTTTCAGGCCAAATTATAAAGCATCCATAATGTTTATCATATTCTGCCGGCATATGAAAGCCATCATCTTTTGGAAATGAATGTAATATTTTCAAAATAAACTCTCCTTAGTAATCTTTATTCTTTAACACTTTTTTTCTTATATATCTAAAGGTATAATCTTCACCTTTTTCTTTAAGCATCACCAACAATTTATACAATAATGCTTCTGTATCCTTATGCATCACATAATGTCCCTTGCCCTTTATATAATAATCAAGCGAATCGCTGTCTTTATACTTTTCTTTATTATATATCTTGCTGGCAGCTACTCTGTCACAGAACATTTCAACAACATAATTAACAGGCATTTTCATTCCGCAAAGTGCAACCGACTTATCCATCGGATAATCAATCCAATATTCAAAGTGATGTTTGTTTCTTCCTTTGTGATGAAGCCATGCTTTTGACATTCCCTCTTGCTCTCTTTGAGCATTGTTGGGACTTCTGTCTCCCTGAAAATATTTAACACCCGGAATAAATTCAACAGGCGAATATTTGCTCATATCATGCAGTAACCCCTGTTTGTAAAGGCCACATTTAAAGCAATGTTTCATAACCATCAGCTTGTGGCTGTTTATTGTATTTAAATGTCCTTTGAATCTATCATATAATGATATATTCTTTTCCATAGATTCTCCTTTTTTAAAAATAAGGACTGAAAATCAGTCCTTATTGTAAACTAGTTTAATTAAATATTTTCAAAATGATAATTATTATGCCTGTGTAAGTACAAAAATATCATAAATAGCCTTGATTGCTCTTTCAAAATCCTTGTTTTCTACACCAACTATGATATTCAACTCACTTGAACCCTGGTCAATCATCTTAACATTTACATTTGCATGAGCAAGAGCTGAGAAAATACGTCCTGCAGTACCTTTAACAGCTTTCATACCTCTACCAACGATAGCAATAAGTGCAATGTCCGGTTCAATTTCAATGAGATCAGGCTTTGCATATCTATGAATATCTGATAATACTTCCTGTTCCTTGCTTTCAAATTCTGATCTTTGAACAACTATTGTCATTGTATCAATACCTGAAGGTACATGTTCAAATGAAATTCCCTGTTTTTCAAAAGATTCTAAAACCTTTCTACCAAAACCAACTTCTGAATTCATCATGTCTTTTTCAATATGAACTGCTACGAAACCTTTTTTACCAGCAATACCAGTAATTGTATATTTTGACTGGCAACATGTCTCCTTAACTATCATTGTACCAGGATCTTCCGGTTTGTTTGTATTCTTAATATTAATTGGAATACCAGCCTGTCTTACAGGGAAAATAGCATCTTCATGAAGAACTGATGCACCCATATATGCAAGTTCTCTAAGCTCTCTATATGTAATAGTTGTAATTACTTCTGGTTTGTTAATAATTCTTGGGTCTGCAATCAAAAATCCTGATACATCTGTCCAGTTTTCATATAAATCTACCTTTGCAGCTTTTGCAACTATAGAACCTGTTACATCAGAACCTCCTCTTGAAAAAGTCTTAACTCTTCCATCTGAGTATGCACCATAGAAGCCTGGTATAACTGCATTTTCAACTGTTGCAAGTTTTGCACCTAATACTTCATTTGTTGTATCTGCATCAAACACACCTTCAGAATCAAAGAAAATTACCTTTGCTGAATCGATGAATTCATAGCCTAAATATTCTGCCATAATGATACCATTTAAGTATTCACCTCTTGATGCAGCATAGTCTTGTCCAGCTTTTTCCAAAAACTGATTTTCTATTATTTTGAATTCATCCTCAAGTGATAAATCAAGTCCTAATCCATCTATAATTTCATTATATCTATCTTTAATCTTATCTAACTGAGCCTTAAAGTCCTTGCCTTCTTCAGCAAGAGCATAACACTGATATAACATATCTGTTACCTTTGTGTCAGCACTAAATCTCTTACCTGGTGCAGAAGGAACTACGAATTTTCTCGATTCATCAGCTCTTATAATATCTCCAACTTTTTTGAACTGTTCAGCACTTGCAAGTGAACTACCACCAAATTTTACAACCTTTTTCATAAAATCTTTGTCCTTTCAGAAATTTAACATCACTCTAAAATAAACCATATTTTTGCAAATATATCAAGTATTTTTTTTGATTTTTTTCAATGCTTCTTTTTTGTTTTCTTCAGTATATCCATTTATTATTTCAGGATATATTTCATTAAACTTATCTAGAATAAGGTCTGCATCCTCTTTTTTCTTTCCAGGGCATGAACATTTAAATCGTTTTTTTCCTAATATGTGTACAGTATATGTTAATTTAAAATGTGCTCCAGGCATACCAATTCTCTGGCTATGTTTATATACAAACACTATTTCACTAATAGGAATAATATCTATATAAAACGAACCCATATGAACAAAAAATTTGTCTGTAATGTACATTCCACCTGCATCTGCAACATCAGATACAAGCTGATAATCTATATCAAGCTCCATATCTTCATCATTTGAATACTTAACATATTTTTTTATTCTTCTAACAGCAGGATGTAAATATGGTTCCAGACAATATATCATATTTGAACAAACAACATACATACATACAAAAGCTACAACTATCAATACAAGAAAAGATACATAATAAATCCATCTTTCGTGGTTTGCCTGAACGAAAATAGTTGATGATGTAATATTTTTTAAATCATAATAGTTCCAGTTTATATCTCTTGATAATATCTCAAGCATATTATCAAATAATCCGTCAGTCTCCTCAGCTTTAACCAAGAAACCTGACTGCTTATAAGATTTTTCTTCTGTATCTGTTGCTTCTTCCATCAGAAAGAAATAACAATGATTTGCATCCACAAGTTCATAATAGTAAGAACCTTTCGTTTTGTCTCCAATTTTTAAATCATACCCTGTATAATAAATGACCTCCGGCTTAATATATACATACTTTGCACCATCCTCGAGACTATTAGCTGCCTCACTTGAAGAATAAACTACCTCTGGCCAGAAAACATCCTCATAAGGAATAATATATATAAGCATAAATGCAACAAAAAGTGGTATCATATATGCAATTATGTGCTTAACACTATTCTTCCTGATTTTCGAAAATAAAATACCTTTATTCATATTGTAATACTATATCTCCAGTTCTGCTCTATAAAGCTTTTATCATTAACGATAGATTTACACCATATTTAAAAGTATAAGTCAATTCATACTAATAATCAAGATTGCTTTTTCCCCTAAAAACTGTTATTATTTACACTATCCGTTTAACCTACCACGAAAGGAGTTCATACCATGGATGCATATACAGGATTTTCCTCTTCATATGATTTGTTTATGGATAATATACCTTATGATAATTGGAGCAAATATCTTATAGAGCTACTGAAAGAATACAATATAAACGACGGAATAGTCCTCGAGCTTGGATGTGGTACTGGAAATATAACAGAACGTTTAGCAAAAGAAGGCTATGATATGATAGGTATAGACAACTCTTACGATATGTTGGATGTTGCCATGGAGAAGAAATTTGATTCTGAACTTGATATATTATATCTATGTCAGGATATGAGAGAGTTTGAGCTTTATGGTACAGTTGCAGCCATAGTATCTGTATGTGACTCAATAAACTACATTACAGAATATCATGATTTAGTTCAGGTATTTAAGTTAGCAAATAACTATCTTGATCCCAATGGATTATTTATTTTTGACTTAAACACGCAATATAAATATATGCAAATAGGTGACAAAACTATTGCTGAAAATAGGGAAAAAGCAAGTTTTATTTGGGAAAATACTTTCTACGAAGAAGAAAATATTAATGAATACGAACTTACAATATTTAGTCAGATCGAATCTGATGAAAATTCTTCTACAGATATAGACGATGATACAAGCAGACCTCTATATGAAAAATATACCGAAACACATTACCAAAGAGCTTACACACTCGATGAGATAAAATCAGCTCTTAAAGATGCCGGTATGTCATATATAACATCATACAATGCATTTACTCATGATCCTGTTGCAGAGGATAATGAACGTATATATGTGATTGCAAAAGAAAATGGAAAATCAGGAAAGGATAATGCCTAATCATTAGGCCGGAAATTAATATGTCAGATTATATTATAAGAGCTACTGCTGCTAATGCACAGATAAGAGCATTTGCAGCAACAACAAGAGACTTGGTTGAGAAAGCTCGTTCAATTCATAATACGAGCCCAGTTGCTACAGCTGGCCTTGGAAGAATGCTTACTGCTGCTTCTATGATGGGTGCAACAATGAAAGGTGAAAAAGATATCCTTACACTTATCGCCAAAGGCGATGGACCTCTTGGTGCAATTACAGTTACTGCAGATTCATCTTCCAATGTTAAAGGCTACGTTAACAATCCTTCTTTTGTAAACCCTCCAAATTTCTTTGGAAAGTTTGATGTTGGTGGTGCAATAGGAAATGGTACTCTTACAGTTATAAAAGATATTGGTTTAAAAGAACCATATTCAGGACAAGTTGCACTTATCACAGGAGAAATCGCAGAAGACTTAACATATTATTATGCAACAAGTGAACAGATTCCTACTTCTGTTGCTCTTGGAGTTTTAATGAACAAAGAAAATACTGTAAAGCAGGCTGGTGGATTTATTATCCAGCTTATGCCATTTGCAGATGAAAAAATAATAGATAAGCTGGAGGCAAATATCGGTGAGATAACATCCATTACAGAACTTTTAGATAAAGGAATGTCTCCTGAAGATATATTAAATAAAGTCTTAAAAGATATGGATGTTGAAATCACAGACAAAATCCCTACTGCCTATAGTTGTAATTGTAGCAAAGAAAGAGTAACAAAAGCTATTGCCAGCATTGGAAAAAAGGACATTCAGGAGATGATAGATGAAAATAAAGATATAGAAGTAAATTGTCACTTCTGTAATACAAATTATATATTTACACCTGATGATCTAAAAAAACTCTTATAAGCACAGTAAGTAACGCCCTATATTTCTTATATATGAAATGTAGGGCGTTACAAGGTATTTTCATAAGTCTAACTTGCATATTTAGCTGAAAATTCCTTCTTATTTTCATTGTTTTGGCTTTTTCATTGCTTTATATTTCCAGTTTTTCGGCTTTGTCTTCCTATTCTTACTTGCCCTAGCCGAAATTTTTTTGTTATTTCTAATATTCTTGTTTTTTCATTGCTTGATATTTCCGTTTTTTTCGGCTTTATCTTCCTATTTTCACTTGCCTTAGCCGAAATTTCCTTGTTTTTTTCTAGTATTCTTGTTTTTTCATCGCTTGATATTTCCGTTTTTTTCGGCTTTGCTTTCTTATTTTTACTTGACTTAGCCGAATTTTCCTTGTTATTTCTTATTACAACGCATTTTCATAAAATCATAAACAATCATCATGATAAACAGAGTACATCCAATAATAGTTCCTATAGCTCCAAGGAAATATCCTGGTACTTCGTATACGAATTCAATCCTATGTGTTCCTTTTGCTATCTTGCACCCCATAAACACATCATCTGTTTTTATTATCTCAGTCTCTTCTCCATCTACATACAATGTAAATGCATCATCATACGGAATGGTAACATTAAAAAAACCGTCTTCTCTTACATCAATACTACCTGCTATTCCATCGTCTCTTACCTCTATGTCATACATCATATCAAAATTATCCTTATATGATGACATATCCTCATATTTGAGACCTCTTACTATATAACCTTCAATTATATAGTCGCCTGCTTTCATAGTAATATCAAGCTGTTTTAAATCATCTGCACTTGACACGATATAAGAAAAATCATAGTTGTTATTTATAAAGGCTGCATATTTACCGCTTAAATTATTTCTAATCCCGTTAATAATAATCTCAACTTTTTTATCTTCTATCTTTCCAATCATTATATCAATGGCATAAATATCATAATCATAATCAGATAAATCTACTTTAAAATTTCTATCTTCCGAAAGCTCCACAAAATACTTTCCACCCACCTTAAACTGTTCCCCAAAATCAAGCTGTATATCAAGAGTTTCAAAGTCACTCTCATAATCAACCATATTACCATCATCATGAACAATATATTTAAGCAATGCCGCCTGTTTATCATTTGAATTAAGGGAATTATATACATTTTTATTCATTGTACTAGATGTTGCAAATCCAAGAGAATATACATCATTATTTACAAATACTCTGTTATTGCCCTCTTCCTTGTGAAGTTCATATCCAACGGGTGCATCAACAGATGTTGTAACAATATATTTTACTCCCATAAATGTTTGAAATAATGCATTATTGCTATTAATTGCAGATATTTTATTTACTGTTGGATTTGATAAATTGATTGTATCATGTATAAATATATTATAATCCTTGTTATATACAGACGAATATATGCTTGTCTGGTAATATCTGATATCATATACGAGATTGCAGGTATATCTGTTATTATTAAGATTATTCATACGATATACTTCTTCATCTTCATCAAGAACCTCTTTTATTACCGCCTCTCTCTCTTCACTCCAGAGTTCTTCCATATAGTCTTTTTTCATAAAACTGTCTCCAAAGTACCCAAAGGCACAAATTATTCCAGATGAAATAATTGCATATACATATATTATTTTTCTTTTATTTTTCAATATACAAACTAACAATGCTATTGATAAGGCAACCATATCTGCAATAAAGAAATATACTCTATAATTTCCTATATTATATATAACATAAACTGCAAAAACAGAGCCCGATACAATTATTAATGGCTTTACATTAATTTTATTTTTTATTAAATCTTCAATAAAATATGCAATAGTTAATACACCTAATGGTATAAAAGGAAATAATGCTTTTGATCTGTCGTATAATCCAAGATTCAAAACAATTCTAAGAATTGGACATGTAATGACAACCACCATTATTCCTGAAAGAAATTTATACGAGAATCTCTTTCTATAAAATAAAAATATTGTAGAAATAAGTATTATTGCCGAAAAACCAAGACCATATGAATCATACATTGAAGTCATGATATTAAAGTCCGGAAGCAGCTTATATAAATGAAGGTAATTCTCTCCTGTATTTTGTTCCCTTCCGCCAACTACAGCCATAAATGTTGGCAAAAGCAGAATCATTGCCATCAGAACACCCGCTATTACACTGAGTGCATATGAACATCCAACTTTAAAGAAATCCTTAAAGGTTGACTTTATACCATAGAATTCATTTCTCTCATAGAACCTAAAGACAGCATATAATGTAATAACAAGAATACAGCCAATGCTATAATAATAACTTGTCAGAATAATAAGCAATATACTTATTGAAATTAAATCTCTTCTTTTTTTCTTGTAAAATCTGTCTACACCAATAAGAGCCATTATCAAAAATGGAAAATATGACACAAACATTACCTGTCTATGAGAATGATAAAACAAAGGACTGGCAAATGCATATATTGCAGTTGCAACAGCAGCTATATCCTGTCTCATATGCATATTTCTCATCCAATAATAAAAAAGGTACACACCCATAATCAATACAACCAGACTGGCAAACACTATATAGTTATACATCTTTACATCCGGAAACAGATAGCTGACTATTATAACAGGATTTAACAAGCCATAGTATGCAATGTTATATCCATTCTGTCCTGCTCCAAGATTCATATTAAACTTTGGAATTAAATCACCTGTTGCATAAAAATATTGCCTGAAATACTCTGGCAAAACGCTATGCTGACTAATCCAGTCTGTATATGAACCGAATACATATGAATTCATAGATATAAACAAAAACAGCATTAAAATAAACGCTGTAATTAAACCTAAATAAATTATTCCGAATCTATCTAGTTTTCTATTTCTTTTTCGTAAATCGTAATTTATCTTTTTCATAATTTTACTTCCTTATTTTGTAAACTCCTATGCTAGATAAGTCTATCATATTTTTTGTTTTTGTAAACCAAATCCAACATTTTATCACAAAATATTTCTTAAAATCTAACTATGTGTGATATAATGAGCCTTACGACGATGTACGCTTACAGACATCGACATGAAAGGCAGGAATCCAGATGAAGACAATTGTTTCCATTTTTAATAAAGTACATACATTTTTAAGACAAATACATACATTTTTTAAAAAAAATAAAAAAATAAAATATTTTATCATCTCTGCAATCATTATTGCTATTCTTATTCCACTGATTGACTTAATTAAGCCATATATATACTACATATCAAGAGACAAAGTTACTACTGCCACTCTTGATGAACTAAATCTTGAAAACTATGATAATCTTATGATAGTGGCTCACCCGGATGACGATACTCTTTGGGGTGGAGCATCCCTTATAGAAGAAAATTATCTTGTTGTATGTATAACAAATGGCTACAATACAACCAGAAGAGATGAATTTTTAAATGTAATGAATCAAACCAATGATATCGGTCTTATTCTTGACTACCCTGATAAAATATTTGGTAAAAGAAGTGACTGGGGATTTTGCAAAGATGCTATATATGACGATATTAGTACAATTATTTCATACAAGGACTGGAATCAGATAGTTACACATAACGAAAAAGGTGAATATGGTCATATTCATCATATAATGACACATGAAATCGTTGCAAATACATGTGATAAGATAGATTACACCGGAAAACAATATTACTTTGGAACATATTATTCTTTAGACAAGCTTTCAAAGCTTTCAGACACAGAAAAACCTCAGAGACTCTCTGACGAAATCATTAAATTAAAGACAGAAAATGCGTATCTGTACAAGAGCCAGACACGCACTTTAGAAAAATTAAAACATATGATTCCTTATGAAGAATTTCAATTAAGAGACTAGTAATTCTCTTTTCTTACTTCAAAGAAGCTCTGTGGATGGTTACATACAGGACATACCTCTGGTGCTTTTGTACTCACAACAATATGTCCGCAATTGCGGCATTCCCATACTGTTACACCGCTCTTTTCAAATACTTCCTTTGCTTCCACATTCTTAAGAAGAGCACGGTATCTTTCTTCATGAGCCTTTTCAATTGCACCAACACCTCTAAACTGTGCTGCAAGCTCTGGGAACCCTTCTTCTTCAGCCTCTTTTGCCATTCTTTCGTACATATCAGTCCACTCGAAGTTTTCTCCTTCTGCAGCATGGAGAAGATTCTCTTCTGTTGTTCCAAGCTCACCTAAAGCCTTAAACCATAACTTTGCGTGTTCTTTTTCATTTTCCGCTGTCTTTAAAAAGAGTTCTGCTATCTGCTCATATCCATTCTTCTTTGCTACAGATGCAAAATAAGTATACTTATTTCTTGCCTGTGACTCTCCTGCAAATGCCTCCCATAAATTCTTTTCTGTCTTTGTTCCTGCATATTTATTCTGTGCCATCGTCTCATTCTCCTTTGTTGTTATTTTTTCAAAATCTGATGCTGGATGTTTACAAAGTGGACAAACAAAATCTTCCGGTAATTCCTCACCTACATATTCGTAGCCACATATTGTACAACGCCATATTGTCTGTCCGCTCTCTGTTTTGCCCACTTCCTTAGGCTTTGGTTTAATATTACTATGATAATATGCATATGTCACTGATGGATATTTTCCTATAACCTCCATATCAGTAACCTCTCCGATAAAAATTGTATGTGTACCTGCATCTACCATATCTGTGACCTTTGCTGTCATATATGCATTTGTTCCCTTTGTAATATGACACATTCCGTCCACACCACGCTCATAATCTGCAAAATCTGCAAACTTATCTACATCTCTTCCAGATTGAAAACCAAATCTTTTAAACAGCTCAAAATCTGCATCCTGACTGATTACTGAAGCTGTAAATCTTCCTGTTCTTTTAATCATATCATGAGTGTAATTTGCTTTGTTTACAGTCACACTTATTTTATTTGGATTGGAAGTAACCTGTGAAACTGTATTAACAATACAGCCATTGCTTTTTCCATCCTCCTCTGCCGTAAGCACAAACAAACCATATGTCAGATTACGCATTGCCTTTTCGTTCATTATGCACCTCCACTATTTAATTTTTTTGCATTCGTCTCGTAACGAAGGGATACGAGTGTCCTGCGTCAAATCATAAAAACATAATAGTATTATACACTATTTTTCAAAAAAAAGCTACACATTAACAATTTTTGTTAGTGCGTAGCCCTTAATCTTTCAAAACATTTGCTATAAAATATATTTACGAAACAATATCCGGAATAATTTTCAATAGTGACGTGTTTGGCTGATTAATTATAATGTTGTAACATTGATTGCCTGTGGTCCTTTAGCTCCGTCTGTAATATCAAAGCTGACCTTTTTGCCTTCTTCTAAAGTTTTGAAACCATCAGAAACGATTCCTGAAAAGTGCACGAAAACATCTGTACCATTTTCATCTGTAATAAATCCAAAACCTTTCTGATTGTTAAACCATTTAACTGTACCCTGCATGGTGTACCTCCAAAAAATAATCTGATTACATTTCGTAACCATAGTAAGATTATCATATAGAAACACCAATGTCAAACAATCTTTACGTTAGTATATGTTTATATTTTTCTTGATTTTTGAACTATTTTATCCAGTTCAAGACCGTACTTTTTAGCAATATCTCTTGCATAACTCAACCCATCCGGAGTAGTACGAACCAGCTTGTAACTTCTAGTGCCATCATTTCTATCTTCCATTTGAGCTGCAAGATTATCAATCTTTGATTTGTTATCTTTGTGACTATTAAACTCAGAAACTTTCATTGGCAAATCATGTATATGTGTTACAAACAATCCACGAAGTCCTATTATTCCAAGAGCAGTTAGCACTTCTGATGCAATGTATGATGCCTCTGTGCCTGATGTTGATGAAAATGCCTCATCAAGCAGTAACAGACTGTCCTCGGTCACTTTACCAAGTATGTTGCTAAGCTTGTCACACTCATACTCAAGTCTTCCTTTGCCATAGTTGTTCTCATCTGATGAAGGAAAATGAGTAAATATACCATCTACAGGACTTATAACTGCTTCCCTCGCAGGTACATATATACCTAGTTGAAATAAAGACTGAACCATCCCAACCGTATATAAAAATACACTCTTTCCACCATGATTTGGACCTGTAATAATATAGAATCTTCCATTGTCATCAAATTCAAAGTCATTTGAAACTATCTTCGCATCCGGCACTTTTATAGCAACCATAGGATTATATGCACTCAGTAATGTACATTTCTTTTCTTCCTTTGGCGCAATAACCGGTTTACACATCGGTAATCCTCTTTCTTCCATATCAAATATAAACTTCATTGCAGCATTTAAAAATCTAAGATCATTTAAAACTGCTACAAGAAAATCTGTACTACCGGAGAAATACTTATTTACAAGTGGTTCAAATCCACGTATTGTTTTTCTGAAAATCTGGTTTAAACAATGATTAATTGTAGTTTGAAATGCAAGCTGCTCATGCTTATCCAATGTCTTTAAAATAGAGCTTAGACTTGTAAGACACGAAAAACTTTCTTCATTATTCTTTCCTAGCAGTTTGTCTACCAGATTGCCGGAATGATATTCCTTTGTATTAACAGATACAAGACCGGCCTCATGTGCCTGCAAAGAGCCATCCATATTGACGCCTATTGTTATACTCTTAATATTGCCAATCTTTGTTTCCATCTTTGAAAGTTCAGTCTTTAAATTTCTATATTCATCACTATCGTATTTTTCTTTAACGATTCTCTGAAAATCCTTTAACCCTTCAGACTTTACTTCCACGCCAAGCAGACCCTCACCTAATACATCCATTATCTCAATATACATTTCAAGTATCTTAATTGAAAACAGATTGCTCTCGGCTGTCATATCACTTTGATTAGAAACTTTTCGCATATCGCATATATTCTGAATCATCGGAACTATCTTGCAAAATGTATCATAGATTATCCTGTTATTATGTATATCTTCTACAACATCTATCCTGTATTTCAAAACATCAGTATTAGTTGTAAAGAATGACTTAAGATCAAGATTAGGTACACCTAGAAAGCTTTCTCTTTTCAGAATAATCATACCATCTATTCCAAGCTGACCAATAAAATCAAAATCTTTAAACCCATCCATATCATATCCATTATACCCTTTTGGATATAATAAACTTACATTCTCCATATCCTACCTCCATTCCTTTAAGTACATACATCCACGAATTACACTAAAGAATATTATATTACAAAAATACCCTTAAAACAAGTATGTTAAAAAGCAAGGATTTACCACCTATATCTTGATTATTTCTATCAAAGCCGTAATTTGTACTTTTTGTTCTAAAGAATATAGAAGTATTTTAAAAATAAAAGACCACACAAAAAAAAGGCTGTGCATTAATAATTTATTTTTCAAATCGTTAATGCATAGCCTCAACCAATATGATGTTTAACTTAAAAGTTTTTCTAACATTTCCACTAATCCAGGGTCAGATTTTTTATATTCATTTTTATCTGAATAATCTATGTATAATTTATTAAAACTTGTACTTACAGATATAATTGTTTTATCAGTCATCCAGTAACGGCTGTCTTCTTCGTAACCCATTTCTTCACCAGAAATAGATTTACCAAATGTATCATTTAAAGCATCTTCATATTTTTCCTTAATATCAGAAACCACATCTTCTGACAAACCTGTAGTTCCTTCAATTTCATCTTTTATATTTGCAACGTAACATATAGTAGTTAATTTTCCGTCATCAAACATAATCATTGCTCTGACATCGGCTTCTTCAATACCTGCAAAATCATTTATCTTGTAAAATAAAGGTGGATTTTTTAAACCACTTTCATCTTTGAGAACATTTTCCTTTTCACATCCGGCTTCATTCAGTTTCTTTTCAACCTCTGCCCTATCTGTTCCCCATTCTAGTCCGAATTGCAGTTCACTTACTTCAATATTATTTTTATCTTTTCCTACAAAAAGAAAGATGCCCGCAGCTATTGCTGCTATAATAACTACTAATGTTATTGGGATAATAATTTTTAACTTGTTTCTCATTCTTCTTCTCCGTTTTTATTTTAAGTTTAATATATATCCTCACATTTTACAATACAAAAGGGTCAAAAGATACCTTTATAAAAATATCTCTTGACCCCAACATCATATTTTATTTTATGACAAGTTCTCCATCCACAAGGTCTACCACCATTGCTTCATTTGGTTTTGCCTTATCTGAAAGTATATAACGAGCAGCAAGTGTCTCGATATGTTTCTGCAAATATCTCTTCAATGGTCTTGCACCATAAGAAACATCATATGCAGATTCTATAACATAATTCTTTGCTGCATCTGTAAGTTCAACCATAAGCTCTTTATCAGTAAGTCTCTTATTTATATCATTGATAAGCAAATCAACTATTCCACCGATATTTTCCTTTGTAAGTGGTTTGAACATAATAATCTCATCAAGTCGGTTTAAAAATTCTGGTCTGAATCTGCTCTTAAGTTCATCCATTACCATATTTCTTGCATTATCATCTATAGTTCCATCATCATGTGTTCCCTCAAGAAGATATGATGAGCCAATGTTTGAAGTAAGAATAATGATTGTATTCTTAAAATCAACAGTTCTGCCTTGTGAATCTGTTATACGTCCATCATCAAGTACCTGAAGAAGAATATTGAAAACATCCGGATGAGCTTTTTCAATCTCATCAAACAACACTACTGAATATGGTTTTCTTCTAACTGCTTCTGTAAGCTGACCGCCCTCATCGTATCCTACATATCCCGGAGGTGCTCCTACAAGTCTTGATACGCTATGTTTCTCCATATATTCGGACATATCAATTCTGACAATATTCTGTTCATTATCAAACAGGTTTTCTGCAAGCGACTTTGCAAGTTCTGTTTTACCAACGCCTGTAGGTCCAAGGAAAAGAAATGAACCGATAGGTTTAGATGGATCTTTTATTCCAGCTTTTGATCTGATGATAGCCTCTGTAACCTTTGTTACACCTTCATCCTGTCCAATCACCCTCTTATGAAGTTCATCTGCAAGATTGAGTGTCTTATTTCTTTCGGATTCTGTAAGTTTTGTTACAGGTATACCTGTCCATCTTGAAATAATCTTTGCAATTTCGTCATCATTAACACTTTCTCTTACAAGTGACAAATCCTTATTCTTGATTTTCTCTTCTTCTTCCTGCAGCTGTTTATTAAGAGTTGGGATTCTCGAATACTGAATCTCCGCAACTTTTTCGAGATTGTACTCTCTTTCTGCAATCTTCATTTCGTTCATTGCAGCTTCAATATCTTCTCTTATCTTGCTAACTTTTTCAACAGAATTCTTTTCATTTTCCCATAAAGCTTTCTTACTGTTAAATTCATCCCTCAAATCAGCAAGTTCTTTTCTTAAAGACTCAAGCCTCTGAATACTTAAATTATCAGTTTCTTTTTTAAGTGCAGTCTCCTCTATCTCAAGCATCATTACTCGTCTGCGTAATTCATCAAGCTCAGCAGGCATTGAATCCATTTCTGTTTTTATCATTGCACATGCTTCATCTACCAGGTCAATAGCTTTGTCCGGTAAAAATCTATCTGTAATATACCTATTTGAAAGCACTGCTGCCGATACAAGCGCAGAATCAGCAATTTTTACTCCATGAAAGACTTCATATCTTTCCTTTAATCCTCTAAGAATTGAAATTGTATCCTCAACTGTTGGTTCATCTACATGTACAGGCTGAAAACGTCTCTCTAAAGCAGGATCCTTTTCTATATATTTTCTGTACTCATCCAGTGTTGTTGCACCAATACAATGCAACTCTCCTCTTGCAAGCATTGGTTTTAGCATATTGCCTGCATCCATTGCACCATCTGTTTTTCCTGCCCCAACAATAGTATGGAGTTCATCAATGAAAAGAATTATCTTTCCTTCGCTCTTCTTTACCTCATCAAGTACTGCCTTTAATCTTTCTTCGAATTCGCCTCTATATTTTGCACCGGCAACTAATGCTCCCATATCTAGTGCAAAAATTATCTTATCCTTTAATCCGTCAGGAACATCACCTTGAACAATACGCTGTGCCAGTCCTTCTACAGCCGCTGTTTTACCAACGCCCGGTTCACCTATAAGAACAGGATTATTCTTAGTTTTTCTTGACAATATTCTAATAACATTTCTTATTTCAGCATCTCTGCCAATTACAGGATCAAGATTCTGTTTTCTTGCCTTTTCTACAAGATCAACACCATATTTTTGAAGCGAATCATAAGTGTCCTCTGGATTATCTGATGTTACCCTCTGATTACCACGAACTGTAGCAAGCGCAGACAAAAATGTTTCTCTTGTGATTCCATATCTCTTAAACAATTCTTTTATTTCTTTATTTGGATATTTAATAATTGAAAGCATAAGATGTTCCACTGAAACATATTCATCACCAAACTGTTTTAATTCATCCTCTGCTGATATAAGCACTCTGTTTAATTCTTTACTTATTCTTAAATCACCACCCTGGACCTTTGTCTTTTTGTCAAGGACTGCCTGTACCGATTTTTCAAATGATAAAACGTCAATTCCCATCTTTTCAATCATTTTTACTATCAGACCATTTTCCTGACTAATAAGAGCATAGAGCAAATGTTCCTGGTCTACCTCTTGATTTCCATACTCATATGCAATTTTTTCACACTGATTTACAGCATCTAATGATTTTTGAGTAAATTTATTGATATCCATATTGCCCTCCTTCCATTGCCATATATTAATATAATGTCCAAATATTTTTAGAACACTAAATAATATGAGCAAAAAGTGTTTTATTTTCGTTACAACTGAAATCTAACACTTTTTGTTAGCACTGTCAAGAGGTGAGTGCTAATTTTATTTTTTTATTACATTTTTACAACCATTTTCTAAAGACTTCAAACATTTTATTTACATTAATTGGCTTTGAAATATACTCATTCATGCCTGATTTTTTTCCTTTTTCTATGTCTTCAGAAAATGCATTTGCAGTCATGGCTATTATCGGTACAGTATTTGCATCTTCCCTATTAAGTTCTCTGATCTTTTTTGTTGCCTCATATCCATTCATCACAGGCATTCTTATATCCATTATTATAAGTTTGTAGTAGCCTATTTCTGAGGTTCTAAACTTTTCAACAGCATCCAAACCATTTTCTACCATATCTACATCGACGCCTGCCATCTCTAGTATTTCACCTGCTACTTCTTTGTTCAGTTCGTTATCTTCGGCAAGCAATACTTTCTTTCCACTAAACCTACTATCATTTATCTCATCTATTTTAAAGCTTTCGTATGTATTATCATTTGTATAAAAAATACTACTGATAATTTTTGCAAGCTTCGATTTGAAAAGCGGCTTTAATATACATGCATCTGCACCTGCTTTATTGGCACTTATTTCAATTTTGTCATCGTCTTCATCACATGACAAAACAATTTGCATATCCTCTCCTACTTTTTCACGAATCTTTCTAATGGTTTTCATAGTCTCGTCCTCTGAATAATTATAATCTAACATTACAAAATGATAATCATCCAGTATCTTGTGTCTGTCACTTATCTTTGAAATTGCTTCCTCGTAACTTGATGCCTCTTCTGCAATAAGATTTAAACTTTTTGCCATTTTAATAATATACTTTCTTTCCTCATCATCTTCATTCACTATAAGAACTGGTATGTTCTCAATCTTTTTATCATACTCTATGTCACTATTTGCTAATCTCAAATATATTACAATTGTTACACTTGTTCCTATTCCAATCTCACTTTCAATATCAATATGCCCATTCATCATCTCCACAAAATTTTTTGTAATAGGCATACCAAGACCAGTACCCTGAATATTTTCAATTCCATTTGTATTTGCTCTTGTAAATGGTTCAAATATATGTTCCATGTATTCTTCCGTCATGCCAATACCATTATCTTCAAATACAAACTCATAGCATGCCATATTCGCCTGCTCTACTTCCTTTTCGGTTACCGAAATCCTGATAATACCACCATCAGGAGTATACTTAATTGAATTACTCAAAACATTAATGAACGCTTGCTTAATACGTCTTTCATCGCCAAAAACATTCTCATGAATGATATTATGTACACTTACCTTAAGCTTGTGTTTTTTCTGAAATGCCTGTGGCTTAACCATGCTAATCAAATCCTGAATAACATCTGATAAATTTATCTCTTCCTCATACAGTTCCATTCTGCCTGATTCTATTTTACTCATATCAAGAACATCATTAACAATCTCAAGCAGATGATTACTTGCCATACTTATCTTATTTAATGCATCAAGAACCTTATTCTGATTGTCAATGTTGTATGCTGCTATCTGAGTAAGTCCCATAATAGCATTTATGGGAGTTCTAATATCATGACTCATTCTGGATAAAAACTCAGTCTTGGCATCGTTAGCATTTCGTGCAGCCGCAAATGAGTTCTCTATTGCCTCAAGCAGTTTTTTCTGCTTATTTTCTCTCTCTCTACCTTCAATATATTCATCATGAATATCAATAATAAAAACAATTACCTTTTTGTGTTCCATAGAAAAATCACTAGCTGGCATTATCTCACTTTTTACCCACCTGTATTCACCCTTTACAAGTCTACGATATTTATATGAAGATGTAGTATTTCCTTTATCACATTCTTCTCTTAAATTAGCTGTATTTAAAAAATTGACAAATCCCTCAATATCATCCTCGAATATGCCTTTATTCTCTACAAACTCTTCTACCCATTCTGATAATGATTTTTTGTTTTCATAATTGCATTCGTCAGAATTAACATATATTCTTTCAATTAAATCATATGACAAATCTACTTTAAATGATTTGTAGCATAGCTTTGACAGCAAAATTTTCGTATCTCTTAATTCTATAATTTTTTCCATGTTTAACCCCACTTTGTATGAATTGAATTGTATTCACATCACAATCATAAAAGCAAGTACACCTAAGTGAACTTGCTCTTTATTTATTTACCTTCGTTATTAAAAATTTTCTTTAGTCCTTGAATACCCAGTATCACAATAGCACCTATGATAAAGAATAAAATATTAAATGTATCTAAACTAAGTGCTTCCTTTGGTGTACTAAGTGATGTTGGGCCCATTACAATAGCATAGAATGAGCCAAGCATCATACCTACTATACCATACATTATTGGTGAACGGTGTTTTTCCAATAGAAATTTAAGTCCTTTTACAACTGTAAGAACGCCGGCAATAATGCCAAGGCCAAAAATACATAATGCAGGAACATATGACCATTCAAAATGCAGAAAACCTGAAATAGCTGACATAACAGCCTGATATATTCCAAACACCAGCAATATTGTTGAGCCTGAAATTCCAGGAAGTACCATTGCTGATATAGCACACATTGCACCTACAAAAAGAAATATACCATTGGCAAATGTAAGATTAGAAAATCTTAAATCATTTATGCCTTCAACATGACTTGATAAATACGTTACCAATACTACTATTGCTATACCTATAAATGCAAATATTACATTCTGATATTTATTCTTAAAAGAATCTTTTTCCTCTGAAATAATAAGTGGAATGGCAAATACTATAAATCCCAGAAACAATGAGCTGATAGCATATATTTCTTTTTCAAACACTGCCTTTATAACTAAAGCAGCCATTGCCATACCAACAATCCAGCCACTACCAAGCTTTAAAAGGAACTTGATTGCCTTCATTCTTTTTTCTTTATCTTTTGAAACAATATTATTTAATGAACCAATAAAATCATCATACAATCCAAGTAAAAATGCTATTGTTCCACCTGATACACCGGGAACACTATCAGCAAGTGCCATTAAAAAGCCACCTAATATTTTAATTATCATTATTTTTTCTCCTTCATAAATGCATCAATATTTTCAAATAAAATATTCATTTCTTTGTCTGTACCTATTGTTATACGAACATAATCTTTTATAAGTTCACTATTCCAGTGTCTTACATATACATCTTTTTCTCTTAAGTATTTAAACATTTCTGTTATATCTAAATCCTTGTGCGTTGCAAAAATGAAGTTTGCCTTTGAATCGGGGAATTCAAATCCCCTCTCCTTAAGTCTTTCCTTTGTCCTTTCTCTGGTAGAAATTATTTTTGCACATGTCTGTTCAAAATATTCTCTATCTTTCATACACTCTGCGCCTGCAAGAATCGCTGTGTAGTTCATTGTGTATGAATTAATTGAGAACTTAACATCCTTCATTGCTTTAATAAGCTCTTTGTTTCCTATTGCAAAACCTATACGCATTCCAGCCATTGAACGTGACTTTGAAAATGTCTGTACAACCAAAAGATTCTCATATTTCTTTACAAGTGGGAGCGCACTTACTCCACCAAAGTCTACATATGCTTCATCTACTACAACCACTGAATTCTGATTATGAGCAATAATGTCATCAATAACATCAAGTTCTTCCATTACAGATGTTGGAGCATTAGGATTTGGGAATATAATGCCACCATTTTCTTCATAATAATCTTCTTTTACTAAATGGAAATCTTTATCAAGAGAAGGTGTCTTATATGGTATCTTGTATAAATCAGCCCATACAGGATAAAAACTATATGTTATCTCTGGAAATAAAATAGGCTTATCGGAATTAAAAAATGTTAAAAAAACATTTGCCAATACATCATCAGACCCAACTCCCACGAATATCATATCTTCATCAACGTTGTAGAACTTTGCCAGTTCCTTAACCAAAAGTGTTGCATCAGTATCAGGATACAATCTGAATCTGTCTGTATCTATCTCATCCATGATTTTCTGTACACCAGGTGCCGGTGGATATGGACATTCGTTTGTATTAAGTTTAACCATATTCGGCTTGTTTGGCTGTTCACCAGCTACATATGGCACTACTTTTCTGATATTTTTTTCCCATGCTTTCATAGTTTTTCCTCCAACTAATTTGTCATGTTACAATCGTTTGTAAACTTTTCTCCAACTAATTTGTCATTCCACAATCTTTTGCAAGCTTTTCAAATGCACTTAGTGAGTTTACTATAGTTTCATAAGATACGCAATATGCAATTCGAACGTATCCCTTACATGCAAACGAAGAACCTGGCACTACAAGAATATTGTATTTTACAGCCATATCGCAGAATTCCTTTTCATCTTCCATTGGTGTCTTAACGAACAGGTAAAATGCTCCTTCTGGCTTCACACACTCAAATCCCAGTTTCTTAAGACCTTCATATAGAGTCTTTCTATTTCTATCGTAATATGCAATATCAGTCTGTTCATCAACTACCTTTGCAACAGCTCTTTGCATAAGTGATGGAGCATTTACAAATCCCAGTATTCTATTGGCAATAGATGCCGCTGTAAATACGTTTTTGTAATCCGGCATCTCTGATGGAATTACTATGTAGCCAATTCTCTCACCCGGCAATGATAATGACTTGCTATATGAATATCCAACTATTGTATTTTCGTAATATTTTGTAAGATAAGGAACATATACTCCATCATATGCCAACTCTCTGTATGGCTCATCAGAAATAAGATATATTTCTATTCCTAGTTCCTTCTGTTTTCTATTCATAATTGCTGCTATTTCTCTGATTGTACTTTCAGGATATACCACACCTGTTGGATTATTTGGATTATTAATAATTACAGCTTTCGTCTTTTCTGTTATCTTTTCATCAAATTCTTTAAGATTAGGCATAAATGACGTTGTATCAGGTGAAATTTCAACAATCTTTCCGTCATAGTTGTTAATATATGCTCTGTATTCAAGAAAATATGGTGCAAATACTATAACCTCATCATCAGGATTTATCAGTGTCTTTAAAATAACATTCAAGCCTCCGGCTGCACCAACTGTCATAATAATATTATTCTCTGAAAATTTTGTATCAAATCTTCTATTAAGAGACTCTGCTATTGTCTTTCTAACATCTTCATACCCTGCATTGCTCATATATCCATGAACAAATGTACTTGATTCGTTATCTAAAACTTCCTTAATTGCATCATTTACCTTTATTGGTGCTGCGACATTTGGATTTCCAAGACTGAAATCATAAACATTTTCTCTTCCATATATTGATGCAAGTCTGTTACCTTCTTCAAACATTGCTCTAATTGCTGAGTTATTATTTACAAAACCTTTCATTTTCTCTGCTATCATAGTTCTTACCTTCTTTTTATTTTTTTGACTAATTAATCTTTTATTTTTTACTAATTAATTTTTACTAATTAATTTTTTTACTTTTTTACTAAATAATATTTTTATGTATTGTCCTTTTTGAGATAATGCATTTCGCCCTTCATCTCTTTAGATCTTACCATTGACCCTAATAATTTCCTATGGTCTTCATCCATCTTATTCTGTATCTGAATGAGAGCACACCT
>JBGVOD010000042.1:0-57809 GCA_045126215.1 Lachnospiraceae bacterium | reverse complement strand
TATTCGAGGGATTTATAGAAGATGAAAAGTATAATATTCCTAATGCTCCATATAAGGGATTTTATATAATGAATTTTTTGGAGCATATTCCGAATCCGGTAGATTTTCTTCGAGGGATAGTAAATAATCTTTGTGAAGAAGCGTATGGAATAGTCGAAGTTCCAAATTTTGATATGATGCTTAAAAAATCATTGTATTCGGAATTTATACAAGATCACTTATCATATTTTACAGAAAAAACACTAAAGAATATGCTAGAAAATAATGGGTTTGATGTGATTTCTTGTAAAAGTATATGGTATGACTATATATTATCAGCAGAGGTAAAACGAAAGAAAAGGACCTCTGTTGTGGGAATGATTGATAATAAACAGAGTCTGAAAGAACAAGTAAAAGCATACCTGAAAAATAAAAAGAATAATGGGAAGAAAATAGCAACATGGGGAGCCGGACACCAAGCATTAGCTAATCTATCGCTTTTAGATATGACGGAATATATTGAGGTTGTAATTGATTCGGCAAAGTTTAAACAGGATAAATATACACCTGCTACTCATATTCCAATCGTAGCTCCTGAGTTTTTAAATACAAAAGATATAGATACTGTTATTGTAATGGCAGGAGGGTATTCTTCTGAAATATGTAGAATTTTAGAAGATAAATATCCATGGGTTGAAAAGGTTGTTTTAGGAGAAGATGGACTATATGACAAGGACTGAGTATGAGGAAAAAATATATGAAATAATCGAGAGGTTAAAAAAGTGTAATTCTGATAGTGATAGAGTGGCACTGGACGAATTGAAAAAGTATAAACCATTTCGTTTGGGATGGCAGGTGGCAGACACAATGTATAGGTGGAATATAGACTCTGCAAATACCTGGCCAACAGTTGATTTCGAAAGCTTATATAGAGAAATTACAAAGTATCCATTTATAAATGAAGTTCAATATATGGAAAAGAAAGAATATGAAAAACTGTCAAAAGATATTCTTGTTGGACGTATAAGTAATTCAATAAAGTTAATGAATGGTAATCTTGATTTTTATAATAAGCTATATGATGTAGCAGAAAATGCAATGAGAGATTATAACTTTGAAAATGACACAGTATTATACAATGAAATATTTAAGGTAAGCGATTGGATTAGTTATGTAATAAGACAGAAGGCGAGACAAAAGAGATTCGAAGAAAGGAACTTGGGTTCTGATAATGAATGGATTTTAAATGGTGCAAATATGGGTGATTTACTTTTAGCATTAGAGGATGATAATGTATTTGTATTATTTGAGAATGAAGAGAATAGTCCATATGTTCGATACCTTGCAAATGATTTAGGATTTTTAGGGAAAAAAGTATTTGTAATTACTGAGGCTGTTATTTTAGATGTTCAGAATGTAAATATTATTGATACAGTTGCTATTTCATTTGAAAATGTTGAAAAAACTGACAAATATACATTAGTAAGACCGATAGAATTGATATATGAAAACGGAATACATGAAAATAATGTGGAATACATATTGGAGTACGTTCTTAATATGTATTGTGAAAATTTTATGGCTAATGTATTGGCTAATGATGAAATAACAAATGCACTTGAAACAAGTCCTATAAGTGGAAAAAAATTTACACGTTTAGCTGGCGACACATATTATGGAGTATATAGCCAAGGCATAGTTTTTTCGAAATATGGAGATTATCTAAGTTATATTTCAAAAATATATAATGAAAATTGTTATGAACTTGTAGACAGGAAACCGACAAAAAAGTTTTCTATAGTGTTGCCTGCAAGAAATTCAATTGCAACATTAAAATCAACAATAGATACTTGTTTGAATCAGGAGTTTGATGGCTCGTATGAAATAATTGTTTCGGACAATTCAACAAATGGAAATGAAACAATAAAAGAAATGTGTGATGAATTGAATGATGATAGAATTGTATATATAAAGACACCCAGAGATCTTAGACTTACAAAAAGTTTTGAATATGCATATCTTCATGCAAATGGAGAATATGTTATGGCTTTAGGATCTGACGACGGGGCATTGCCATGGTTATTATCTACACTAGATAAGGTTGTCAAGGAATATCCTGATGAGGAGATAATCCAATGGGAAAGAGGAGCATATGCGTGGCCGGAATATAAGGGTGGTCAGGGCGATATGTTAGTTATTCCAAGAGATTATAAATATGAGGAATTAAACATTTATTATAGAGACAGAGTGAACTATATTGCTTCTGTTTTAAATAATAATCAATCGATGTATGGATTGCCGTTGTTGTATATTAATTCTTGTTTTAAAAGGAGTTATTTAAAAACTCTGATAGAAAAAACGGGAAGGCTTTGGGATGGAATATGCCAGGATATTGATATGGGTATTATTACTGTAGCGTTACATGATAAGATATTAAATATGCAATATCCATTGACAATAGCAGGAACAAGTAGTGCATCTGCTGGGGCTGCCTCTAATAGGGCAAAGAGAACAAAAGATGAGGCAAAAAAACAAGCAGATGAGTTTAAAGTGGTTGATAATGTTGGAGGATATGGAAAGACATTATATGAGAGACTTATTCCACAAACTTTAACAGATGTAAATTTACTTTATTCGTCCTTTTTAAGAGCAATATCCAGAAATATACTCCCAGAAAAATATATTACAGATGTAATTGACTGGAAGAAGTGGTACACAGAAATTGCAAAATTATTGGATATTAATGATGTTGAGTTTGACAGGAAGATTCATGAAATGCAATACACTGCAGGGTATCATGGGGAAGAATTTGTAAAATGGTTTAATGAAAATATATATGAGGTATTAATGACACCAAAATATTGTGATGAGAATATTGCAAATAATCAATATACAAAATCATATAGTGTTGGAAGAACAGCAGCAGGGTCATTAATACTTGACGCATCTGAGTATGGAGTATCGGATATCAAGGGAGCTGTAGACTTTTTTGCAAACTATATAAGAGGAAAAGCATAGTTTGGCATATATGGAGGATAATATAAAATGAGTAGATGGACGAGTGAAGTCGAAGCAAGAGACGAGATAAAATCTTTGGTTGCAAAATATTATGAAGAATACAAAAAAACGGATCAAGATAAAGAATTTAAGCCAGGAGACAGAATAAGTTATGCATCAAGAGTTTTTGATGAAAAAGAGATGTGTGCTTTAACAGATGCTATGTTGGATTTTTGGCTTACAACAGGGCGCTTTTCTGGTTCGTTTGAAAAAGAATTTGCAAATTGGATAGGTGTAAAATATGCGCATATTGTAAATAGTGGTTCCTCAGCTAATTTGATTGCATTTGCCATTCTTACTTCAAGGGAACTTGGGGATAGACGAATTCTTCCAGGGGATGAGGTAATAACAGTTGCCTGTGGGTTTCCAACTACAATTGCTCCAATTATTCAATATGGTGCAGTGCCGGTATTTGTTGATATGACAATACCACAATACAATATTGATGTATCGCAATTAGAAAATGCATATTCGGAAAAGACGAAGGCAGTTATGATTGCTCATACATTAGGAAATCCATTTGATTTATCAGTGGTTAAAAAGTTTTGTGATAATCATAATCTTTGGCTTGTAGAGGATAATTGTGATGCACTTGGTTCAGAGTATACAATTGATGGAGAGAAGAGATACACTGGTGTATGGGGAGATGTTGGAACATCCAGCTTCTATCCGCCACATCATATGACTATGGGCGAAGGGGGATGCGTATATACAAATAATCCATTACTTCATAAGTTGATTCTATCATATAGAGATTGGGGGAGAGATTGTGTATGTCCTTCTGGAATGGACAATCTCTGTGGACATAGATTTGATGGTAAATTCGGAGAACTCCCACAAGGATATGATCACAAATATGTTTATAGTCATTTGGGATATAATTTGAAAGCAACAGATATGCAGGCAGCGATTGGCTGTGAACAGCTTAAGAAGTTTCCTTATTTTATTAAGAGAAGAAGAGAAAACTGGGATAGATTATATGAAAAACTAACTGAAAAATATAATCAAAAGATGAAAGAAATGGGAACTATTGGAGATATAAGTGAAAAAATAATATTGCCTGAACCAACGGCAAATAGTGTTCCCTCCTGGTTTGGATTCTTAATTACAGTTAAGAAAGATTCTGGAAAGACGCGTAACGAGGTAACTGGGTATATAGAAAAACATAATATTCAAACCAGACTTTTATTTAGTGGAAATATAATAAAACATCCTTGTTTTGATGAATATCGTAATACAGATAAATATAGGGTTGTAGGAAATCTTGATGTTACAGATACGATTATGAATCAATCATTTTGGGTAGGAGTATATCCCGGAATGAAAACTGAAATGATAGATTATATGGCTGAAATAATTGTTGAAGCACTTTTTTAAAGAGGTGAATAAAACTAATGGATAGAAATTTTTGGAAAAACAGGACTGTACTTGTGACTGGTCATACTGGATTTAAGGGTTCATGGCTAAGCATATGGTTACATCATATGGGGGCAAAAGTAGTTGGATATGCTCTTGATCCTGAAAATGAAGAAAATAATTTTGTGGTTTCTAAATTGTCTGAAAAAGTGATAGATATAAGAGGTGATATACGTGATAGAGGCAGTTTGGAAAAAGTATTTGATACATATAAACCGGAGATAGTTTTTCATCTAGCTGCTCAGCCTATAGTATTAAAATCATATGAAAATCCAGTAGAAACATATGAAATAAATGTTATGGGAACATTAAATGTATTGGAGGCAATTAGAAAAGCAGGTTGTGTTCGTTCAGTTGTAATGATTACAACTGATAAATGTTATGAAAATAAAGAAACAATGACAGGATATAAGGAAACAGATCCGTTTGGAGGATATGATCCATATAGTTCAAGTAAAGCATGTGATGAAATTCTTATATCATCATATAGAAATTCATTCTTGCCTTTAGAAAAGTATGAAGATCATAAAGTTGCAATTGCCAGTGTCAGAGCTGGAAATGTAATTGGAGGCGGAGACTGGGCAGAGAGCAGATTGGTCCCTGATTGTATTAGAGCTATTGAAGAAAATAAAAATATATTAATTAGAAATAGAAATTCAATCCGCCCATGGCAACATGTTTTGGAACCACTCAGCGGATATATTGAAATTGCTGAAAAACTTTATTCAGAACCAAAAAAGTATTCAGGAGGATGGAACTTTGGACCGAATGAAGATGGAATATGGAATGTATGGGAAGTGGCAAAGAAAGTAATTGAAGTATATGGCAAAGGAAAGTTAGAGGATCATAGTGATAATAATGCACCATATGAGGCTGGTAAGTTACTATTAAACATTGAAAAAGCTAAAACAATATTAGGATGGAAACCTAGAACTAGTGTTGACGAAGCAATTGAAATGACAGTTGAATGGTATAGAGAGAGATTTATAAAAAATCCTTATGACATATGTATTGAACAAATTGAAAAATATATGTCATAAATTTTATTACGAAGTCTAAATTTTTTTTAGAATACTCCGATAAATAATACAAGAACTAGAAAAGGAGGCGATTCCTATGCGTATAGATGCATACAACCAGATATCACAGATTTATGGTGTCAATGGCAAGATTAAGACTCAGGCTACAGCCAAAACAACTAAATCTGATAAGGTTGAAATCTCATCATTTGGTAGAGAACTTCAGGTTGCAAAGCAGGCTGTAAAAGATGCACCGGATGTGAGAGAAGACTTAGTTGCTAAGTTTAAGAAAGAGATTGAAAATGGCACATATGATGTAGCTGGAGAAGATTTTGCAGACAAACTTATGGAGAAGTTTGGTTTATTCTAGGATGGAAAGGATGTAGGAAATGGCTAGTTTAGTTGAAGAATTGATTTCTGTATTGCAAGAAGAAAATAAAGAATATCTTGACCTAATTATCCTTTCCGGAGAAAAAACCAATGTTATTGTAAAGGGAGATGTAGAGTATCTTTCTAAGATAACGGAAGCGGAGCAGTCATTTATTTCTCGTATTACAAAGCTTGAAAGAAAGCGTGAGGAGATAGTAACTGATATAGGAACAGTTCTTTGTAAGGATCCAAAAACACTTACAGTAAAGGTGATTATTGGCCTATTAAAGGGACAGAAGAAGGAACAGGAGCAGTTGTCACTCATATATGATGAAATAAGTGCAACTGTAAAGAAGATGGTGGCTATAAATGACTTGAATAAGAGTCTTATAAACCAGTCACTGGAGCTTATTGAATTTGATTTGAATCTGTTACAGGGTTCTATGCAGGAACCTGAGACAGCGAATTATGGAAGAGATGCATACAATACAAGTTACACATCAACAGGTAGTGGTGCATTTGATGCAAAACAGTAGATAGTCGCAGAAAGGATTGGTGAAGTGGTATGCCACTTATGACAAGTATATATACAGGCGTAACGGGACTTAGGGCCAATCAGAATGCGCTTAATACTACAGCACATAATTTATCAAATATTAATACAAAAGGTTATGTCAGACAGCAGGCTGGTATGGTAGATGGGACTTATGCTAACCTTGGTCTTACACAGGTGAATACTAAACAGCTTGGATTAGGTGTAATCTCGGCTGAATCAAGACATATCAGGGATATTCTTGTGGATAAGGCGTATAGAGAGAATTACGGAAGACAGTCCTTTTATAGTGCAAAGTCAGGAGCCTCCGAAGAGGTGGATACAATTCTTGGAGAATTGGAAGGGGTACAGTTTCAGAATTCTCTAAAAGATTTGAAAGAAGCTATCAGTGAGATGGCAAAGACTCCTGATAGTACAGTATGCAGAGCGGAGCTTATTATGAATGCTGAAGCATTTCTCACGAGAGCAAATGCAGTATATAGTGAGCTTGTTTCGTATCAGCAGACACTTGATGAAAAGGTAAAAAACACTATTGATCGTATCAACGAGATTGGTGATAAAATATATGAATTAAATCAAAAGATAAAAAGTATTGAAGCAGCAGGCGTGGAAACTGCATCAGACTATAGAGACAGAAGAGATTTGCTTCTTGATGAGCTTTCATCTCTTGCAAAGATTGATTACGTAGAAGATGAATTTGGTGTAGTTACAGTAAGACTTGAGGGAACATCTTTTGTAGGAAAAGATACTGTATTTCATATGGGGTCAGCAATGCTTTATGGCGAGCATGACTCTACATATATTTCCCCGGTATGGCCACATATAGATGGTACACCAGTATTTAATGTTAATGATTCAACATCAACGGCTAAAAATAATGATATAGGTGAACTAAAAGGATTACTGATAGCCAGAGGTGGATATCCTGCTACGTATGAGGATATTCCTCGTGAACCAAATTATGCAGATTTTGCAACTGATGCAGAAAGAGTAGCTGCATATGAACAATATCAGAAAGATGTACAGGCATATAATGAAGGTATAGGAGCATCTGTTATTTCAAAGGCGCAGGCTTTGTTTGATCAGATGGTAAACCATATAGTAACTAGTATAAATGATATTCTTAGTCCTACTATAGATAAAACATTTGCAGGTGGAATATCTATGACTATTCCTAAGGGAACAGTTGTAAATACGCTTGATGATGCGCTGAAAGCAAAGCTTCAAGGTGCAGCAACGGATCAGTATGGTGCGCTTACTGGTGATACAACAATAACACTTGATGCAGGAACAACAGTTAAAATATTAAATATCGGGGAAGATGAAAATGGTTGTTCATTCGGATGCGATGAAAATAAGACACCTGGTACAGAGTTGTTCTCAAGAAGTGATGTAGAAAGATATACAAAGGTACAGGGCAGTGATGGAAAGACATATTATGTGTACAATCCGTATAATGAGTTTGGCACTGAGTCTAAGTACACGCTTGGAAATATAGAGTTGAATAAGGCGTGTGTTGATAATTATGAATTGATACCATTTACAACAGCAAATGAAGATATAGATATACAAAGGGCAAACAAGATATTAGAGAGATGGGATTCACCTAGCTTGAATCTTGATCCAAATAATGTAACAAAGAAGGATTTTGATGACTATTATAGTGCAATGGTAGGTGTTCTTGCAAATGAAGGATATATATATGACCAGATTGCAACAAATCAGACATCTGTTATAAAGGATCTTGATGCAAAGAGACAGTCTGTAATGGGAGTTTCGTCAGAAGAAGAATTATCTAATATGATAAGATTTCAAAATGCATATGGCGCATCTTCGAGATATATAACAACCGTTGCGGATATGCTTGATACATTGATTAACAGAGTTGGAAACGTATAACAACTAGAAAGGAGAGAATATGCCTAATTCATTTTTTGGATTAACAATAGGAACATCCGGATTGTATGCCGCAAATGCACAGCTTAATGTTACAGCGAATAATATTTCAAATGAACGTACAAAAGGATATTCAAGACAGCAGGCTACACAGCAGGCGACAGAATCTCTCCGTATGTACCAGAGATTTGGAGCTGTAGGTACAGGTGTTGAGGTAACAGAGATAACAAGAACAAGAGATGAGTATTACGATATAAAGTACTGGAATAATCAGACAAAATATGGAGAATATTCATCTAAAAACTACTATATGAAACAGCTTGAAGACTATTTTAATGATAGTGATGAGAGTGGATTTTCGGTAGAATATGAAAATATGTTTAAGGCATTAGAGTCACTCGCAAAAGATGCCGGTGGAATAACATCAAGAGTAACATTTCTTAATTATGCCAGCAGCTTTCTTGGATATATGGAGCAGATTAAGACAAATCTCGTTCTTGAGCAGGAAGATATAAATGCAGAAATTAATGATTATGTGGATAAGGTTAATTCCATTGCAGAACAGGTGGCAACACTTAACAAACAGATAAATGTAATTGAACTTACAGGAGTAAATGCAAATGAACTTCGAGACAGAAGAGCACTTTTGATGGATGAATTATCAGAGATAGTGGATATTACTGTTAATGAAGTGACCTATGATAATGGAAAGTCAGAATACTATGTAAAGATAGGAGATAAAACTCTTGTAAACAACTACGATTATTTTGGACTTAAGGTAGTTGCAAGAGAAGAACTGGCTGATGAGCAGGATGCCGTTGGTTTATATGACGTAAAATGGGCATATGGTGATGAATTCGATGTAATGACAGAGAATATTCACGGCAGACTATATGCACTTATGGAAGTAAGAGATGGAAACAACGGGGTACCGGAAGCTGGAAATAATAATTCAAAACCTGTAGATTATAAGGGTATTCCATACTATATTGATCAGGTAAATGAATTTCTTGATACATTTACTAAGATATTCAATGATATACAGGCAAAGGGTATGGATTTGAATGGGGACAGTGGCGCAAATAACCCTATATTCGTAAAATCAGCTAATGGTGTTTATTCAGTGAATAAGGCACTCTTAGATGATCCATCGAAGCTTTGTACTACAGCAAATATTCATCAGGGTATTGGACAGTATGAGCTTGTGGAAGAGATGATAAATACAAAGAATGCAAAAGATTATGAAGGTGGAAATGCTATTGAGTTTTTGAATTCAATTGTAACAGAAATTGCGATTGATTCTAAGAAAGCAGGAAGCCTTGAAACAAATTATGACAATGTAAAGTTAACTATACAAAACCAGAGACTTTCAATTATGGGTGTAGATGCAGATGAAGAGGCTATGAACCTTGTAAAATACAGAGAGGCATATAATTTGTCTGCAAAAGTTATTCAGGTAATGAATGAAATATACCAGAAACTTATAAATGAAACAGGAATCTAAAAGGAGGAATAAGACATGAGAATTACAAACAGTATGATGGTAAATAACTCCTTGTATAATATTAATAATAATAAAATTCAGACTGATAAGCTAAATACTCAACTTGCAACAGAAAAGAAGATTCAAAGACCTTCAGATGACCCTATTGTAGCGGTAAGAGCACTTAGGTTACGTTCAACATACAACGAAGTATGTCAGTATCTTGAAAAAAATGTACCGGATGCCAGATCGGTGCTTGAATGTACAGATGATGCACTAGAAAGCATCAATGATGTTCTTGAAGATATTATCACATACTGCAACCAGGGTGTAAATGATTATAATACAGTATCTGAAAGAGAAGCATTTAAGACGACACTAATTCAGCTTAGAAAGCAGGTGTTTTCTGATGGTGATGCAGATTTAAATGGCAGAACATTATTTACAGGATATAAGACGGATACAACTCTCACATTCCAGGAAGATGATAAAAATATTAAATATCAGATAAATCAGTCGTTTAAGGCTGATGATGTCGATAACATGAACAGAATAGTAGGAATATCGGTAAATAACATTGCTATGGCAGATCAGAGAGCTGTTACAAATGAAACATTTCACGTTATCAAGCTGGCATACGATGGTACAGATACGCTTAATTCACTTAAGCTTACAAATGCAGATGGTTCTGTTAGTGAGATTACACCTATAGTTCGAAGTAAGGAAGTCTTTGATGCCGCCGGGAATAGTGTATATCAGAGATTTACATCAGGAGCTGTATTTGTTCCGGAAACAGGGGAAATACTTATTTCAGATGCCATATATCAGAGCCTTTCAAATGGTGGGACACTTGATGCAACATATGAAAAAACGGGATTTGATAAAGGGGACTTAAGACCGGAACATTATTTTGACTGTACAAAAAATATTTACGATTTGGCAACAAAGTCGTATAATGAATCTATAGATTATAAGTCAGAGAATCAGGAAATATTTTATACAATTAATTTTAATCAGACACTTAAGGTAAATACACAGGCGAAAGATGTTTTGAAACACGATATGATTCGTGACCTTGATGAGATGATATATGCAGTTGAAGCTGCGCTTACAGCACAGACTAAGATTGATAAAATAAACAATCAGTTGGCATCAGCAACAAATGACAATGATAAGACGATGCTTAATTCAATGCTTACAGCAGCTAATCTTGAACTTTCATATGCAAATGAAAATATGGGTAAAGTATTTTCTAAGAATATTGGAAATTATCAGGGACATCAGCAGGTGCTAAATAATGAGCTTTCTGATATTGGTGCAAGAATGGTTCGACTTAATTTAAATGAAGAAAGATTAAGTGCACAGAAACTTAGTGTAAAAGAACTTAAGAGTTCAAATGAAGAGGTAGATGTTACTCAGGTTGCAGTGGAATTCAAGGCGGCATCAGCAGTGTATGATGCATCTTTGGCAGCAGCAGCAAAAGTAGTTCAGAATACTTTACTTGATTTTCTATAGGGACTAATAATATTTTATTAATTATAAGATTAAACGGATTGTTACGTACTTCGTACTTTCACAATCCTAATGAATATAGATAGGAAGGCGGTTTTACAATGACAATAACAACAAATTTATTTGGAGAAGTGGAAGTAGTAGAAGAAAAGTTAATTAAATTTGAACAGGGAATTATAGGATTTCCTGATTTGAAAGGATTTTTACTTATTCACGATGAAGAGGATGACAATAAAAAAATTTCATGGCTACAGTCTGTGGATGAACCAGCATTTGCTATGCCAGTAATTGATCCTCTTATTGTAGATGAAACATATAATCCTGAGATAGAGGACGAACTCTTAAAACCACTAATGATAAAAGAAGATTCTGAAATCTTGGTTCTTACAACAATAACTGTACCTTCAGATACTACAAAAATGACATCAAATCTAAAGGCACCAATTATAATAAATGTGGACAATCTAAAGGCAGCGCAGTTAATTGTGGAGGATGAGAAGTATTTAGTGAAGTACCCTATATACGATATTTTAAAATCGAACAAGGAGGGTGAGTAATATGTTAGCGTTATCAAGAAAAAAAGATGAAGCTATCGTTATCAACAACAATATTGAAATAACGATACTTGAAGTAAAGGGAGATCAGGTGAAGGTTGGAATATCGGCTCCAAAGTCTGTTCCTGTATATAGAAAGGAAGTATATTTACAGATTCAGGAGGCAAATAAAGCATCATCAGATGTGTCTGCATTCAATGCACTTAAGGGATTATAGAAAATCATTATAAGATTAAAAATTAATTATAAGTAAATAGGTAGCTGGTCGATTAGTTTGCAATTTTTTTGTATTATTTTTTGACCGGCTATAAACATTTTTATAAAAATGACGATATATCAAGTAACAGAATTCGCGAAAAAATATTAACTAAACAGGGATGTTCAAACAGTGATCACAGATGTACAAGGAGGTATGACATATGTCAATCGAATCAATTAAATCAGTTTCAGCAACATATCAATCACAGTCAGCTACAGCAAAACCACAGCAGACTGTACAGAATGTTCAGCCGGAAAAGGCTGTAAAGTCTCAGCCGGAAACTACAAAAGTCAATATGCAGAATATTGATATCAGCTCTTCTGATGAGAGAAAACAGGCAGAGACAAATAATAACGAACAGATTAAAAAGGCAGTATCAGATTTGAATAAAAAGATGTCGAACACATCTTGCCAGTTTGGTATTCATGAAGGTACTAATAGAGTGACAATTAAGATAATTGATAATGAAACAAAAGATGTTATAAAAGAATATCCAGCAGAGGAAACACTTGAAATGATAGAAAAGGCATGGGAACTTGCGGGTATTATGGTAGACACGAAACTGTAAGACGTACGTAGAAACAGAGGATAGAAAGGAGAAGATATTATGTCAATTAAATTATCAGGTATGATATCAGGTCTGGACACGGATTCTATGATTACGGAGCTGGTGTCTGCGTATAGTGAAAAGAAAGATAATATTTATAGAAACCAGAAAACTCTTGAGTATAAACAGGATGCCTGGAAATCTATGAATACAAAGATATACAATTTGTTTAGCGGAAAATTAAGCTCTCTTAGATTTTCGGCAAACTATGCCAAGAAAGCATCACAGGTATCAAGTACAAAGGCTTCGGTAACTGCTGGTTCAACAGCTGTTAATGGTACGCAATCGCTTAAGATTACACAACTTGCAAAGTCAGGCTATCTGACAGGTGCAAGACTTGACGGAAGCTACACAGCGGATTCAAAGATGTCAGAATTTGGTGTAACAAGCGACACACGTATTAATGTAAGTGTGAATGGTAAGGACAGCTTCATAGATGTTACGTCGGATATGACTATTACACAGTTTACAACACAGTTAAAGGAAAAGGGTCTTAATGCAAGCTTTGATACAATAAATCAGAGATTCTTCATTAGTTCTAAGGAAAGCGGAGCTAGTGCAGATTTTTCTCTTAGTGGAAATAATGATTTGGGAAATACGCTTTTAAAGAACATGGGTATATACAATGTATCTTCAAAGGATATTTCTTCATACAAGGAATACATAAATAATGCATCAACAGATCCTGATTATATTACAAATCTAGCAAAAGATGAGTATTTAAACAGTATTTTATCTTCAATGAAGAAAGATATTCAGTCAAATACTAATAGCAACAATACAAAGATAAACGAAAATAATTCCAATATAACACTTCATAAAGAAGATATTTCCTTTGCAAATATGTCAGACGCTGATAAAGATGAATTGATGACAAAACTGTCAGAAAATATTACTAATCAGCAGAAATCAATCGATGAGAAGAAAGATGAATTGTCAAAAGAGACAGATGATGAGAAAAAGGCAGCGCTGGAGAAAGAAATTTCCGATATGGAAGAAGCTTTAAAGACGATGACAGATAAGAGAGACAGGTTTAATGATATCAAGACAGCAGTTGGTTCATCTGAAAGCGATGCATTTAAGGATAAGGTAAAAGTTATTGAGGATGACAGAAACGCAAAGATAACTGTGCTTGAATCTGAAAATGAAGCACTTAAGACAGCAAATGAAGATAATGATAAAAAAATAAATGAGATTACTGAAAATATGTCAAAGTCTGTTACAGAAAAGGAAACATATCTTGGAACAGATAAGTTTGATTATTCAAGTAGTGAATTTAGCTTAATAGTTGATAAATATAATGAAAAGCTTGAAAGTGCCAAAAATGTTGTGGCTGACTATGAAAGGTATGATGAACTTTCAAAGCTTGGAGATAGTGCAAGTGATGCAGAAAAGAGTGAACTTGCTGCACTTAAAACAAAACTTGGACTTGATTCATCATCTACTAGTGCAACAAGAATAGAAGGCTCAGATGCCGTGATTTATCTAAATGGTGCAGAGTTTACATCAAGTAGTAATAATTTCTCAATAAACGGTCTTACTATTACAGCAAATGCTGTGACAGCAGAGGATGAAGAAATAACTATTACCACATCAAATGATGTAGATGGTATATACAATCTTGTGAAAGACTTCTTCAAGGAATACAATGAAGTAATGAAGGGAATGGAAGAAGCCTATAATGCAGAATCTGCTGGAGATTATAAGCCACTTACTGAAGAAGAAGAAGATGAGATGTCTGATAAGCAGATTGAAAAGTGGGAAAAGAAGCTTACAACAGCAGCGCTTCGTAAGGATGATACTCTTAGCTCTATTATTAGCACAATGAAAAATGCTATGACAAGATCATATGAGGTAGATGGAACTTCATACAATCTTGCATCATTTGGTATAAAAACACTTGCATATTTCAATGCAGCTGAAAATGAAAAAGGATTGTATCACATAGACGGTGATGCAGACGATTCAGTAGTTTCAGGTAAGGAAGATAAACTCAGGGCTGCAATAGCATCAGATCCTGACACTTTTATAAGCTTCTTTAGTCAGTTGACATCAGATTTGTACAAAGATTTGAATGGAAAGATGGCATCATCATCACTGAGCAGTGCTTATACAGTATATAATGATAAACAGATGACTAAACAGTATAATCAGTACAAAAAAGATATAAAGAGCTGGGAAGAAAAAGTAGAAAAAATGAGAGAAAAGTACGAAAAACAATTCGCTGCAATGGAAAAAGCGATGTCTACACTTAACAGCCAGCAGAGTAATCTGGCATCAATGCTTGGACAGTAACGGAGGTATAGAATATGGCACCACAGAATGGATATAACAACTATGCTAGAGAGAAGATAATGAATGCATCTCCGGCACAGTTGACGCTTATGCTATATGATGGAGCTATCAAATTCTGCAATATTGCTATTGCAGCAATAGAGAAGAATGATATTGAAAAGGCTCATAATAATATTGTAAAAGCTGAAAATATCATAGCTGAATTTCGTGCAACACTTAATTTTAAGTATCCGGTGGCACAGGATTTTGAAAATGTATACGCCTATATTGCGAGAAGACTTATAGAAGCCAATATCAAAAAAGATGTGGAAATACTTGAAGAAGTGTTGGAACATTTAAGAGAGATGCGTAATACATGGGAAGAGGTTATGAAGAATGGAAAGCAGCAGACAAGAGCATAACTATGTAAACATTCTTATTTCAAGTTTGAATAAGAAAAGAGATATCTTATCGCAAATATTAGATAAAAATGAGGAACAAAAAGATGCCATATCAGCGTTAGAGTTTGATGAAGAGACATTTGATAAGGTATATTCTGAAAAAGGCAAGCTTATTGCAGAGCTAAATCTTCTGGATAGCGGATTTGAAAGTGTTTTTAACAGAGTACGTCTTCTGATAACAGAACATCCTGAGATGTATAAGGATGAAATATTAGAAATGAAGAGCCTTATAGGAGATATAACGAAGCTCGGAATGGAAATAGAGGCGTCAGAAAAACGCAATAAGGAAATGATGGATAATACTACATCAGATATGCAAAATAAGGTGAATACTGCAAAAGCAACTAATGCTGCCGCAACAAATTACTACTATAATATGAACAGGCTTAATGTTGTGGATCCACAGTTTTTGGATAAGAAGAAATAATTTTTCAAAAAACTTGAAAAAAAATAAAAAAAATTTTATAATAGCTATAAAGTAATTAGAAATTTGTCCGATATATAATACAAATAAATAAAACAAAATATTTACAACAGAGTGAATTGTAAATATACAATATGACAAATTATGGTAATAGCTCTGGAAAGCCAGAGAGATTATAAACTACAAACAATGCAAATGCTTCATGGAAGAAGCAGTATATTCAAGGAGGAATTATTATGGTAGTACAACACAATTTAACAGCGATGAACACAAACAGACAGCTTGGTATCACAACAAATGCACAGGCTAAGTCAACAGAAAAGTTATCATCAGGTTACAGAATTAACAGAGCAGGCGATGACGCAGCTGGTCTTTCAATTTCTGAAAAGATGAGAAGCCAGATTAGAGGTCTTGATAAGGCTTCTTCAAATGCTCAGGATGGTATTTCAGCAATTCAGGTAGCTGAAGGTGCTTTGAATGAAACACATTCAATCCTTCAGAGAATGAATGAACTTGCTACACAGGCAGCAAATGATACAAACACATCTACTGACCGTACAGCAATTGATGCTGAAATGGATCAGTTAGTTGCTGAAATTGACAGAATCCAGTCAACAACACAGTTCAATACTATGAACTTACTTGATGGAACATTTACAGGTAAGAAACTTCAGGTTGGTGCTTTACAAGGACAGACAATTGATATTTCAATTGGTAATATGAATGCAACTACACTTAAAGTAAATAACCTTGATGTTACTACTAACGCTCATGCAGGTACTTCAATGAAAGCTATCCAGGATGCTATCGAAGAAGTATCTACACAGAGATCTGCGCTCGGTGCTGTTCAGAACAGATTAGAGCATACAATTGCAAACCTTGATACAACATCTGAAAACACATCAGCTGCTGAATCACGTATCAGAGACGTTGATATGGCTAAAGAAATGGTTACATACAGCAAGAACAATATTCTTGCACAGGCAGGTCAGTCAATGCTCGCTCAGGCTAATCAGTCTAACCAGGGTGTTTTATCGCTCTTACAGTAATTTAAAACAAAACTATCATAGAGAAAGGCTACCATTTTTGGTAGCCTTTCTTCATATGCATGTAAGCTGATTTTATGATGATACATTTGTAATTAGCAAATCGACAGAATGATCTAATAGAGACATAAGTTTAATATCTTCTTGTGATATCTTGTTTTGTATATATTTGTTGTTATATGACATAGAAATATTTTTTAATCTAAAATCTCTAAGGATTTCTAGATTTCTTCTTGCATCAAAGTTCTTGATATTCAAATGGATTATACAGCATTTTAATGCTAGGTAATACATTTGAATCATCTCATATTCTATACTTGGTTTAAGTGCTTCAAAATTATGTAATGGACTTAATTTACTATATATTGCATTTATCGCGTCAAAACATGCTTTAAAATATTTATTTGGTTCCACAGTTTTTGATGAGGAAGAAGGATAGTATTTATATATATATAAGACCTCCTTGACATTTCCAATACTTCTAGCTGTTGCAAATGCGTATGCAATTATTTCTGAGTCTTCTAAAATTGTATTATTTCTAAAGGTAAAATCATGATTAAAAAAGAACTCTCTTTTAAAAAGCTTTGTGACAATATATCCACCGCTTGCTATTAATTCATTTCGTTTATGGTCATCAAGAATACCACATAATTCGTCTGAAGCATAAATAATTGCAAGCTCATTTTCTTCTCTATAGAAACCACAGTCGATAATGTCATAATCAGTACGAATGGCTTCATTGTACAGTTTTTGGTACATAGTACTATCAACTATGTCATCACTATCCACGAAACCAATATAGTCTCCAGTGGCTAACGTTAAACCAAGATTTCTTGCTCCACCGGCACCAAGATTTTTTGGGGTTGAAGTTATTTTTATTTTTTCTGGAAAATGTTCTTTTAATGATTCCATTATTGCATATGAATTATCTGTAGAACTATCGTTCACAATTATTATCTCGATGTCTTGTATGGTTTGTAATAAAAGAGATTTTATACATGTGATGAGAGTTGCAGATGAATTATATACTGGAACAATAATTGATATTTTCATAATTACCTCGAAATACTTTTTATTAATATATTTTATGCTAATTATATGTATAATACAAGAGTATTTTTAAAATTATAATTAATGTAAAAATGATATAAAAATGATGATAAAATAACGGTTGCTATTTTTATCACATGCAGAAAAAGTATTATTTGACTTTGAACCACCAAAGGTATATACTTAAAGTGTAGAAATGGATTTTTACGCTTTTCTTATAGTCTGGAACAAGGAGGTGATTCAGATGATTAGTAGTGCATATAATTATTATCTTTCAAACTATGTTGGAAGAGAAGTTTCTAAGTACGATACCCATAAAAAGAGCGAATTACGCGACATTTACAATAGAATAGTAAAAGCTAACAAGAATTCATCATTTTATAAAATTAATGATAGTGATGATGTAAAAAAGTACGCCATTGATTTGAAAGAAACAGCAAGAGAGCTTAATAATATTGCATCAGAATTATCTGAAGAGGGCCTTAATTCGGGATTTTCAAGAAAACAAGCGTTTTCAGAAGATGACAGTATTATTTCTGTTAAATACGTGGGCGAAGAGGCGACAGACGAAACAGTACAGGAACTTCAGATTGGAATAGATAGTCTTGCAAAGACACAGATAAACAAAGGACATTCTCTTAGACAGAATGAGATAAAACTTCCGGAAGGAGCATATTCATTTGATTTTTCTATAAGTGAGTATACGTATGAGTTCCAGTTTAATGTTACAAAAGATGATACGAATCGAAGTGTTCAGGATAAGTTGATGCGTCTCATAAATAGGTCGAATATTGGAGTAAAAGCTGAAGTGGTTGAAAATTCACTTGGTGATAGTGCTATTGTAATTGAATCTGAAAGTACTGGAATTTCAAATATGAGAGGAACCATATTTAATATATCTTCTAGTGACAGTGGTTCAAAGAATGCAGTTTCATATTTTGGACTTGATAGAATTGTTCAGGAGCCTGAAAATGCTAAGTTTACAATAAATGGACTTGAGAAAACATCATCATCCAACACATTTACCATTTCAAAACAGTATATGGTAAGCTTGAATGGTGTTAGTGGTGAAAATATCGTGAAGATAGGTTTAAAATCTGATTTTGATGCTGTACTTGACAATGTTAATCAGCTTATAGAGAAGTATAATTCTGTAGTTGATTTAGCAAAAGAAAAGGTTGGCGATGGCTTTGAATCAGAAAAATTATATAGGGATATGAAAGGTATTGCCTTAAGACACAAGGATGAGCTTGAATCAGCAGGATTCAGAGTGCTTGATGACGGTAAAATAAAAGTGGAAGAGGCTATATTGTTACAGGCTGCCGAAAATGGTGAAATAGAAGATAACTTAAAAACACTTAGTGAATTTAGAAAACATATTCAGAATAAGGCAAATAATATCTCTGTAAATCCTATGGAATATGTGGACAAAAAGCTTATTGCATATAAGAATCCAGGTAAGACATTTGCAAATCCGTATATGTCATCTATGTACAGTGGAATGATGTTTAATGGATATGTGTAGTTTTTTGTAATAGAAACAATTTCAAAAATGTGGAAAAAATATTAATTAAATGTTAACAATAAATATTATTTGAAAAAAAGCTTGAAATAAAAGTATTATTGTGTTAAATAATAATATGCACTTGAAAATAACATAATATGTAATATTTTGATTGTCAAAGTATTATATGTGTGATATATTAAATCCATAGAGCGTAGCTCTTATAAAATTGCTTACTTACTTTATTATAGATAAACTTCCCAAACTCCTACAGAAGGCACATGTATTGCATGTGCCTTCTAACTTTTGTAAATTTATTCTATTTTAATTCACATAATTCAAACATTTTTTTATATGCTATCTGATAGGTATAGTTTTCTTCAATCTTTTGCTTTCCATTTAGAGCGATTTCTATACGTTCTTTCTCATGTGATAAATAATATTCGATTTTATTTAGTGCATCTTCGTGACTGTCGTACATTACCATATCAGTTCCATTTTCAAAAAACTCTGCAAGTTCAGGCTGATAGTTTGAAAGAAGGAATCCACCTGCACCCATAATATCCATACACCTTAATGGAATGGCGGTAATAATTGAACGAAGTGTTATATTTAGATTTATTTTAGATGAGTTGAAGATTCTTGGCATCTGTTTGTAATAGTCTGCATACCCCTTGAATATAACATTTGGCAATTCTTTACTTGTATTAGGGGCAAAAAGTGTTAAATTGTATTTTTGTGAAATTTCACTAAGAAGCTTACTTCGTTCCAGTACAGTTGTTTTCTTCTGGATAAAGGAAACAAACAATTCGCGTTCAGATATAAATAACTCTTCATCTAGATTGAAATTTATATATTGTGAAATATTTGAATATATATCATCTGTGATCATTGTTTGTGCCAAATCTATACCATAGAGGTTTATTTGAGCTCTTATTATGCCGTCAAAATATCCTCGATAGTAAGGGGAAATGTTTTTTATCTGATCATAAAAATTGAATTCGTCATTATATAAATTTCCAAGAAATGATATATCGTAGTTATATCCTAATGGTGGGTTTGTAAGAAATGCATTAAGCCTTTTTGTATTCACAACTAAAGGTAAATGAAATATATTCTTTACTCCAAGCTGTGAAAATTTGAGATAATCTTGAAAATCATATGTAAATATATAGTTGGTGTCATTAAATATTGAATTAGTATAAAAAACAAGAGGATTACTATCATATGACCATGAGATATATTTTATTCCATAGGAATATGCTATCTTAGAAATAATAGGAAAGAAATCTGTTGTATATATACAGTCATATTTCTTGTTATCTAATATTGAACATAATTTCTCTGTAAATGTTAGGTCGTTTAGCTTATCTGTTATAGGAAAATTAAGTTTGTCTACTTGAGCACCAAAGTCCACAAGAGAATTATATACATCTTTGGATATAGCTTCATCCCATGTATAATATAGTATTTTCATAATATGCACACACTTTCTTGAATATTTATTTAGCTACATTATTAAATTTTGATATTAATATCAAATTATCCCAGCAACTTCGAGAATATAATCAATAGCTTTAGTTGTTGTAAAATTCTCGTTTACTATGTTAAAACCATTCAATGCAATTTCTTTTCGTTTATCTTCGTGGGAGAGGTAATAGTCAATCTTTTGTACTAAATCCTCTGCAGATGTAAAATAATCGTAGTCTCTTCCTGCAACAAAGTGCCTTTCCATATCTGACTGATAGTTTGTGAGTAAAAAGTCTTTGCAGCCCATTATGTCCATTGCACGTAGAGGAATGCCTGTGGTGATGCTTTTAAGGGAGATGTTTAAATTGATTTTGCTTCTGTTAAATACAATTGGCATCATATTATAATAGTCAATACTTCCTTTGTTTTTTATGTTTGGTAAATGGGGAGTAGGATTCTTTGTATATAATGAAGTATTGAAATTGTCAGATACAATTTTTAGAAGTTTCGTTCTTTCAATTTCTGTACATTTTCTTGCCAGAAAGTAATGGGCATACACATATGCGGAAGTTGCGATTGTATCATTTCCTGGATTGTATGGATATGCAGTCATTAGTTTATCTAACAATTCTTTAGTAATCATTTTCTCAAGGTAGAAATAGCCATATATATTTGACTGGGATTCTATAAGACTGTCTAAGTAGCCCTTTGTATATTCATCATCTCCAAGTTTGTCCATTAATCTGTCATAAAGGTTATGACTTTCATTGTATAAGGAGCCGACAAAAGAAACGTCATCATCGAACTTTGTATTATTCTGTGGAATATTACCAATAGTGTTCATCGTTCTTTCGGTATTAACAGATAAAGGAAGATAGTATACTGTGTTTATTCCACCGGATTTCAGTTCTTCGTACATTGCGTAATCAAAAATAAAAATATAATTACATGGGTATATTATCGTGTATGTATATAGAGCTATATGAGGACAGTCATATACATAGCTGATATATTTTACATTCATATCTTTTACGATAGTAGAAATAATCGGATAATAATTAAAAGAAAAGATAAAATCAATTTTCTCTTTATCCAGTATGTCTGATATTTCTTGTTCTATTGATGTGTTTCTGTGCTCGCCGATATCATTATGTGTATATTTATATATATGATATTTTTTTGATTCGAAGATTTCATATATATCTTCTATATCAAAAGATTTATAATCTATAACAAGTACGTTCATATATCCTCCGTCTATAAAGTCTTTAGCACCAAGATCCATGACTACAAATATAATGTGATGTTAGTATCAAAAGCACCTAACTATTATGCTCGCAGATTGTTTCGTACTTCGTACTCTCAAAATCCTACAAAATATTCTTATTCACATTATAAAAGAAGAATATTATTTAAACAAGATAAATAGAGAATAAGAATAAAAAAGAAATTAATATTATTTTATTGACTTACCATTGACACTATGTTATATTTAACGATGCGATGGAAGAAGTCTTTTTTTTTTGCGCGAAAAAATAAACGCATTAAAAGAAAACAAGCAAACTAAAATATTAAAGTGGAGGTGGAAGCTGTGCGCGTTAAAATCACATTGGCATGTACCGAATGTAAACAGAGAAACTACAACATGACAAAAGACAAGAAGACACATCCGGACAGAATGGAAACAAAGAAGTATTGTAAGTTCTGTAAGTCACACACAATGCACAAGGAAACAAAGTAGTAGGACGGAGGTATGAGAATGAGCGAAAGTACTTCAGTTGAGAAGAAGCAGAAGTCTAGCTGGTTTAAAGGTCTTGCGGCAGAGTTCAAAAAGATTATTTGGCCAGATAAGCAGACTATCGTTCGTCAGACAGTCACTGTCGTTGTTATCTCAGTCGCTTTAGGTATTATTATTTTGGCAGTTGATGGAATAACTTTATCAATATTTGAAAAGATTTTTCCATTTAAGTAAGGGTGAAGATATGGCAGAAGCAAATTGGTATGTAGTTCACACTTATTCCGGTTATGAGAATAAGGTTAAGGCGAACATTGAGAAAACAATTGAAAACAGAAATCTTCAGGATCAGATTCTTGAGGTTACAGTTCCTATGCAGTCAGTAGTAGAACTTAAGAATGGAGCAAAGAAACAGGTAGACAAAAAGATGTTTCCTGGATATGTTCTTATTCACATGATTATGAATGATGATACTTGGTATGTTGTTCGTAATACAAGGGGTGTTACAGGATTAGTTGGTCCTGGATCAAAACCGGTACCACTTACAGACGAGGAAATGAGACCATTGGGAATCAATGCACCACAGTTGGTTGTTGATTTTGAAGTAGGTGATACTGTTACAGTAACAAACGGTGTATGGGAAAATACAGTGGGTGTTATTAAAGGTATCAATGAACACAAACAGTCAGTTACAATTAATGTTGATATGTTTGGTCGTGAAACTCCAGTTGAAATCAGTTTCACAGATATTAAGAAGATGGAATTCTAGAAAAGTGGGAGGATGTTGGAATAATCAATAGATTATGTTCATAGAATCTTCCGATATTACCACAAATAGGAGGTGCCTAAAATGGCAAAGAAAGTAGAAGGATATATTAAGTTACAGATCGCTGCTGGTAAGGCAACACCAGCACCACCAGTTGGTCCAGCTCTTGGTCAGCATGGTGTAAACATTGTTCAGTTCACAAAGGAATTCAATGCAAGAACTGAAAGCCAGGCAGGAATGATCATTCCAGTTGTTATCACAGTATACGCTGATAGAAGTTTTAGCTTCATTACTAAGACTCCTCCAGCAGCAGTTTTATTAAAGAAAGCTTGCAAGATTGAATCTGGTTCAGCTGTTCCTAATAAGACAAAGGTTGCTACAATTACAAAAGCAGAAGTTCAGAAAATCGCTGAACTTAAGATGCCTGATTTAAATGCAGCTTCTATTGAAGCAGCTACAAGCATGATCGCTGGTACTGCAAGAAGTATGGGTATCAAAGTAGTAGACTAATAACTGTTTAACAATTAAACGTGGGAGGCGAAGCTGAAAGATGCTTTGTAGAGAGAATATCTCGTCCCGGTATTACCACTAGGAGGTTTTTTAAATGAAAAGAGGAAAGAAATATGTAGAGGCTGCAAAGTTAATCGACAAGACAGCTCTTTACGATGTAGACAAGGCTATGGAGCTCGTTAAAAAGGCTTCTACAGCTAAATTTGATGAAACAATCGAAGCTCATATCAGAACAGGTTGTGACGGACGTCATGCTGATCAGCAGATTCGTGGTGCCGTTGTATTACCACACGGTACAGGTAAAAAGGTTAGAGTTTTAGTATTCGCTAAGGGTGATAAGGTAGCAGAAGCAGAAGCAGCTGGTGCTGAATTCGTTGGTGGAGAAGAGCTCATCCCAAGAATCCAGAATGAAGGATGGTTTGATTTTGACGTTGTAGTTGCTACACCAGATATGATGGGTGTTGTTGGTCGTATCGGTCGTGTACTTGGACCAAAGGGATTAATGCCAAACCCAAAAGCTGGTACAGTTACAATGGACGTTGCTAAGGCAGTTGCTGATATTAAAGCTGGTAAGATTGAATACAGACTTGACAAGACAAATATTATCCACGTGCCAATCGGAAAAGCTTCATTTACAGAAGCACAGTTAGCGGACAACTTCCAAGCGCTTATTGATGCAATTAACAAGGCTAAGCCTGCAACACTTAAGGGTCAGTACTTAAAGAGTGTTACATTAACATCTACAATGGGTCCTGGCGTTAAGTTGAATCCAGTTAAGCTTGCTAACTAGTTTGGATTTTCAAACAAGTTAATAATTGCTATTTAAATATAAAAAGGAGATGCGAATGCGTCTCCTTTTTTTAGGTTCTTTATTATTGTTTATGGTTGCTACATAGGAAAACACTTCTGCAATGCTTTATATTCACCAAGCACAAGCATTGTGGTTTCTCTGGTAAGAATAGTATCTGGCAATACTGATACATTCATTTTTCCGTCTTGTTTTAGTGCCATAATATTTATTTTATATTTCTTTCTGATATCAATTTGTCCAATGCTCTTGCCTACCCATGGTTCCGGTACAGATACTTCGAATATTGCATGGGCTTCATCAAGTTCAATATAGTCAAGAATGTGATCGGCGCTATATCGTATTGCTGCCCATTTTGCAACTTGTTTCTCTGGATGGACAATTTCATCGGCACCATTACGAAGTAAAAACTTTGCCTGAACATCACGCTCGGCACGTGAAACAACAAATTTTGCACCAAGTTCTTTCAAAAGAGAAGTGGTTTCAAGGGAACTTTGAAAATCGTTGCTGATTGCTACGATACAAACATCGTAATCACTAATTCCAAGGGATTGTAAAAAATCGGGATTTGTACTATCTCCAATCTGAGCATTTGTAACAAGTGGTAAAATTTCGTTTACCCTTTCTTCACTATGGTCAACTGCCATTACCTGATGACCAAGAATATTAAGTTGTGTTGCAAGGTGTTTGCCGAACCTTCCAAGTCCGATAAGTAAAATAGATTTCATAATTAGTTTCTCCTATCCCACAGTGATTTTTTCCTGTGGTAATTTTGAATGTTTTTTATTTGTTCCAGAAAGTGCCGCAAAGATAAGTGTAAGACCACCTACTCTTCCAAGAAACATAAGTGTCATTAATACAATCTGAGATATAATTCCAAGCTGTGAAGTAATACCAAGTGTAAGACCAACAGTACCAACTGCTGAAGCTGTTTCAAATAAGCATGTGCTAAGTGGTAATCCTTCAGCCATACTTATAATAATTGCACCACCATAGAAGAGAGTTATATACATCATTAATATAGTTGCTGCATTTTTTATAACTGTGCCGTCGATTCGTCTTCCAAATAATTCAGCATCTTCTTTACGTAAAAATGTTGCAATACCATTTGCTATGAGTAGTGCAAATGTTGTTGTTTTCATACCACCGGCTGTGGAACCAGGGGAGCCACCTATAAGCATCAGAAATATAATGATTGCCTGACTGGCTCCTGTCATTGCAGCAAGATCCGCTGTATTAAATCCGGCTGTTCTTGTTGTGGCAGATTGGAAAATTGAACTAAGTAATCTTTCTTTTATTGGCATGTCCGTAAATTCAAGAAAGTAGAAAAACAATGCGGGCAATATTAATAACAATAAAGAAGTTAAAAGAATGACCTTAGTTTGCATACGATAACGTTTAAAATGGAATTTGTTTGTGTATACATCTTCCCATGTAAGAAAGCCTATGCCACCTAGGATAAGAAGGAGCATTATAATAATATTTATAAGAGGGCTTCCAAGATAAGCTGTAAGGGAAGCATAGGTTGCATCTGGTGTTCCCATAATATCAAAACCTGCATTACAAAATGCTGAGATAGAATGAAATACTGCCATCCATATTCCTTTAAGTCCATAATCACGGCAAAAGACAGGCATCATTGCAAGAGCACCAACAAGCTCAAATAAAAAGGTTCCTTTTAGAATGAATCCAGTCAGCTTTACAATACCACCTACTTTGGGTGCGGAAATCGCATCCTGCATTGTACTTCGCTGCATCAAAGAAATCTTTCTGCCAGAAAGAAGGGCAAAAGATGCCGCTACAGTTACAACACCTAATCCTCCTATCTGTATAAGGATAATAATAACGGCTTGTCCAAACGATGTCCAATATGTAGCTGTATCCTGAACAACAAGGCCGGTTACACATACAGCAGATGTAGAGGTGAATAAAGCCTCGTTAAATGGTGTAATTTCACCACTCCTTGCGGATATTGGAAGCATCAATATAAAAGCCCCTAAAAGGATTACACCTAGAAAACCTAATATGATTACCTGGAACGTTGACATGTGCTTTTTTACAGTCATAACCTTACTCATTTTGTTTCTCCTTCGCAAAAATCTGCGCTACTATTATAAATAATAGTATTATATAGTTTTATATTATATTATATATAATATTTTATTATGTTATTTTATATGTTTGATTTATATGTTTGATTTATATGTTTACTTTATATGTTTTCATCTTTATTCTTTATTTGATTGTGTTTTTATCTTTTAATCTTTTAATACATTTATAAATAGTATAAAAAACATTTCACTGTAGATTATAAGTAGTTTTATTGTTTTTTGCAAGCTTTATGAATGTTAGTGGAAATTGATAAAAAGGGAACCAGTGGGCAAATGAAAAATGGCAGAATGAGGAAAATACGGCTAAGAAAGTCGGAAAAAGAAGTCTAAAGCCGAAAATTTAGAGGAAAAGTGCAAGTAATGAAGCAAGAAAAAGGTGGCAGAAAGGAACTAATGATGAAGTATTTGCTGACGAGCTTTTCTTACATTTAAATTGAATACAATAAATCTTTTTAATTTTATAAGTGAGAAGATCGCAAAGATTCCGGTGATTATTATTCCAACAGTGAAATAGAAGGGTTCTTCGCCTGTTGAAAAAGTTGCATATCCCATAGCAGATGCTACCATCGCAAAAACAACAATACTAAAAATATATGATTTGCGAATTTTCCGAATTTCTTTTTTATCATTTGCAAGACTCGGGCCAACGAACCTGCTGGCGGGTTCTACGAACATCTCAAGAATTAATTCAACAACAAAACCAAAGTGCATAAAGTATCCTCCAAAAAGACTATTTAAAAAGTAAGACGATTATTATATAATAGTAATATCAAAATAATTGTAGTATGTCAAAGAAAAAAAAGACAGGGTGTTTGAATGCTGAGAAAATGGTATTGAATGATTTTGAGATACTATAAAAATAAAACTATTGACACATAAAGTCTTGTGTGATATTATCATCAAGTATGCCGAAGACAGTAGGTTCACATATGTGATTAAATATACCTACCGAGGAAATCTTATTATTGATTATTACCTCTCATGTCTTGCATGAGAGGTTTTTTATTAATACATAGAGATTCAAAGTGGAATATCTATTTGATAGAGATTCTAAATCGGCATGAGCGTTAGCTCGTTATTATTATAAGGAGGCAAACATTCATGGCTAAAGTAGAACTTAAGAAACCTGTTGTTGATGAAATCAGCGAATTATTAAATGGCGCTAAGTCAGCAGTTCTTGTAGATTACCGTGGTCTTACTGTTGAAGAAGATACAAAACTTAGAAAACAGTTAAGAGAAGCTGGTGTTACTTATAAAGTATACAAGAACACATTAATTAATTTAGCTGTTAAAGGAACAGAGTACGAAGAATTAAGTAAGCATTTAGAAGGACCTACAGCCCTTGCAGTATCTAAGGAAGATGCAACAGCTCCAGCAAGAGTATTATACAAATTCTCTCAGGAAGCTCCAGCTCTTGAACTTAAAGCAGGTGTAGTTGAAGGTACTTACTACGATGAAGCTGGAATCAAGGTTATTGCAACAGTTCCTTCAAGAGAAGAACTTCTTTCAAAATTCCTTGGAAGCATCCAGTCACCTATTGCAAACTTTGCTCGTGTTATTAAGCAGATCGCTGAAAAGAACGAAGCAAACGCATAGTTTTATCTATGTTTAGAAAAATTTAGAATTATTATTTATGGAGGAAATTACAATGACAACTCAGGAAATTATTGAAGTAATCAAAGGTTTATCAGTTTTAGAATTAAACGAATTAGTTAAGGCATGTGAAGAAGAATTTGGCGTTTCTGCAGCAGCAGGCGTTGTAGTTGCAGCAGCAGGTGGTGCAGCAGCAGCTGAAGAAGAAAAGACAGAATTCGACGTTGAATTAACAGACGTTGGTGCTAACAAAGTTAAGGTTATCAAGGTTGTTAAAGATGCTACAGGTCTTGGACTTAAGGAAGCTAAGGACATCGTTGATGGCGCTCCTAAGGTTATCAAAGAAGGCGTTTCTAAGGAAGAAGCTGAAGATATCAAGACAAAGCTTGAAGCTGAAGGCGCTAAGGTTACAATTAAATAGTTTAACCTTTAAAAGAGTTTTAAATCAGCGTGAGAAATCAGCTGAGATAATAAATTTGGACTGTTATGCTGAAAATCAGCATACAGTCCTTATTTGCTTTGTAAGGTTAGATTTCAAAGTGTACAAAAAGGCTTGTCAGGAGGCAACAGGACTGGGCTATATGAATGTAAGAAAATTATAGATTTAAAATTATACTAATAAATGGGTGGAGCTTATGGGAAGTAATGTAAAACCAACAAAAATTACAGATAATATTTCATATATTAAAGCAAGTGAAAATCCTTTGTCTGCTGATATTGGAATTGTAGAAGGAGAAAAGCAGGTCTTTATTTTTGATGTTGGAAGTAATGAAAAGGTGTTGGAATATATCAATAATATTGATATAGGAAGTAAGAAAAAAGTGATAGTATTGTCACATTTTCATGGAGACCATATATCAAATATACATAATGTTGTATTTGACAAATTATATGTTGGAAAGGAGACTTACAAACATATTGGTATGGGTGAGATAGTTGATGAAAAAACAGATGTATCTGTTAATGATGGAAAAATATCTGTACAAATCAAATATTTGCCAAACAGTCATTGCAAAGGATCATTAATAATGATTGTTAATCATAAATACACGTTTATGGGAGATGCAATTTATGCAAAACAGATAGGAAAAGATAAAGGATATAATGTCAGTATTCTTGCTGAGCAGATAAGAATATTGAAAGAGATAGATACGGAGTATTTTTGCGTTAGCCATAAGAAGAAATATGTTGTGACAAAGAAGATTATAATAGATTTTCTTGAGAGCATATATGCAAAAAGAAAACAGGGAGAAGCATATATATGCCAAGATATGTAAGTGCTTAGGTTAAAGCTTTACTTTAGCTTGCTAATATGGTAGACTTTTGAGGTATTATTCTACGAAAGAAATGAAAAATGTACATTTTTATGAGATGGAAAAACATATTCTTAAGAAATGAAAAATATACATTTTTAAGAGATAGAAAATACACATTTTTATGAGATAGGAGATAACTTATGAAGAAGAAGATTGCAATGGTACTTAGTGTGGTTTTGACAGCTGGAATGATGTTTACAGGCTGCGGTAGCAATGATAACGGTGGTAGTGCTAAAGAGCCAAAAGATATGGTATATGCTGTTGAAGCTGGTTCGGCAGGTGAAGCTGCAGCTAAGGATAAGGGATATAAATACAATTCAGTATCATCACAGGCAGATGCATTAATGGAAGTGGCCGCCGGTACATCGGATGCTGCAATTATTGATTTGTTAATGGCTGGTGCTATGATTGGTGATGGAACAAGCTATCCAAATCTTAAGTATACAGATAAGCTTACAACAGAAGAATATGGCATTGGCTGTAGAAAAGGTTCAGACCTTGTTTCATATATCAATAGTGTTTTATATGATACCTATAAAGATGGTACAATGTTAGAAATCGCAAAGAAATATGGTACACAGGAATCAATCATTGAGCAGAAAGAATCAGAATACAAGGCTGCAGATGATAGCGATGTTGAATATATCAAAGATAAGGGCACACTTATTGTTGGTATAACAGAGTTTGAACCAATGGACTATCTTGACAAAGATGGCGAAACATGGATTGGTTTTGATGCAGATATGGCAAGAATTGTAGCTGAAAAGCTTGATGTTGAGATTGAATTCGTTGTAATTGATTGGGATACAAAGGCAATGGAGCTTGATTCTAAGAAGATAGATGTTGTATGGAATGGTATGACAATTACTGATGAAGTTAAGGCAGCTATGGATTGTACAAATGCATATTGCAATAATGCGCAGGTAGTAGTTGTTGCTAAATAGTTTACACAGGAGAAAGCTATGTTTTGGACGGTTACAAAGACTCTGCTAGAGGGTCTTTCAACTACATTTGAAATATTTATTTTAACACTGGTGTTTGCGATTCCTTTAGGACTTATTCTTGCACTGGCATCCAATAGCAAGTTCAGACCTCTCAGATATCTGATGGAAATTATTATCTGGATAATAAGAGGAACTCCATTGATGCTTCAGCTTATTGTTGTATTCTATGGACCTGGACTATGGCTTGGACATAATATATGGAGTGGAGATGAGGCTGGAAGAATTACTGCTACAGTTGTTGCATTTTCAATCAATTATGCATGTTACTTTTCTGTTATTTTCAAGGGTGGAATTCAGGGTGTTCCAAAGGGACAGAAAGAGGCTGGAGAAGTCCTTGGTATGACAAAAAGTCAGATTTTCTTTAAGATTACATTGCTACAGATGGTTAAGAGAGTAATTCATCCAATGTCTAATGAAATTATTACATTAGTAAAAGATACATCATTAGCGAGAATTATTGCGGCATATGAACTTACATTTGCCGGATTCTCCTTTATGAAATCGGCAGGTATTACATGGCCACTTTTCTATACTGGTGTATTTTATTTGTTGTTTGTTGGTATACTTACAGTTCTATTCAAGTTCATTGAAAAGAAACTTAACTACTTTAATTAGGAGGTGTGGACATGGCGATATTAGAAGTTAAAAACCTTGAAAAGCACTTCGGAAAAACAAAAGTATTAAAAGATATAAGTTTTTCACTGGAAAAAGGAAATTCCCTTGCAATTATAGGTTCATCAGGTTCAGGAAAGACCACACTTCTTAGGTGCCTTAACTTCCTTGAAACACCAAGTGAGGGCAGTATTGTTGTAATGGGAGATACATTATTTGATTCTGAAACACATAATGGAAAGGAAAGCAGTAAGGAGCTTCGTAAGAAGAGACTTCATTTCGGTATGGTGTTTCAGTCATTTAATCTGTTTCCACAGTATACAGCACTTGAAAATGTTACTCTTGCTGAAAAGCTGATAGCAAAGGAAAGAGCTGATTATAAGCAGAACAAGAAAGAAATATTACGACAGATAGATGAACATGGTGCAATATTGCTTGAGCAGATGGGACTTAAGGACAGAATGAATCATTATCCTCATGAACTTTCAGGAGGACAGCAGCAGCGAGTTGCTATCGCGAGAGCACTTGCACTTGAACCTGAAATATTATGTTTTGATGAGCCTACATCTGCTCTTGATCCTGAACTTACCGGAGAGGTATTAAAGGTTATAAGAGGACTTGCAGAAAAGAAGACTACAATGATTATTGTTACTCATGAAATGGCTTTTGCCAGAGATGTAGCAGATGAGATCATTTTTATGGATGGTGGCGTAATTGTAGAAAAAGGTCCAGCAAGAGAAGTTATTGAGAATCCAAAAGAAGAGAGAACAAAACAGTTTCTTTCACGATACAATGAAAATTAGAATAAAAAAATAGAATAAAAATAAAATCTTTTATTGACATATTTACCTAGTTGTGCTACTATGAGAAATGCACTATTGCGTTAAAGGGAATATTATGCCCTTTTATCAACTAGTAGCAAAAGCCACTTAAGCCCGAAGGTTTAAGAATACATGGACAGGGGTGAATGTCAAAAATGGAGAATTACAGAATGCATCCGGTGAAATCAGGCAAGAGCGTAAGAATGAGCTACTCAAGACAAAAAGAGGTTCTTGAGATGCCTAACTTTATTGAAATTCAGAAAGACTCATACAAGTGGTTCTTGGATGAAGGTCTTAAAGAAGTTTTCGAAGACATATCTCCAATTGAAGATTACAGCAACCATCTCAGTTTGGAATTTGTAGGATTCCAGCTTTGTGAAGATGATGTTAAGTATTCAATTGAAGAGTGCAAAGAAAGAGATGCCACATACGCTGCACCACTTAAAGTGAAGGTAAGACTTCATAATAAGGAAACAGGTGAAATTACTGAACATGAAATATTCATGGGTGATTTACCTCTTATGACAGCTACAGGTACTTTCGTAATCAATGGCGCAGAAAGAGTTATCGTTAGCCAGTTAGTTCGTTCTCCTGGTATCTATTATGGTATCGCGTTCGATAAGATTGGTAAGAAGTTATTTTCATCTACTGTTATTCCTAACAGAGGTGCTTGGCTTGAATACGAAACTGATTCAAATGATATATTCTATGTACGTGTAGACAGAACAAGAAAGGTTCCTGTTACAGTGCTTATCAGAGCATTAGGTTTTGGTACTAATGCTGAAATTATAGATTTATTTGGTGAGGAACCAAAGCTTTTAGCAAGTATTGAAAAAGATCCATCTGATAATTATCAGGATGGTTTATTAGAGTTATACAAGAAGATTCGTCCAGGAGAACCTCTTAGCGTTGATAGCGCAGAGAGCCTTATTTCTGGTATGTTCTTTGATGCTAGAAGATATGACCTTGCAAAGGTTGGTAGATATAAATTTAACAAGAAGCTTGCATATAAGGCAAGAATCAAGAATCAGGTACTTGCAGAAGATGTTATTAATCAGGCAACTGGTGAAATCATTGCAAGTGCAGGTGATGTTGTAACAGAAGAAATGGCTATTGAAATTCAGAATGCAGCTGTTCCTTTTGTATGGATTCAGACAGAAGAAAGAAATGTAAAGGTTATGTCAAACTTAACTGTTGATATTAACTCTTATGTTGATTTTGATTGTAAAGAACTTGGCATTACAGAGAATGTATTCTATCCTGTTCTCGCTCAGATTCTTGAAGAAAATGACAATGAAGAAGATTTAAAGGAAGCTATTTCCAGAAATGCAGCAGAATTAGTTCCAAAGCATATTACAAAGGAAGATATCATTGCTTCTATTAACTATTGCTTAAATCTTGAGTATGGCATCGGTACAACAGATGATATCGATCACTTAGGAAACAGAAGAATCAGAGCTGTTGGTGAATTGTTACAGAACCAGTACAGAATTGGTCTTTCAAGAATGGAAAGAGTTGTTCGTGAAAGAATGACAACACAGGATCTTGAAAGTGTATCACCACAGTCACTTATTAATATTAAACCTGTAACAGCAGCTGTAAAAGAGTTCTTCGGAAGTTCACAGTTGTCACAGTTTATGGATCAGAACAATCCTCTTGGTGAGCTTACCCACAAGAGACGTTTATCAGCTCTTGGTCCTGGCGGTCTTTCAAGAGATAGAGCCGGATTCGAGGTTCGAGACGTTCACTATTCACATTATGGTAGAATGTGTCCTATTGAAACACCTGAAGGTCCAAACATCGGTCTTATTAACTCACTTGCTACATATGCAAGAATTAACGAGTATGGATTTGTAGAGGCTCCATACAGAGTTGTAGATAAAAAAGATCCTGCTAACCCACGTGTTACAGATGAAGTTGTTTACTTAACAGCTGATGAAGAAGATAATTACGTAGTTGCACAGGCTAATGAACCACTTGATGAGAATGGCTATTTTGTAAAGGCTAATGTATCAGGTCGTTTTAGAGAGGAAACATCACAGTTTGAAAAGAAGAAAATCGATCTTATGGACGTATCTCCAAAGATGGTATTCTCTGTAGCTACATCAATGATTCCTTTCCTTGAAAACGATGATGCTAACCGTGCTCTTATGGGTTCAAACATGCAGCGTCAGGCAGTTCCACTTCTTACAACAGAAGCTCCTGTAGTTGGTACAGGTATGGAAGCTAAGGCAGCTGTTGACTCAGGTGTATGTGTGGTAGCTAAGCGTGCAGGTACAATTGAACGTTCTACATCAAAATCTATTACAATGAAGTATGATGATGATGGAACAACAGAAACATATAAGCTTATTAAGTTCTCAAGAAGTAACCAGTCTAACTGTTACAACCAGAAACCAATCGTATTTAAGGGTGAACATGTAGAGGCAGGGCAGGTTATTGCAGATGGTGCATCAACTGCAAATGGTGAAATTGCCCTTGGTAAGAATCCTCTTATTGGTTTTATGACATGGGAAGGTTACAACTATGAAGATGCTGTTCTTCTTAGCGAGAGATTAGTACAGGAAGATGTTTATACATCTATCCATATTGAAGAATATGAAACAGAAGCAAGAGATACAAAGCTCGGACCAGAAGAAATCACAAGAGACGTTCCAAATGTTGGTGATGATGCGTTAAAGAATCTTGATGAAAGAGGTATCATCAGAATTGGTGCTGAGGTTCGTGCAGGTGATATCCTTGTTGGTAAAGTTACTCCAAAGGGAGAGACAGAGCTTACTGCAGAAGAAAGACTTCTTAGAGCAATCTTTGGTGAGAAGGCAAGAGAAGTTAGAGATACTTCACTTAAGGTACCTCATGGTGAATATGGTATCGTTGTTGATGCTAAGGTATTCACAAGAGAAAATGGTGATGAATTGTCACCAGGCGTAAATCAGTCAGTTAGAATCTATATTGCACAGAAGAGAAAGATTTCTGTTGGTGATAAGATGGCTGGTCGTCATGGTAACAAGGGTGTTGTTTCCCGTGTATTACCTGTAGAAGATATGCCATTCCTTCCAAATGGTCGTCCACTTGATATCGTACTTAATCCACTTGGTGTACCTTCGCGTATGAACATTGGACAGGTGCTTGAAATCCATTTAAGTCTTGCTGCTAAGGCACTTGGCTTTAATATTGCTACACCAGTATTTGATGGTGCAAACGAAAATGATATTATGGATACACTCGACATGGCTAACGACTATGTAAATACAGAGTGGGAAGAATTCGAAGCGAAATATAAAGATAGTGTAGATCCTGAAATTATGGATTATTTATACGAAAATCGTGCTCATAGAGAATTATGGAAGGGTGTTCCGATCTCTAGAGATGGTAAGGTAAGACTTCGTGATGGTAGAACAGGTGAATATTTCGATAGCCCTGTTACAATAGGTCACATGCATTACTTAAAGCTTCATCATCTTGTTGATGATAAGATTCATGCTCGTTCAACAGGTCCTTACTCATTAGTAACACAGCAGCCACTTGGTGGTAAAGCTCAGTTCGGTGGTCAGAGATTTGGTGAAATGGAAGTTTGGGCTCTTGAAGCATATGGTGCATCATATACATTACAGGAAATTCTTACATTTAAGTCAGATGACGTTGTAGGACGTGTAAAGACATATGAGGCTATTATCAAGGGTGAAAATATTCCAGAGCCAGGTATTCCTGAATCATTCAAGGTTCTTTTAAAAGAGCTTCAGTCACTTGCACTTGATATTAAGGTATTAAGAGAAGATGATACAGAGGTAGAATTAAAGGAAACAATAGATACCGATACAACTGATTGGAATTCAATCATGGGTAATGACAGCGTTAAAAATGATGAGGAATATTCAAAACATGGTTATCAAAAACAGGAATTCGATGGTGAAGAATTTGTAGCCGTTGAAGAAGCAGATGATAGCTATGACGATATAGATGATGAGAACTAAGTAGGAGGGAGTGACTAAGATGCCAGAAAAAAAACAGTCAACATATCAGCCAATGACATTTGACAAGATTAAGATTGGTTTAGCTTCACCAGAGAAGATCAGAGAATGGTCTCACAGAACACCAGAACCTGCTGACAAAGAATCAGAGGCATGGGAAAGATGGAATCAGGAAGGGAATGTTTTAAAGCCTGAAACAATCAATTATAGAACACTTAAACCTGAAAGAGATGGTTTGTTCTGTGAAAAGATTTTTGGACCAAGCAAAGACTGGGAATGTCATTGTGGTAAATATAAAAAGATTAGACACAAAGGTGTTATCTGTGATAGATGTGGCGTAGAAGTTACAAAGTCCAGCGTACGTAGAGAGCGTATGGGACGTATTGAACTTGCAGCTCCTGTTTCACATATTTGGTATTTTAAGGGTATCCCAAGTAGAATGGGTCTTATCCTTGATTTATCACCAAGAATTCTTGAAAAAGTATTATACTTCGCATCATACATTGTACTTGATGCTGGAGATACAGATCTTATGTATAAGCAGGTTCTTTCTGAAAAGGAATATAGAGATGCTTATGATAAGTATGGCGACACATTCCGTGTAGGTATGGGTGCCGAAGCTGTTTTAGAGTTATTAAAGGCAATTGACCTTGAAAAAGATTCAGAAGAATTAAAGGCTGAACTTGCAGAAAGCTCAGGACAGAAGAGAGCTAGAATTATTAAGAGACTTGAAGTAGTTGAAGCATTCAGAGCTTCAGGAAACAGACCTGAGTGGATGATTCTTACAGTAGTACCTGTAATCCCACCAGACATCAGACCTATGGTTCAGCTTGATGGTGGTCGTTTTGCTACGAGTGATTTAAATGACTTATACAGAAGAATTATTAACAGAAATAACCGTTTACAGAGACTTCTTGATTTAGGCGCTCCTGAAATCATTGTCAGAAATGAAAAGAGAATGCTTCAGGAAGCTGTAGATGCACTTATTGATAATGGTAGACGTGGTCGTCCTGTAACAGGTCCTGGTAATAGAGCACTTAAGTCTTTATCAGATATGTTAAAGGGTAAGCAGGGACGTTTCCGTCAGAACTTACTTGGTAAGCGTGTTGACTACTCTGGACGTTCAGTTATCGTAGTTGGTCCTGAACTTAAGATTTACCAGTGTGGTCTTCCAAAGGAAATGGCAATTGAATTATTTAAGCCATTCGTTATGAAAGAACTTACAGCAAATGGTCTTGCTCATAACATTAAGCAGGCTAAGAAAATGGTTGAAACATTAAGACCAGAAGTATGGGATGTACTTGAGGATGTTATCAAAGAACATCCGGTTATGTTAAACCGTGCTCCTACACTTCACAGACTTGGTATTCAGGCTTTTGAGCCAATCCTTGTTGAAGGTAAGGCTATTAAGCTTCATCCATTGGTATGTACAGCGTTCAACGCCGACTTCGATGGTGACCAGATGGCTGTTCATCTTCCACTTTCAGTTGAAGCTCAGGCTGAATGTAGATTTTTACTTCTTTCACCAAACAACTTACTTAAACCATCAGATGGTGGTCCTGTTGCCGTTCCTTCACAGGATATGGTTCTTGGTATTTACTACCTTACACAGGAAAGACCAGGTGCAAAGGGTGAAGGCAAGTTCTTTAAGAATGTAAATGAAGCTATTCTTGCATATGAAAATGGTGCAATTACACTTCATTCAAAGATATCTGTAAGAGTAACAAGAACTGCAGAAGATGGTGAAGTAATCACAGGTATTGTTGAATCAACACTCGGTAGATTTATTTTCAATGAAATTCTTCCACAGGATCTTGGTCTTACATCAAGAGAAACAAAGGAAGATATTCTTAAACTTGAAGTTGATTACCATGTAGGTAAGAAGCAGTTAAAGAAGATTCTTGAAAAAGTTATTAACACACATGGTGCTACAAAGACTGCAGAAGTACTTGATGATATCAAGGCTATGGGTTACAAGTACTCAACAAGAGCAGCTATGACAGTTTCAATTTCTGATATGACAGTACCAGAAAAGAAGAAAGAAATTCTTAAAGAAGCTGAAGAAACAGTTGAAGCTATTACAGCAAACTACCGTCGTGGTTTTATAACAGACGAAGAAAGATATAAAGAAGTTATTACAACATGGCAGGATGCCGATAATGAAATAACAAAAGCACTTCGTGGTGGTCTTGATAAATATAACAATATTTATATGATGGCTGATTCAGGTGCCCGTGGTTCTGATAAGCAGATTAAACAGCTTGCTGGTATGCGTGGTTTGATGGCTGATACAACAGGTAAGACTATCGAACTTCCAATTAAGTCAAACTTCCGTGAAGGACTTGATGTTTTGGAATACTTCATTTCAGCTCATGGTGCTAGAAAGGGTCTTTCAGATACAGCTCTTCGTACAGCCGATTCAGGTTACCTTACAAGAAGACTTGTAGATGTTTCACAGGATTTAATTATCCGTGAAATCGATTGTTGTGAAGGCAAAGAAACTCCATATATGGAAATTAAGGCATTTATGGATGGAGCAGAAACAATCGAAAGTCTTGAAGAAAGAATTACAGGCAGATATGCTGCTGAAACAATAACAGATGCAGATGGCAATATTATTGTTAAGAAGAATCATATGATTACTCCTAAGCGTGCAGCTGCTGTAATGAAGACAAATCCTGAAACAGTTAAGATTAGAACAATCCTTTCATGTAAATCTCATATTGGTGTTTGTGCTAAGTGTTATGGTGCAAATATGGCTACAGGTCAGGCAGTACAGGTTGGTGAAGCAGTTGGTATTATCGCAGCTCAGTCAATCGGTGAACCTGGTACACAGCTTACAATGAGAACATTCCATACTGGTGGTGTTGCCGGTGATGATATTACACAGGGTCTTCCTAGAGTAGAAGAATTATTTGAAGCAAGAAAGCCAAAGGGTCTTGCAATTATTGCAGAGTTTGGTGGTAAGGCTGAAATTAAGGATACAAAGAAGAAACGTGAGATCGTTATCACAGATCCAGAGACAGGTAATTCTAAGTCATACTTGATTCCTTATGGTTCAAGAATTAAGATTATGGATGGTGTAATGCTTGAAGCAGGTGATGAACTTACAGAAGGTTCAGTTAACCCACATGATATCTTAAAGATTAAAGGTGTGCGTGCCGTTCAGGATTACATGATTCAGGAAGTTCAGAGAGTATACCGTTTACAGGGTGTTGAAATCAACGATAAACATATCGAAGTAATTGTTCGTCAGATGCTTAAGAAAGTTAAGATTGAAGAGGGTGGAGATTCAGAATTCCTCCCAGGAACATCTGTAGATGTACTTGATTTCAATGAAATAAATGAAAAACTTATAGCTGAAGGAAAACGACCAGCAGAGGGTAAGCAGGTAATGCTTGGTATTACAAAGGCTTCTCTTGCTACTAATTCATTCTTCTCAGCAGCTTCGTTCCAGGAAACAACTAAGGTTCTTACAGAAGCCGCTATTAATGGTAAGGTTGATCCACTTATCGGTCTTAAGGAAAATGTTATTATTGGTCAGTTGATTCCAGCCGGTACAGGTATGAGAAGATACCGTTCAGTAAAACTTGATACAGAATCAGAAGAAATAAATGTATTAGATGATGAAAATGTTATTAACGTTGATACATCAGATGAAATAGTTGCAGTTTCTGAGGAAGAATAATATTAAGTCCCTCGCTTCGGCGGGGGATTTAACTTGATATGAAGGAGATACTTATGAACGATTTATTATCGCCAGCTGAGATTGCTGAATTTACGGTAAATGTAGGTGTAAAAAAAGCTGGACTAAAATGGTGGAAACAGTTCCTGCTTGGAATAATGGCAGGTTTATTCATTGCATTAGCAGGTAATGCCTCAAGTGTTGCCGGATATGGTATTTCAAGTGCAGGTCTTTCAAAAACATTATCAGGTGCATTGTTTGCAGCTGGATTGTTAATGGTTTTGTTTGCAGGAGCAGAACTTTTCACAGGCAACTGTCTTATGACAATGGCTGTTGCTGAAAAGAAGATTAGAACATCAGCCATGTTGAAAAACTGGTTTTTTGTATATCTTGGAAATCTTGTAGGTGGTGTGGTATATACATTCCTTATGAGTAATACGACTCAGATGAATATGGGCGGTGGACAGCTTGGTGCATATGCAATCAATGTAGCCTATGGAAAATGTACAATGGAATTTGTTCCAGCACTAATAATGGGCATTTTCTGCAATGTACTTGTTTGTATTGCTGTCTGGGTTACATATTCTACAAAAAATGTTGCTGGTAAAATTCTTGCAATGTTCTTTCCTATTTGGATTTTTGTTGCATCAGGTTATGAGCATTGTGTTGCAAATATGTATTTTATTCCAATGGGCATCTTCGAAAAAGGTAATTCTGTTGCAGTGGAAGCCGCTATGGAACATTATGGATTAACAGCTGAGCAGATTGCATCTGTTAATTGGGAAAATTTCTTTGTAACAAATCTAGTTCCGGTTACTATAGGTAATATCATTGGTGGAGGGCTAGTTGTAGGATTACTTTACTGGTTGATATATGTTAAAAAGTCAAAATAAAGAACAACAGGAAGGAATTATATTCCTTCCTGTTTCATTATAAATCGATTATCCATTGTCTTCATAATATCTTTTATCTGAATCTTTTCATAAACTTTCTTCTGACCTAAATCATAGACTTGGTTTGAACTAAATCCTAATACCGAAGGTCGTAATATGTAATATTCGTTCTCGGTAAGAACCAATCCTTTTTCATTATTTGTTAACTCAACACAGCACCCTGGTGGTAGTATATTGATACTTTCAGCCAAAGCTTGTACGATTTTTTCATCAAATTCATCATCTTTTTCAAATAAGAATTTTATTGCAGCAAATTCGCTACATGGATCTTTGTAAACTCGCATTGCAGTTAATGTGTCATACATATCTGCAACTTGGATAAGTTTTGTGCCAAGTAATAATGTTTGATGCTGATTTGGTATTGATGGTATCTTATTGCATAGTTCATTTCTTAACTGAACAATATATCTTCTGATTCCTGCTGAAATAGAATAATTATTTTTTATAAGCTCGTATCCTTCAAGTTCCGCCTGCCTTATAATTTTTAATTCTTCAGATGTAAGCTTTCCAGTTTTATTAATTATTTCTGCTGGGGCGAGCAGCTTTCCAATGTCATGATAAAATGCAGCTGTTACGAGATATTTCTGCTCTTTTGGGTCAAGTCGTAATCTGTTTGAAATAAGGGCACATAAAATTGCAACATTGATGCTATGCTTATATACAGAATCATCAGGACTTCTTAAGCTCTGTAAGAATGTAATCTTATGAGTGAGATGACCATACGAATTGCAAATATCTTTAACAAGTTCACTTATATGTGTTGCTTCGTTACCCTCAATAAGATTATGTAAATCCTGTTTCAGAGTAAATGATGCGACAGTTGTAAAACGTTCAAATTCTAACTCTTCATCAGACATTGGAGGAAGTGGTTCAGCAGGTTCAAGAATATACTGACCATATGTATTTATATGTTTTAAATTTGAAAGTACGCTGTCTGTAACCGTTGTGTTTCGACCATAAAGCAATACACCATCCTTATTATAGATGGGTTTTGCTAAACGCATACCTAAGCGTATTTCTTCTAATTTAACAAAACGCATTATTCCCTCCAAAAAAACGATAATTATATGTTTATTATATGAAATTTTTGGCAAATTTGCAATGTTAATTTGAACGCGCATAAATATAAAGTAAGTTATGTTTTTTGATATTATCAGCTTGGAATTTTATAGTTTAATCCACTGTGATATGATTTCTTTCCAATTGCCTTTTCTAATAAAACCAAACTATTTGAAGAATATGGATTATCAAGATAATCTTCATATAGAGAGATAATTACAAGATATTTTTCTCTTGAATCATTAAGCATCTGTGGAACAGATTTCTTTGAAGAAACGCAGGTACTCCATGGATTAAACCAAATTGAATGTGAAAGATTAAGAGGATCTTTTGATTTTGGTACATTTCCACCTGGAATTAATGGAGCAATATATTTTTGACCAATAAATGCGTTTTCAATTGTTCCAATGGCGTTTTTCATTCGCTTAGATAATAATTTCAGCATTTTATATTCCTTTTGTAATGATACAATTGCAGCACGGATACCACTTCTAGTGATTCTTGAGTGTTTGTAGGTATTTCTGATTGAATAATGTAAAAGATCGCTAATAATATATTTTTCGTAGGTATCAAGAGTAATTTGGCTGTTTCTGAAAAAATCTTCAGGTGTAGTATCAAGATAAGTATTCATAAGGGAAATATCAATATCTGTTTCTAATGAAAAATGTTTTTCAAGATAGTCTTTTCCTTTATTGGAATAGTTGGTCATCCAGTATACATAGGGATGCATTGTTGTATCAAGAACATAGTGTGAAAGGAAACCAGAAACATATGCAACAGAGATTTCCCTGGCATGACCTGTTGTATGAATGATATATTCAAAACAGTTTTTGAAAAAAATATCTGTTTTATCAGTATGCATAATAGAACCAATATTTTTTCTTGCTGCAACAATTTCAGTTGCATAATAGAAGAAAATATCTGGTCCTAATAAACCTAGTTTGTATGAATTTTTATAGTGAGAAATACTTTTTTTTATTGTAGATTCAGGCATACGCCTATATCCATGTATTCCAAAAATATAATGAGTGTCATATCCTGGCATAAAAATTCCTTCCTTCAAACAAATGGGGCTATATTGTTATACTTCCAAGTTCAACATTATCCCAAAGGTCATCTATTTCAATATCATACGAATCTAATAAATCGGTATAATATTCTCCATCTATGTTTAGAGTATCGGCCGATAAATCATTTTCATTCATTAGTTTTGTAACATACTTCGTGGCTAAAGCAATTTTATATCTTATGTTATATATGTCAGAACGATCAAGTGTCGTAGCATCAAGTTGCTTTCCTGTAAGGCTAAAATAAATAAAATCTGTTTCTTCTTCGACAGCCTCCAGTTCAACGGGTTCTAAGGATACGTTATTTGCTACAGCTTCAAGATAATATACATTATCACGTATACATAGATTCATAGCATTCTCTTTAGCTATAGTTTTTACAAAAGTATTATTTATATATATGTTCCAAAAAGCATTTTTTTTTGATGGGTCATAAAGCTTGGCGTTTGCATCACCGGTTGCTTCCATAATTAAAACATAGTATGAAACATCCTTAAGCGTAAGAGGATGCTTTTCATCATTTTTGGAAATAACTAATACTTCTTCATCCAGATGTTCATTAAAAACAAATTTATTATTTTTTTTGTTGGTTCCATATATTATACTAACCAATATTGCGCAAATCATAATAACAAAAACACAAGCCAGTATAATATAATTTTCTGTCTTTTTTTTCATATTTATTTTGATTCCAGTTTTCCTAATATCTTATATAACATAATAATAGAAGAAATATGTTTATTTTTAATGAGTCTTAACATATAAGATTTTTTGCCTGAATATTCTGATTCACAACAATTAATCGCATATATAAACTGCTCATGGTCGCAGAATCTCTTAATCAAAGCTTTTTTATCAGCCTTTGATAAATCATTTTTTAAGGCAATCTGTTTAATATGATTTAAAATTAAACGAACATATAATATGGAAAGATTTTTGATTTGTTCTTCATTATTATCAAAACGGTTACAATAGTTTAATATATTTTTGTAATAGTTTGAAACTGAATCAAAAAGATTAGGGAAAAATCTTGTTATGAGAGTTCCTGAACTTCTTACAAAATATTTATAATACATCTTATTATTTATAACAATTTTTCTTGCTGCAGGCAGAATATCTGCTGCAAAATTTATGTCTTCGTATATAGGGTAGTCAGTATTAAATCTAATATTATTATCAGTCATAAGACTTTTTTTGATGAATTTGTTCCAAGGAGCATTGAATACTTCGTTTTTTATTATTTCACAAAGTTTTTTATGGAAAAATTCATCCTGCCCACCGATAAAAATATCTTTCATATCGTTGTCTTTTAGTACATCGTTTGCTTCATCATAGTACCAAAAACAAAACATTACGATATCAGCGTCATTGTCGATGGCCAATCTGACATTGTCTTCAATAAGTGTCGGAGATATTGTATCATCAACATCATAAAAATATACATATTCACCAGCTGATGCATCAAATCCAGAATTTCTTGCAGCACTTAATCCACCATTTGCTTTATGTATAACCTTGATAAAGTCATATTTCTCGGCATATTCATCACATAGTGCTGGTGTATTATCTGTACTTCCATCATCAACAATGATGACTTCAATATTTTTATAGGTTTGTGCAACAAGGCAGTTAATACATGCATCTAAATATTTCGCTCCATTGTAGTTTGGAACAATTATACTGACTAAAGGGTTCATAAAAATATCCTCATTATCTTTTTGATTTAAAAATATATTCTATGTAAATACGACTTTTGTATTCTCTGAAGAAGTAATGGACTAAACTTACTTCCATATAAAAATGAATGCATATTGAATGCAGTATCTACATATTTATAATTATATCATATGTAGGATTAGAGTGTCAAAACCCTTAAAATTGGTTATGTACTTAAGATTTCTGATGTAAGCGAAGATGTCGATACGACATTTAAATTATAAAAAAAATTTTGAAAAATTTGTTGAAAAGTATCAATGAACAAAGGATATTTGAAAAATGAACAAAGAATATTCGAAGAAAAACACAAATGAACAAAAGTTTTTTTGAAATGAACGCAATGTTTTGTTGACATAATGGTATTTTGATGATAAACTGTCAACGTTGATGGGATATAAATAATTTGTTTGGAGTTAGGAGGGTAGTATAGGGTTATTGGATGACTTTGTTTGATTTGGTATAATGTGAAATATGAAGGAGTGGTTTCCTTCAAGAATTTGTTACTGATGCGAGGGAGTGGTTTCCTTCGCACGATTTGTTACTAATATGAAGGCGTTTTACCTATATTAATGTTATTACCTGTTTCCTTTCTTTTAGGCAATACATTATATAGGAAAGACGAGTAACATATGGGCGTGTTAAATCGAGGAGTATAGTTTATATATAATGAAGTAGATTTTGGGTATTATACAAAAGAGCACATTAACATGTGCTCTTTTTTGTTATAGCGACGAGGAAAATGGACACTGTGCTTGCACAAGTGGACATTTGACGACCGCTAATCAGAGCGAGATTCGCAAAGCGTATCTCGTCTCTGTTGAACAAGACCGGCAAGCACTATCATGCTTGTATGAAATAGTATTTGCTGGTCGTAAGAACATGGAGTACGATGGTGTGTAATGTTTACGTGCAAAATCTAGTAGGTGTCAGCCTACTCGATTAAAAAAACAGCTTGACAAGTGCATAACGATTAAATTATAATGTCAAGGCGTGCATAAAAATGTACTCTATTTTTGTGCGCTAAAATTTTTAACTATTTATATTTCTAATCAGGAGGTGAAAATAATGCCAACATTTAACCAGTTAGTAAGAAAAGGAAGACAGACAGCTGAAAAGAAGTCTACTGCACCAGCACTTCAGAGAGGATATAACTCTTTAAAGAAGAAAGCTACAAATACATCTGCTCCACAGAAGAGAGGTGTTTGTACAGCAGTTAAAACAGCTACTCCTAAGAAGCCTAACTCAGCTCTTAGAAAGATCGCCAGAGTACGTCTTTCTAACGGTATCGAAGTTACTAGCTACATCCCAGGTGAAGGACACAACCTTCAGGAACATAGCGTTGTTCTTATCCGTGGTGGTAGAGTAAAGGACTTACCAGGTACAAGATATCATATCGTTAGAGGAACACTTGATACAGCAGGTGTTGCAAAGAGACGCCAGGCTCGTTCTAAATACGGCGCTAAGAGACCAAAGGACGCAAAATAGGAAAGTTATTTTTAGGTTGAATGAAATTGTGCCGGATTAGAAATATTTTTGGATAAATGATGTTTTTAAGTACCGTGCGCGAACACAATCTAGTGAGTACCGTTGATCTAATTACAATTTATTAAGGAGGGAAGAACCGTGCCACGTAAAGGACATACTCAGAAAAGAGACGTATTAGCAGATCCATTATACAACAATAAGGTAGTTACAAAGCTTATCAATAACATTATGTTAGACGGTAAGAGAGGTGTAGCTCAGAAGATCGTATATGGAGCATTTGAAAGAGTTGAAGAAAAAGCAGGTAAGCCAGCTTTAGAAGTATTTGAAGAAGCAATGAATAATATCATGCCACAGCTCGAAGTTAAGGCTAGAAGAATTGGTGGTGCTACTTATCAGGTACCTATCGAAGTTAGACCAGATAGAAGACAGGCTTTAGCTCTTCGTTGGATTACAATGTTTTCTCGTAAAAGAGGCGAAAAGACAATGGAAGAAAAGTTAGCCAACGAAATTCTTGATGCATCAAACAATACTGGTGCTTCAGTTAAGAGAAAAGAAGATATGCATAAGATGGCAGAAGCTAATAAGGCATTTGCTCATTACAGATTCTAGTCATTCGAACAGAGTGATTTATGCATAATATTATTAATAGAAGGAGAAAAAAACCATGGCTGGAAGAGAATATCCATTAGCAAGAACCAGAAATATTGGTATTATGGCTCATATTGATGCTGGTAAAACAACATTAACAGAGCGTATCTTATATTATACTGGTGTTAATCATAAGATTGGTGATACACACGAAGGTACTGCAACTATGGACTGGATGGCCCAGGAACAGGAAAGAGGTATCACAATTACTTCAGCGGCTACAACTTGTCATTGGACACTTGAAGAAAATGGTAAGAAAAAAGCTGGAGCTCCAGAACATCGTATCAACATCATTGATACTCCTGGTCACGTAGACTTCACAGTAGAAGTTGAGCGTTCACTTAGAGTACTTGATGGTGCCGTAGGTGTATTTGATGCACAGAACGGTGTTGAACCACAGTCAGAAAACGTATGGCGTCAGGCTGATAAGTATGGCGTTCCACGTATGGCATTTATGAATAAGATGGATAAGATGGGCGCAAACTTCTTTGGTTCATGTGAACAGCTTGTTACAAAGCTTGGAAAGAACCCAGTTCTTATTCAGATTCCAATTGGTCAGGAAGATGACTTCAAGGGAATTATTGACTTATTTGAAATGCAGGCATATGTATTTAATAACGATAAAGGTGATGATATCACTATCGGTGAAATCCCAGCAGAACTTAAGGAACAGGCAGAAGAATATCATGAAAAGCTTGTTGAACAGTGTGCTGAATTAGATGAAGAACTTATGGAAAAGTACCTTGAAGGTGAAGAACTTTCAGTAGAGCAGCTTAAGGCAGCTTTAAGAAAGGGTACAATAGCAGGTGATGCTATTCCATGTCTTTGCGGTACAGCTTACAAGAACAAGGGTGTTCAGAAACTTCTTGATGCCATTCTTGAATTTATGCCAGCTCCTACTGATGTTCCAGACATTACAGGACAGGACGAAGATGGTAATGAAGTAACAGTTAAGTCTTCAGATGAAGAACCATTTGCAGCTTTGGCATTCAAGATTATGTCAGACCCATTTGTTGGTAAGTTGGCATTCTTTAGAGTTTATGCAGGTACATTAAACGCAGGTTCGTATGTACTTAACTCTACAAAGAATAAAAAAGAAAGAGTTGGACGTATCCTTCAGATGCATGCAAACAACAGAACAGAAATTGAAAAGGTTTACTCAGGCGATATCGCTGCTGCAGTAGGTCTTAAGGTTACAACTACAGGTGATACAATTTGTGATGAACAGCACCCAGTAATCTTAGAGTCAATGGAATTCCCAGAACCAGTTATTGAGCTTGCAATCGAGCCAAAGACAAAGGATGCTCAGGGTAAGATGGGTGAAGCTTTAGCAAAACTTGCTGAAGAAGATCCAACATTCCGTGCTCATACAGATCAGGAAACAGGTCAGACAATCATCGCTGGTATGGGTGAACTTCATCTTGATATCATCGTTGACAGACTTCTTCGTGAATTTAAGGTTGAAGCTAATGTTGGTGCTCCTCAGGTTGCATATAGAGAAGCATTTACAAAGGCCGTAGACGTAGATAGCAAATATGCTAAGCAGTCAGGTGGACGTGGTCAGTATGGTCACTGTAAAGTTCACTTTGAACCAATGGATGCAAACGGTGATGAATTATTCAAGTTTGAATCTACAGTTGTTGGTGGTGCTATTCCTAAGGAATATATCCCAGCAGTTGGTGAAGGTATTGAAGAAGCTACACAGTCTGGTATTCTTGCTGGATTCCCAGTTGTTGGTGTTCATGCTACAGTATATGATGGATCTTACCATGAAGTCGATTCATCAGAAATGGCATTCCACATTGCTGGTTCTATGGCATTCAAGGATGCTATGCAGAAGGCAGCTCCAGTTATTCTTGAACCTATTATGAAGGTTGAAGTAACAATGCCAGAAGAATATATGGGTAACGTTATTGGTGGTCTTAATTCACGTCGTGGACGTATTGAGAGCATGGATGACATTAGTGGTGGTAAGCTTGTTAAGGCTTATGTTCCACTTGCTGAAATGTTTGGTTACGCTACAGTACTTCGTTCAGATACACAGGGTCGTGGTAACTACTCTATGTTCTTTGAGAAGTATGAACAGGCTCCAAAGAACGTTCAGGAAGCAGTTATCTCTGCAAGAGGTAGATAAGAAAATAATCAAAAATAGGCTTGAAAATCTTTATATAATGCAATATAATCATAGATAGCCGTTTATGGCCAAAAGGTGGTAATCCACCTTTTAGGCTAAGAATATTAAAATATTTTAGGAAATTAGGAGGATTACAAAATGGCTAAGGCTAAATTTGAAAGAACAAAACCACATTGTAATATCGGTACAATCGGTCACGTTGACCACGGTAAAACAACATTAACAGCTGCTATTACAAAGACACTTCATGAAAGATTAGGTACAGGTGAAGCTGTTGCATTCGAAAACATCGATAAGGCTCCAGAAGAAAGAGAAAGAGGTATCACAATCTCTACAGCTCACGTTGAGTACGAAACAGAAAAGAGACATTACGCACACGTTGACTGTCCAGGACATGCTGACTATGTAAAGAACATGATTACAGGTGCTGCTCAGATGGATGGTGCTATCCTCGTTGTTGCTGCTACAGATGGTGTTATGGCTCAGACAAAGGAACACATCCTTCTTTCAAGACAGGTTGGTGTACCTTACATCGTAGTATTCATGAACAAGTGTGATATGGTTGATGATCCAGAACTTCTTGAATTAGTAGAAATGGATATCAGAGAATTATTAAACGAATATGAATTCCCAGGCGATGATACACCAATCATCCAGGGTTCAGCTCTTAAGGCTCTTGAAGATCCTTCATCTGAATGGGGTGACAAGATTCTTGAATTATTTGATGCTGTAGATTCATGGATTCCAGATCCAGAAAGAGATACAGATAAGCCTTTCTTAATGCCAGTTGAAGACGTATTCACAATTACAGGTCGTGGTACAGTTGCTACAGGTAGAGTAGAAAGAGGAACACTTCATGTTAACGATGAAGTTGAAATCCTTGGTGTTTCTGAAGAAGTTCGTAAGACAGTTGTAACTGGTATCGAAATGTTCAGAAAGCTTCTTGATGAAGCTCAGGCTGGTGATAACATCGGTGCTCTTCTTCGTGGTATCCAGAGAACAGATATCGTAAGAGGTCAGGTTGTTGCTAAACCAGGTTCAGTTACATGCCATAAGAAATTCACAGCTCAGGTTTACGTATTAACAAAGGATGAAGGTGGTCGTCATACTCCATTCTTCAACAACTATCGTCCACAGTTCTACTTCAGAACAACAGACGTTACAGGTGTTTGTGAATTACCAGCTGGTACAGAAATGTGTATGCCAGGTGATAACGTTGAAATGACAATCGAACTTATCCACCCAATCGCTATGGAACAGGGTCTTGGATTCGCTATCCGTGAAGGTGGTAGAACAGTTGGTTCTGGTAAGGTTGCTACAATCGTTGAATAGTCGCGAAAACTTTGAGTTAAGCGTCGAATAAAGACAAATATAATACAGCCCCGAATGCTTGCATGTTAGGGGCTGTTTTTATTTGGCTGAAAGCGGACATTTAACGAATGTCCGCGCATGAGAAAAGACAGTGTCTTTTCGAATTCGACGCTTAAATCAACATATTTTCCTTTTTGTGTTGTTCAGTTTAAATATATAGTCTTCTATAATGAATATATAAAAATAAAGGAGGCTATAAAGCTATGAATACAGATAAAATTTATGCAGAGGCAATTGCAAATGAGTATGCACCGAAGGACACTTCAAAGGTGGTTGCACTTAAGAAACTTGACAGAAAGGCGAAGCAGCCTGCAAATATCTTTACATTTTCGTTTGGTGTAGTTATGGCACTTGTACTGGGAACAGGAATGTGCTTGTCAATGAAGGTTATCGGTGATGGAAGCACTGCCATGATAGCTATTGGAATTGTTATAGGGATTATTGGAATCCTAGGAATGGGTATTAACTATCCAGTTTATAAAAAAATCTTGGAGAGCGGAAAGAAGAAATATGCATTTGATATTATGCAGCTGGCTAAAGAAATTAGTGAAGCCGAAGAATAAAGAAAGGGGCGGTATTGTATGAACAAATCAGAAAGTAAATATTTTAATACTGCCCGTTTGATGAATCAGTCACTTATAAAACTTCTGGCAGAGAAAGACATAGAGTATATATCTGTCAAAGAAATATGTGAAGGAGCAGGAGTGAATCGTTCAACTTTTTACCTTCATTATGAAACAATAGGTGACCTTATTGAAGAAACAATAGAATATGTTATTGGTCATTTTCTTGAATCTTTTGACAGGACTCCAGAGAATTTTTTAGAACAATTAGAATCTGTGCCATTAGATAATCTGGTTTTGATAAATGATAAATATCTTATACCATATTTGCAATTTATATATGATAACAGAAATGTGTTTAAAGCGGCAATAAATAATCCTGCCAGTATGAGAGCAGAAAAAATGTATTCAGGAATTAAAAAACATATTCTTGAACCAATAATGATGCGATTCCAAATACCAAAAGAAGAGCAGAATTACCGAATGGAGTATTATCTAAGTGGTATATGGGCAATTATACAGGAATGGATAAACAGGGATTGTAAAGAATCCATAGAACAAATTAAATTAATTATAGAAAAGTGTGTAATTCCAGAAAATGTTTTTAAAGACAGAAGGCTTGGTGATTAAATAATGAAAAAAATGATGAAGCAATATTTTTATGTGTGGAAGAAAGATTATAATTTTAAAACATTTACCACATCAGCTTTATCATTGATTGTTGGAATAGCATTTGCTGTTTATAATGGATTCCTTGGGTTAATTTATTCATCTGTATGGAACGCATCAATATGTGTTTATTATGTTTTATTAGCTATTGTAAGAGGAAGAATAATATGTGCTGAAAGAAAATCAGACAAGAGATACGGTAAAAAATGGAAAAATTACAGAAAAAAAGTGTATTTTTCAACACATATAATTATATTTTTAATGAATGTATCTCTAATTATTCCTATAACAGTAATGATTAAGGGTGGCAGAGTATACAATCATGGAATGATTCCAGCAATTACTATGGCAACATATACAACATATCGAATTATAATGGCAATTTTACATTATTCAAAATCTAGAAAAATCGACAATATCCTCATAAAAGAACTTAGAACAGTAAGTTTGATAGATACCTTTGTTGCGATATTAACCTTGCAAAATACTATGATTATTGCAAACGCAGGAGAGATTACAGAAAGTATGAGGATTTTGTCGATAATTTCAAGCACCATTATTTGGTTGGCTATTTTAATATTGTCAGTATTTTCGTATAAACGATTCTCGGAATTGTAGGAATATGCAAAAAAAATGCAAGACTAGAAAAAAGTTAAAAATGTGGTAATATAAATACAAATTTACGTTGATTAATTTCAAATGACGATATATATAAATAAAGTATCAAATCATCCATAATGAATATTAGGTTGGCTGATTGTTGGAATGATTCTTGGACCTCATGCAATTGGGTTAATGCCCCAGAAGGTTATGGATACAGGATGGTATAAAACGGCAATCACCTGGATGCAGTGTGCTTTCGGTGTAATGCTCGGAACGGAACTCATTTGGAAGAAAATGAAAAGCTTTGGAAAGGCTTTGGTTGTTACAACTTTGACGCAGTCACTTGGAACATTTGCAGTAGTAAGTCTGGCATTCGGAATGATTTTTGCATTTATAGATATTCCTATTTACCTTGCATTTGTATTTGGAGGTATTGCTCTTGCTACAGCACCTGCACCCGCAGTGTCTATTGTAAATGAATTCCATGCTAAGGGACCGGTAACTGACACTCTTCTTCCTATGACCGTATTAGATGATGTTGTTGGAATTGCCGTTTTTTTTACGGTTAATTCTTTGGTAGCAAGACAGGTTTTATCTTGAAAAAAATTAAAGGAAAGGTGCCTACTCTTCTTGCATTACTTTCTGGAATTACTGTTACAATGGTCATAGGATGGTTAATTAATACTTTTCTGCTTTCAGAAATCACATTGAATTATATGCTTATGGGAGTTTCATTTGCAGCAGTTTTTTCTAATATGGTAAAGCCAGAGCGATTGAAGGAAATTATAGGAATTTTTTCACCAATTCTTGGTGTTTCGTTGTTGGCTGCAATTGTTGATCTTGGCGCACCTTTGAACTATCGATTGATTCTTGGCGCAGGGGTATATACTTTTGTGTATATTTTTGCAAGAGCTTTGGGTAAATACTTTGGTGCAATGTTTGGAGCAAAAATTACAAAAATGCCAGATACTGTACAGAAATATCTTGGATTAACACTACTTCCCCATTCTGGAGTATCACTTGTATTTACAGGTATTATCTGTGCTACACTTTCATCTGCTCCTCAGTATGTACAAATCGTACAGGGAACAATCGCTGCAGTAGCGGTAATTAATGAGTTTATAGCAGTTATTGCTGCAAAAAAAGGATTTGAATTTGCAGGTGAAATAAAAAAATCAAACATAATGAAAACAATTAGTAAAAAAATGTCGAAATATGTAAAAAATAAGTTGACATAATATGGATTATAAGATATAGTTTCTATATTAGTTACGAAAGATAAAGCAAAGGAAATGAAGGTTCCTTTGCTTTTTTACATTATAAGAAAGTTATTTCATATGATGTAAAAGCACTTTTTAATTTTTTGTTATAAACTACATGAGTAGCTAACTTGTAGTTTATATATATTGTTCTGGTTTGGGGTGTTATCAGAATTATGACACGGATGAAGGGTTCATGAGAAGATATATCACTTTTTATCGTGTGTAAATGTCATGTTTTTAATAAGGAGGAGAATAAAATAATGAAACGTATATTTAAAAGAGTAGTGGCAGTTGCATTGTCATGTATGGTTGTGTTATCTATGGCTATTACAGCTAGTGCCAGTAGCGGATATGCTAGAAATAGTATGAAAGGAAGTTACGCATATACAAAGTATAATTGTACTTTTTGGACACAGAGTAATTTTTGGGATGTATCGTGGGGTGCCAAAGGTACATCTAGAACTGCATGGGTAGGAATGAGTCCTTATAACGCAGACAGTATAACACACAAAGACATATTAAGCTGCTCAGGTATTGGTTCAATGGGAATAGGTGCGTCACCATCAGGACCAAACGCAAGTGCAAGTCTTAGTGGACATTCTGCCACATATACATATGTTGTAAGCAATGACTGGTTTATCAATATAGATTTTAATTATAAGCATACAGGCTTATTAGCTGTATGGAATTGTTCAATGAGAACAGCAGCAACAGTACAGTTTGGTTCTAATTTTTACTCATTTGGAAATTAGTAGACAAAGTTTGATACCAAAGAATTGTGTTGCTATTGTATAGCTGTAGTGATTCTGACAATATTAAAAAAGGTGACCATAATCTACTGTTTTTAGACTGTGGGTTATGGTCATAAAAGAAGATTTCTGTACACTATCGGCATGTGAACATCGAAATCGAAAAAAGTGGTATAGATATTTTTAATAAACAATAAGGGGTTTAATGTATGAAAGAGACAAATAAGAAAAAATGGCTAATATTAGTATGTGTAATATTAGCAATAGCAGTTTTAGTGGTATTTTTCATTTATAAAAAAAGATTTTCATATTATGAGATAAAAGAGAAATACAGTTTTAGTGAAATAATGAATACGGATTTTACTTTATCTGATAAGGAAAAGGCAAATATAAATGAGTTTCTTGATACGAGACTTGTAGAGAATGATGAAATTATAGGATTTAAGGCAGATGTCTCATGTGAAAATCTCTATATGATTAATTCAATTTTGGAACTTACAGATACTATAAACTACGATAATGTTCTGAAAGAATTAGATGAGAAAAAGAGTGCTATCAAAAGCATTAATATAAATAATTTGGATATTTTAAATCTTCTATATTATGTAAATATATGTAACAAGCTTCATATTCCGTACAATATAGATGAAATATATGATTGTATGGAAAAATACTATGATGATGAGACAGATTTATTTTACTTAAATGATAAGAGCGATTCAAAAAATATAAAGATTGTTTTGACAGCAATGTGTTGTAATAATATTCCTGATATAGTTAGTTGTAATAGATTTGATATTGTATCAGGTGTCAGAGATGTTTATGAAAGTTACGATTTTTTAACAGGAAAAGCGGCAACTTTTTATAACTCGGGTGGAGATATATTATATTGTATGTCTGTTTTGAAACTGATAGATGATAGTATTCTTGAGAGAGAAAGAGATTGGTTTGAATATTGGAAAGATTATTATGAGAGCCTTGATATAAAAAGTAATGATGCTGAATTAGCATATGTTGAGTTTTATAAAATTGCAAAGATATTTGAAGAAAATTATTCAAATGTAAAGATACAGAAATACTATGAGAACATGCAAGAAGATTTTGAAAATGACATAGATCTTCAAATGATAAAAAATATAATTTTATATACAGAAACTAATAAAAATGAATATATGTATAACATAATTATTAATAGGGTAGATGCTGCGATTGAAAATCTGGAAATTGGCAATAGTGATATAAGTATTCTTGAGACTGTTTATGGAGTTGTACTTGCAAAAAATTCTGGATATAGTTTGGATTATAATAAGCTAAAGGAATATATATCAGAACTTTATCAAAGTATAAAACAGATGCAGACACCTATAGAACAGGTTAATTATTTATATTATACTATCATATTAGAACAGCAAATAAATAACTATAGTATCAGTATTGGTAAAGATGATATTCAACAAATTATTGATGAGGTACTGGATGAACTACAATATGATACAGAGATTGAGAATGACATTTCATGTGCAAGAAAAGCTATAGAAATAATTATGGATTTGCAAATACATGGTATAGATGTACATATAACTAAAGGACAGATTGATAAGATTGTAGATGGAATGAAAAAAGGTTTAAAAAACAGAGATGTGATGAATTCTGTTATTGTAACGGATATGTTTATATTGGATATGGTATTGAATACAAAGCTTATTGATAGTGGCGATTTATATAATACATACAACAAATTAACTGTAAATGGTGGTAGTAAGGCTGCAGAAGAAGGTGGATATATTCCTGATATTTATTCTACGTATAGATTTTTTGTTTGCTTTGATTTATTTGGAGAATATAAATATTTATCTGAACAAAAGTTATTTGTGGAAAGTATAAAAAAAGATGATGGAATATATGAATATGATGGGTTAAATGGTTATTCAAATATAGAGTCTGTTTTATATGGAAATTGTATATATAAAACAGAGATAGGTGGAGATAAATAAAATGATAAGAATATTAAATGTGTGCAAGGAGTTTGGCAATAAAGAGATATTAAAGGATATAAACCTTACAATAAATAGAGGACAATTAACTTTTATTGTTGGAAGTTCAGGGGCAGGAAAGTCGACATTACTTAATATAATAGGTGGATTGGATGATGCCACTCGTGGAAAGGTATATCTGGATGCAAAAGATATTTCTGAGGATTTAAATGAATACAGAGCAAATAAGGTGGGATTTATTTTTCAGGATTTTAACTTGATTTCTGGATTGTCAATCAGTCAGAATGTTCAGGTAGGATTGCTTATTGCAGATAAGAAAAATAATGAATTTCAAAGGAAACTTTCTGAAATAGGAATATCAGACTTAAAGCAAAAAGCGGAAACATTATCGGGTGGAGAAAAGCAGCGTGTGGCATTTGTGAGAAGTATATCAAAAGAGGCAGAAATACTTATTGCAGATGAACCTACAGGTAATCTTGATTCAGCAAATGCAGAAATAGTTATGGAACTTATTTCTAAAATGAAAGATGGCAGGCATATAATTGTTGTATCACATGATATGGAATTAGCACAAAAATATGCAGATAGAATAATAAAAATATCTGATGGAATAGTTGTAGAAGATTCTCAAAAAGGCGAAAAAGTTATTGAAGAAATAAATATACGAGATGAGAAAAATATTGATGTGGAAAAAAATAATAGTCATTTAAAGAATCGAATAAAAGCAACAGGAATATTAGGTAATAATAGTGTGAAGAAAAGATTTTCAAAGATTTTTTCAATTGCTTTAGTCATAGCAATGGCAATAGGAATGATAGCACTTGTATTTGATTATAACAAGTTAGGAGAAAAAGTCTCAAAAAGTGTAAATGTAAATTATCTGGAAAGTGACCTGATAAGTGTATTTTATGATAGTACTGCAAATCTAGGATATAAAGAAACGCCATTTGAAAAGACAACAATTCAAGATATTAAAAGCAAGTATTCAACAAAAGAAATAGTAGAAGTATATATGGATTTAGACAGTTGGTTTTTTAACAATAATGAAAAGACCTGTCAGGCAGTTATTAAGCAAGTTAATATTGATGATTTCTTCTGTGATAGAATTATGTCATATGATATTAAAGGAGAATTTTTAAAAGATGATGATAGTATTATTTTAGCAAAAGATGTTGCAGATACATTGTTTGGTGAAGATTGTATTGGAAAGACGATATCATTAAATGATGGATCAGGTGAAAGTATAATATTTAATATAGTTGGTGTAAATTATACAGTAAATCCATTTGATGAAATATATAGTATAGTTAGCTCAAATAAGATAAAAGAGTTATATGAAAGACAAATGACTACAGCATTAGATACAAGAATTATGATGGATGTGTACAAGGAAAAAAAGCCGGAGGGGGAGATTAACTATTCAACTGGAGGGGCGTATGCTACGGTATCAACAATTAATAATAGCGAAGAGATATTATTTGGAGATTTTCCTGATAGTTATGATGATATTATGGTAAGCGACACTGTATTGCCATATATGTTGACCTCATTTGAGATAGGGAACATAGATGATGTAAGTCATGTAAGTGAAGAAATGTTAGATTCATTATTTCAAAAGCAATATGTGTTTAAATACAATGGCATACATAAAGTGAATATTACGGGTATATA
>JBGVOD010000041.1:0-6451 GCA_045126215.1 Lachnospiraceae bacterium | reverse complement strand
GAAATCTTCTGGTTATTTCTATTATTTGCACTTCTTTATTACTTGCTATTTTCCAGTTTTTTCGGCTATGCATTCTTGTTTTTCCTTCTCTTAGCCGAAATTTCCTTGTTATTTCTCTTATTCTTGCATTTTAATTTGTTCTTGTTTCCTGAGTTTTCGGCTTGCTTATTCCTGTTTTTACTGTCTTAGCCGAAATTCTATGCATTTAACTGTGTTAAGTATATTTAATTGCTTATTTTCCCCAGTAAAAAGGTATATTTACACTTTAATTGAAATATTGTAAAAGGTATATCATCATTTTTGACTTTTGTAGGATATTAGAGTTTCTTCTTATATCCAAAAAACGGAACAAATTAAACTAAAAACGAGGCCTCGCCGGTTAATGCGAAGGCCCCGTTTTTAAAAGAGGACATATGAAAAAGTAAAATAAGCAAATCTAAATCTTAAATATACTTATGCTTTCATTAAGTTCAGATGCCAACATGCTCAACTCATCTGTAGCATTCTTACATTCATCAACAATTTCCGTAAGAGAAACCATAGAGGCTGATGTTTCTTCTGTACTAGCTGCATTTTCTTCAGCAATTGCTGCAAGAGTTTCAACAGTATCAGAAACAGCATCTTTTGTATTAAGAAGTTCTTTCATTTCTTTTTCAATCAACTCGATTGCATTATTAACTTCTTTTATTTCATCATTTAATGATCCAAACATTCTCTTTGTATCATTAAGTTTAACATTCTGAGTTTCAATTATTCCCATGACCTCATCCATTGTCTTAACACTTACATTAGAGTTAAGAATAAGGTCATCAACAATCTGCGAAATCTTTTCTGCTGATAATCTTGACTGGTCAGCAAGATTTCTGATTTCATTTGCAACAACTGCAAAACCTCTTCCATTTTCACCAGCTCTTGCAGCTTCAATAGAAGCATTCAAAGATAAAAGATTTGTCTGGCTGGCAATATCTGCAATAAGAGATGTTGCTTCCTGAATAGCAAGTGCAGACTTATTTGTAAGATTTGTCTGACTCTGGACATCATATACTGATTTTTTAGTCTGCTCACTTATCTTCTCTAATTCATCTAATGTGTTGCTGGCATCATCACTATAAACTCTCATTTTTGATGAACTTTCACCTAACAATCCTACATTGTTAGATGCATGTCCAATTGCCCCACCCATATTAGCAACTTTACTGTTGGCATTGAGTGTCTCTGTTGCTTGATTTGTAGCACCATTTGCAATCTCTTCTACAGCGACATTTACATTATCAATTGTATCTGTAATCTTTATAAACGAATCAATAAACTGCTGTGTAAAATCAGTTAAGTTATTTGAAGCACTTACAATTCTTGTAACAACATTCTTAAAGTTGTTTACAACTGTCTCAACACTTCTTGCAATATCGCCGATTTCATCGGATCTATTTGATAATTCCTTGCCTACCTCAACATCAAGTCTACCTTCTGATAAACTATTCATATTGTTAACAGTCTTCTTAAGCTGTTTAATAATCTTTTTAAGTACAAGAACAACAATAAATGAACTTATAGCAATACAAATCAGGCTTGAGATTACAACATTAAAAATCGAACTATTGATTTCTTTACTTACATTCTTTTCAGGAATGCCACAGAATACCATACCACATACAGAACCATCTGATGGTTGAATAAGTGGAGAGTATATTGCTATATATGAAACTCCATCTATTTCTATTCCTCTTTTTAGCACTGTTTCCTTTGACTCTTTGATATCATTATATATATCTTCTGGTACTTTTATATCAAGGTCAAATCCTTCACCTTTTTCTATTGTAGACACATACGCCTTATTTTCAAAGAAGAGCGCTGCTTCCATATTACTCTTTGCAGCAACATCATATATAAACGAATATTCTTGGATGATATAACTTCCTTTATAAAAATTACCATCTTCTGTTACTTTGAAGTTCGCACTACTTAATCCTGAATAATATTCAACAAGTGAATATACTGAAGAATCCAACTGATTCTCAACCAATTTCATTGTCGATGATTTCATAGTAGATACAGAAATAACAGTAGAAATACCTGTTAAAACAAATAGTATTGCTACCACTACAGAGATAAGCTTTGCCGTTAATCTAAGACCTTTTCTTTTCTCAACAATTACATTTTCAAAATTTTCGATTTTTTCTTTTTTCTTCTTCTTTTTTTGTTCTTTTCCATCCTCTTTATCTGCAGATTCAAATGTTTCTTCACCTACCGCATCAACTGTTTCCATTGAAGAAGAATCAACATTTTCAGAATCATAGACAGTTTCATACTGTGAAACCTCCATATCATCCGTTACAAATAAATCCCCATCTAAAATCTTTTCATTATCTTTCATGGTAATGTCCTCCGATGTATTTAATTGTATCACTATTTATTTGAATTTAATTCTAACATATTTTATAAATTTCTTCAACAAAAAAGTGATTATATAGTCAAAAACTATACAATCACTTAACAACACATATTATTTCTTTTCTCTCTTGTTGAATCCACATGCACACGAACCGACATATGAGGGATTTGAACGACTACACTTTGGGCACATCCAATTTGGACCTTGATACATTGTTGTGACATGTCCATATTTTGAATTATCATCAACATTAATATAATCTTCTGCACATGGGTATTTCGGATAATCCCCTTCAAATTCGCAAACACCCTTCACACAATCTACAAGGCCACTTACATCTCCAACTATCCCTCCGATTAACTGTGAATTTTCTACGACTGTGTTAATTCCGTCTTGTACTTCATATTTAAGTTCTTCTTTAGTCATACCTTCATTTTTATTAATACGTTTTGTAACACGTATGAAAAATCGTATGATTACAAAAACTATTACTACAGCAGCTATTATATATGGCCCCCAAAAAAGCAAATCATCAATAATATAAAGCATATTACCATCCTATATAAACACAACATTTATCATTTTATAACTCAATACACTTAGCCAAAAATTTTTATTCTATATGACTTTTCAAATACTTCACCTGCATCCAGTGAATTCTGCCAGTCCCTTTTTGAAAATTCATCTTTAAATCCCATCATATCACATCTTCCATACCATGGCTCGATGCATACAAAAGGTGACTTTTTACCAGCTTCTGTCCACACACCAAATACCGGTGCATCAAACTGTACAGACAAATACGGTGTCTTATCAGGTTTTAGTAATGATACCTGATGTACCTGATTGTCTTCGATTACCAATGCATCTCTGTCAAATAAATCATCAGAAAACATTAACAACCCTACTTCACCATTTTTATCTTTAAGACTGGTGTCAATATTCTCCTTATCAGGTTGCAAACAACCATTAGACATATTTATAAGTGATCTGCTAAGCTTTGAAGCTCCATGAAACTTTATAAAATACTCATTTCTATCGCTATCATCAATCGGACACTTAAATGCAGGATGACCACCAATTGAAAAAAACATCTTACAGTTACTCTTGTTGACAATCTTCCATCCACATTTTATTCCATCATCAAGTAATATATATGATAAATAGAGTTCAAACTCGTAAGGGTATACGTCTCTATATCGTCCTTCAGATTTTAATACATAAACAATACTGTTTTCAGTTTTTTCAAACAAATCAAAATTCTGAAAATGAGCAAACCCATGAATATACATATCATATTCTTTTCCATCACATATAATCTTATTGTCAGTTACACATCCGATAATAGGAAAAAGAACAGGTGATATCCTATCCCATGTACCAGGCTTTGGCTCACTCATATACTGTATCCCGGTTTTTCTGGAATAAAGCTTTATAAGCTCGCCACCAAATCTTGCAAATTCAGCCTCTACATATTCATTTGAAATTTTATCTGTAAGTTCACTTTTCTCTTTTAGCTCAAAAGTCATTAAACCACTTCCATATTCTAACTACAATGTTATCTTCTTAAAAATCTTCTTTCCTTTTTTTACAAGAACACCATTTTCAAGAGCTTCCTTGCTTATAACATACTTAATGTCTGTTATCTTTTCACCTTCAACAGATACTCCGCCTTGTTCAACAGCTCTTCTAGCCTCTGATTTTGATGTAACCATACCAGCCACAACCATTGCATTTAACAATTCTGCGCCTTCATCTGTAACATTTTCTGCTCCGAGACTTACTGTTGGAACATTTTCGCTTGATGCTCCACCTGCAAATAATGCTTTTGCACTCTCTTCTGCTTTTTTTGCTTCCTCTTCACCATGAACAAGCTTTGTAAGTTCATATGCCAAAATTTCTTTTGCTTTATTTAACTGACTACCCTCCCAGCTATCCATTGCATCAATCTCTTCAAGAGGAAGGAATGTAAGCATTCTGATACATTTAAGAACATCTGCATCTGCAACGTTTCTCCAGTATTGATAGAACTCATATGGTGATGTTTTATCAGGATCAAGCCATACAGCGCCGGACTGTGTCTTACCCATCTTTTTACCTTCTGAATTAAGAAGTAATGTAATTGTCATTGCATGAGCATCCTTACCAAGCTTTCTTCTGATAAGTTCTGTACCACCAAGCATATTTGCCCACTGATCATCTCCGCCAAACTGCATATTACATCCGTATTTCTGGAATAATTCATAGAAATCATAGCTCTGCATAATCATATAGTTAAACTCAAGGAATGTAAGACCTCTTTCCATTCTCTGTTTATAACATTCATGTGAAAGCATTCTATTAACTGAAAAATGAGCACCTACTTCTCTTAATACTTCAATATAGTTAAGATCCATAAGCCAGTCAGCATTATTAACCATAAGAGCCTTTCCATCACTAAAATCAATAAATCGGCTCATCTGTTTCTTAAAACATTCACAATTGTGATTAATAGTTTCTATTGTCATCATCTGACGCATATCAGAACGACCTGATGGATCACCAATCATTGCCGTACCACCACCAATAAGTGCAATCGGCTTATTACCTGCCATTTGAAGTCTCTTCATAAGACAAAGCGCCATAAAATGTCCAACATGAAGACTGTCAGCTGTTGGATCGAAACCAATATAGAAAGTTGCCTTTCCATTATTAATCATTTCTTTTATTTCATTTTCATCTGTAACCTGAGCAATAAGTCCTCTGGCTACTAATTCATCATATAACTGCATTTCATTCTCCTTATACTAACCTTAGTTTTCACTAAGATATTTTTCATTTATCTCTATTACTTTTGTCATTGTCTCTGCACCAGGAGCACCAATAGTCACTCTCTTCTCTACACATGTTTTAAGTGCAATAGCTTCATAGATGTCTTCTTCAAAAACAGGACTTATTGCCTTGAACTCATCAATAGTCATATCATCTAGAGCAATATCCTTATCAATGCAGAATAATACAAGCTGTCCAACAATACCATGTGCATCTCTGAATGGAACGCCTTTACCAACGAGATAATCTGCAGCATCAGTAGCATTGGTAAAACCATTCTTTGCACTATTTTCCATAACATCTTTTCTAAATGACATTGTATCAATCATTCCTGTAAATAAAGAAATACATCCCTTTACAGTATCAATAGCATCAAATGTAAATTCCTTATCTTCCTGCATATCCTTGTTGTATGCAAGAGGAATACCCTTCATTGTTGTAAGTAATGACATAAGTGCACCATATACACGTCCTGTCTTTCCTCTTACTAATTCAGCTATGTCAGGATTTTTCTTCTGTGGCATAATACTGCTACCTGTAGAATACGCATCATCAAGCTCAACGAATCTATATTCATTTGAATTCCAAATAATGATTTCTTCTGAAAATCTGCTAAGATGCATCATTATTGTAGATATTGCAGATAAAAACTCAATCAGATAATCTCTATCTGCAACAGAATCCATACTATTGAGAGTTGGACCATAAAATTCAAGAAGACTTGCTGTCAATTCTCTGTCAAGCGGATATGTTGTACCAGCCAAAGCTCCTGAGCCAAGTGGACAATAATTCATACGCTCATATATATCATGAAGTCTCTGTCTGTCTCTTTTAAACATTTCAAAATACGCGCCAAAATGATGTGCAACTGTTATAGGCTGCGCTTTCTGCAAATGTGTAAATCCAGGCATATATGTATGAACATTTTCCTTCATAATTCTGATAATTACCTGAAGAAGATTCTTTAATAACTCATCAACTTCTTTTATTTCATCTCTTGTATAAAGCTTCATATCTAAAGCTACCTGGTCATTTCTGCTTCTTCCTGTATGAAGTTTCTTTCCTGCGTCGCCAACTCTTTCAATAAGATTTGCCTCTACAAATGAATGAATATCTTCATGTTCAGTAGTAATCTCAAGCTTGCCGGATGTAATATCCTCATCAATACTCTTTAGTCCGGCAATAATTGTATCTTTATCTTCATTTGTGATAATACCAGCACTTGCCAACATTGTAACGTGTGCAATA